>JALYSZ010000301.1 GCA_030854525.1 Chloroflexota bacterium | reverse complement strand
AGGGGTGAGCATCGGTAGCCTTCCCCAGATGCCCGGCGCGCTCCCGAGATTCATCGAACGTCTCCGCGGTGACGCGGCGATCGTCGTGCTCGCGGGCGCCGGCTTCCTGTTCACCATGGCATACGGCGCGTACCTCGCGCCTGATTGGGATCCCGGCCGGGACGATCAGCGCCAGTACATCGGTTTGGCGCGCGGGATCGTCGAACGAGGTGAATACACGCGCGCCACCGGCGTCGAGCTATTCGTTCCCGAGCCGCTGCGTTTTCCCGGCTACCCGCTATTCATCGCGCCACTCTGCGTGGTGGGCTGCTCGCAGTGGACGATCACTTTCGCGCAAGCCCTCCTCGTCGCTGCGCTCGTCGTTGTGGTCGCGAAGTACGCGACCACGCTGATCGGAGGCGGTGGCGGGATCATCGCCGCCTGTCTCGTCGCGCTCAATCCGTCGTTCGCGTTCTTCGGAGCGCACGCGCTCTCCGATGTCTTGGCCACGGTCCTCCTGGTTGGGTCGGTCGCCGTGACGGCGATGTTGATCCCCCGCAACGGGCGCGGCGGCTTGCTCGCGGGAATGCTCTTCGCTGCCGCCACTCTGACCCGGCCCGTGCTCGTCGTTGCGCTTCCGCTGTCGATGCTGATCGTCGCGCTACGGCACGGCCTGCGCCGCACAGCGGCGCCGATCGCGCTCGCGATCGTCGCGTTCGTGATCACCGTCGCGCCCTACGTCACCTATGCGGAGTCGTCCTTCGGACGACCGGTCGTCGGGAGCTCCGGTGCCCTCCTTTACGTCGCCTATTACCAGGGCCTCGAGGAATCCAGGTTGGATCCAACGGAACGCGAGCAGGAGCTCGCCGGGCGTGCGTCGATCGCTCGATTCGACAGGGTCGCCGGACGTGCCGAACAGGCGCGCGCCTGGATCGCGCTTGACGACGAGCTCCGCTCCCGGGCACTCGTCCTCATCGCCCACGACCCGTGGGGCTTCGCAGCGCGGGGCCTGATGCGATCGGTGGTGCTGTGGTCTGGGGACGTACCACTCCGCAGCGAGGACATCACAACCACGATCGCGACGCTGTGGCGCGTCACGAGTCTCGCCTTGTTCGGACTGGGACTTCTGGGGACCGTGCGCCTTGTCCGTCGCGGTGAGGCGCTCAGGGCCCTTCCGTTGCTCGTGATCCTGCTGACGTGGGCCGCCTCATTCCCGTTGTCGGCAGAAGGCCGCTACTCCTTGCCTGCTCAGCCGTTTGTCGCGATCGGACTCGCCGCGGCACTCATCCGTCTGCGGAATCCCGCGCCGCGCGGTCTCTCTACCCGAGCCGGTATCCCACCCCGCGCACGTTCGCAAGCGTAGGCGCGCCCGCGCCATCGAGCTTCGAACGAAGGCGCGCGAGATGCGCCTTCAACCACTCCGGGTCCGGGTCGCGCTCCTCGGGCCATCCCGCGCGCAGCAGGGCGCGTCGCTCAAGCACCTCACCCGGCCGCGCGACGAGCGCGGCAAGAAGCCGGAACTCCGTCGGTGTCAGGTCGAGCGCACGACCCTCGACGCTCGCGAGGTGGGTCTTCGGGTCAACGCGCAAGCGACCGACGGATGTCGCGGCGCGCGCGGCGTTGGCCGGCGCCGCGCGGCGGAGCAACGCGCGGACGCGCGAGCGGAGCTCCTTCGAGCTGAATGGCTTTTCGAGATAGTCGTCGGCGCCGAGGTCGAGCAGCTTCGAGCGCTCATCCGCGCCGCGCTCGCCGGTGAGCATCAGGATCGGGGTCGACGAGACCGCACGGATCCGCCTGCAGACCTCGTCGCCGGAGAGCCGCGGGAGCTTTCGATCGAGGATCACCAGATCGGGCGATTCGTCGGCATGCCGCCGCAACGCGGTCTCGCCGTCGTACGCGGTCACGACCTCGTAGCCCTCTTCCCCGAGCAGCGACGCGACCATCCCGACGAGCGCGCGCTCGTCGTCCACGACGAGAACGCTGGTCAACGTGACGCCGCGCCGGCGGTCGCGCGCGCGAGAGGCATCGTGAACGCGAAGACAGCGCCGCCCTCCGGCGCCTCCTCGACCCAGATGTCACCGCCCTGCGCCTCGACGACGCGCCGCGACGCGAAGAGCCCGATACCCGAGCCAGGCACCTCGTCGTTACCGGCGCCGCGCGCATACGGCTCGAAGATGCGGGCGCGCTCGTTGGGCGGGACGCCACGGCCCTGGTCTTGAACGCGGACGACCGCGCGGTCGTCGCCGCGCTCGATCTTCACGGCTATGCGCGTGCCTTGCGGCGCGTACTTGGTCGCGTTGTGCACGAGCCCCGCGACGACCTCGGCCGTGCGCCGCCGGTCGCCGCGCACGAAGACCGGCTGTCCGGCACGGGGACCGGTGAGCTTGTGCCGTCTCGCCATCGGCGCGACCTCCTTCAACGCGGCCGTGACAGTCGCGCGCAGATCGAAGCGGGTCCGCCGCAGCGAAAGCTCCGGACGGTCGGTGCGCACGCCCGCGAGGATCCGGTCGACCAGTTGATCGAGACGCTCGACTTGCGAGGTCGCCTCAGAGATCGGAAACCTCGACTTCCCGTTCTTCTCCGCGAGCATCTCCAGATGTCCGCGGATCACCGAGAGCGGAGTGCGCAGGTCATGAGTGACGACGGCCACGAAGTCGGACCGCGCCCGCTCGAGCTCGCGGAGGCTCTCGGTGGTCTTGCGCTCGAGCGCATACAGCGACGCCTTGTCGATCGCGAGCGCCGCCTGGTTCGCGAGCGCGCCGACGAAACGCACCTCTTCCTCGAGGAACTCCTTGTAGTCAGGGACCTGCAGCACCACGGCGCCGAGGAGACGGTCGTTGGCGATGAGCGGCACCGCGATGTGATCGAACGCCACGAGCGGACGACGTTCGGCGAGGGCGCGCTGCGCGGCCGCGCTCGCGGTCTTGCCGAGCTCGCCGCTGCGCGCGCGCTCGCGGACCGCCTCGCCCTCCTCGCGCAGGAGGATCGCGCCGGAGGCGCCAGGGTAGACGCGGACGAGGCGGTCGACGACCAGCGAGAGCACCTCATCGAGGTCGAGGGTCGTCGTGAGGACGTTCGAAACTTCGAAGAGCGCGGATACCTCGAGCAGCTTGCGGTCCGACTCGCGCTGAAGACGGCCCTTCTCGATGATCCCGGCGACCTGATTCGCGATCGTCTGCAGGAAATCGATCTCCTCGCGGCCGAAGTCATGCGGCTCAACGGTCTGCACATTCATCACGCCGATGACCTCGTCGCGCGCGACCACCGGCACCGAGAGCATCGAGGTGAAACGCTTCTCATCGACCTCAGGCACCCATTTCCATCGCGGCTCCGTCCGAACGTCGCGCGCGGCCAGGGGTACGCGCGCGTTCGCGACCCAGCCGACGATCCCCTCCCCCACGCGCAGCGTCGCGCGCCCGATGCCACCGCGATTGAGCCCGTTCGTGGCGACGAGCCGCAGGAGTCCATCGGAGCGCTCGAGGAGATACAGAGATGACACTTCGGCGCCCATCGCGTCCGTGGTGCGGCTGATGACGACCCGAAGCATCTCGTCCCAGTCGCGCGCGGACGATGCGAGCTGCGTGACCTCGTGAAGGAATGACAGTTCTCGGAGCTTTCGCTCCGCGTCAGATGCGGTCATCTGTGAATTCTAGAAATAGACTCCGAATCAGATGAAGTCCGTCGTCCGCACCGAGAAGCTGACCAAGCGATTCGGGGACCTCACCGCGGTGGACGGGATCGATCTCGACGTGCACCAGGGCGAGGTTTTCGGCTTCCTTGGGCCGAACGGCGCCGGCAAAACGACGACCCTGCGCCTCCTCTGCGCGCTTATCGCGCCCACGTCCGGCACCGCCGAGATCGCCGGCTTCCGCCTCGGTCGCGACGACGCGAAGATCCGCGCGGCGGTCGGGATCCTCACCGAGCAGCCGGGCCTCTACGAGCGGCAGTCGGCCTGGGACAACCTGATCTTCTTCGCCACTCTGTACGGGCTCCCGCCGTCGGTGGCCCGATCCCAGGCGGAGCGGTACCTCCGGCTCATGAGCCTCTGGGAGCGGCGCACCGAACCGGTGGTGACGTTCTCGCGGGGCATGAAGCAGAAGATGGCGATCGCCCGTGCCGCGTTGCACGAACCGCGGGTCCTCTTCCTCGACGAGCCGACCACCGGCCTCGACCCCGACGCCGCCAAGACGGTGCGCGAGTTCATCGTCGCGCTCCGCGGCGAGGGACGGACGGTCTTCCTCTGCACGCACAACCTGGACGAGGCGGACCGTCTCTGCGACCGCATCGCGTTCTTCCGGCACCGCGTGCTGCGCATCGCCGACCCGGACGAGCTGCGAGCCGAGTTCTACGGGCGCGCCACCGAGATACGCCTCATGCCCAAGCCGCGCGCCGAGGATCTCGCGCGCGTGCAGGCCGTTCCCGGCGTGCGCGAGGCACACCTCGAGAACGGATCGATTGTCGTCGCGTCGGCGGACCCGCTTCGGACGAACCCCCTCCTGGTGAAGGCACTCGTCGATGGTGGAGCCGAGATCGCCTTCGTCACCGAGCGCAAGCCGCATCTCGAGGACGTGTACCTCCGGATCGTGGAGCCGATCGAATGACGGTCGTCGCCATGAGTCCGGCGCGGCCAACGCTCGTGCGCGCGGTTTGCGTGCGCGAGTGGCGGGAGGCGCTCAGCAACAGGCTGCTCGTTGGCATGACACTTCTGCCGCCGATCGTCATCCTCCTCGCCGGCATCGCGGCGGTCGCTGCCGCCGCGGTCAACCCGCCGAGCGATCGCGACGTGCAAGCGCTCTATGCCGCCGCCCCGGCGGTCGCCGGTCTCGATCCAAAGGAGGCGGTGCAGGGGTTCATCGCGACGTACTTCCTCATCCTCTTCATGCTCATCCCGACGGTCGTCCCGCTCACCATGGCGATCTACTCGGTCATCGGCGAGAAGGCGTCGCGCACGCTCGAGCCGCTCCTCGCGACACCGGTGGGGGTCAGCGACCTCCTCTTCGCGAAGAGCCTCGCCTCGACCGTGCCGAGCGTGATCGTGACCTGGGCCGCGTACGGGCTCTATCTCGCGACCGTGATCGCGATCGGCTCACGCGCCGCCGTGAACGCGGTGACCGCGCCGCGGTGGATCCTCGCGATCGTCGTGCTGGTCCCGCTGCTCACATTGCTCTCGGTGAACCTTGGCATCCTCATCTCGACACGGGTGAACGACGTGCGTGTCGCACAGCAGATCGGTGGTCTGGTCGTCGTTCCGGTGGTGGGGCTCGGGATCGCGCAGGTGACCGGTCGTGTCGTGCTCGACAACGGCGCGTTTCTCGAGATGACGATCGTCCTCATCGCGCTCGATCTCGCGGTGTTCTGGCTCGCACGGCTCGCGTTTCAGCGGGAGAACATCCTCGTCCGCTGGAGATGAGCGCCGATGAGTCCCGCGGCTACCTGCCGTGGAGGAACGGAATCTCGATCGACGGCTTCGGGATCGTGATGGTCGGGACCTCGAACCGCGGTGATCCCGAGGGTATGACGCCCAACTCTGAAGAAGGCGCGGGCAGCCCCTCGTCGGGATAGGTGCGCGGTCCTGTGATCTCCACGGTCGCCGACACCGGCTCGCTCACCGCGATCGTCCCGTCGCGAAGCTCGTAGGTGAGCTTGTACGTGCCAAGGGCGTTCGGCGCGACGAACGGCACGAAGAACGTCCCGGTCACTCCTGCCTTGAACGCCCCGACGGGGCTCGATCCCTGCTGAACGGTGCGATTCGTGCGCGGGTCGACGATGCGCCAGCCGACCGAGAGGGCGCGATCGGTCTCGCCAGCGAGCGCGCCGTAGTTCACAACAAGGAGTGACGCCTCGCCGCGATGGAGCGTACGCGGCATGCCGATCTGCGCCGTTATGAGGTACTGCTCATGAGCGCGGAGGTTGAACGTCGCGGTCGCTGCGCCAGCGGGAGCGAGCGCGGCGCCGCCCGCGTCGGTCAGGCCGATGGTGACCGCATAGGTCCCTGGCTGCTTCGGCACTGAGATCGCGATGCCGACGTTCTGCGTCTGGTTCGGCTGCAGCGCGGGTAGCGGCTGCGGTTTCGCCGAGCTCGCGAGCAGTGTGCCCTGACCATTGCGTAGCTCCCAGATGAGACCGACCGCGCCCGCGCCGGCGGAGGTCCACGCGCGTGCTCCGATGTTCGTGATCGGCACGGTCACCCGTGCCTCGGACCCGGTGTCGACGGCCAGCCCGGTCTTCGAGACCTGGTAGCGGGCGTTCGCGGCAGGTTCGAGGTTCGCGCTGTAGACGAGCGAGCCGATCGACGAGATGAAGTTCGCCGCGTCTTCGTCGAAGGCGTCCCACGTCATCGCAACTACGACACGTGGACCGGATCTCGTGTAGATGATGCCGGCGTCGTGCGCTAAGCCACTCAGGTTGCCGGTCTTGTGAGCGACCACGACACCTGCCGGTAGCTGCGCAGGAAGACGGTCGTTGATCTGTTGGCGCTCGAGTCGCGCGAGCATCCGATCGGATGCCGCGGACGAGATCAGCTGCCGCTTCGCGAGGAGCGTGAAGTACGTCCCGATCGCGTGCGGCGTCGCCCAGTTGTCCTCGGTGTCGTCGAAGGCGACGTGGAAATTCTTCACACCAGCCTTTTCGAGGGTAACGTCGATGTTGGCGCCGCCGAGGATGCGCCAGAGCGCGAGCGCCGACCCATTGTCGGAGATCGTGATCATCGCCTCGAGCGCCTCATCGAGTGTGAGCTGCGTGCCGGCGTCCTCGAACGATCCATCGAGCGTGATGTCCTCGGGCTCGATCGTGATCACGTCGTCGTAGCGGAGGTCGCCGGCGTCTACGCGTCGCTCCGCCTCGGCGAGCACGCCGAGCTTGTAGAGCGATGCCGTGATCAGGTGTTCCTCCGGATCGTGAGTGAAGAGCGGGGCCGCGACGTTCGGGTCAGCGATCCAGATCCCCGCACCGTTGGGAAAGGACGCGATCAGGCTATCGAGCTGCTGGGCGAGCTCCGCGGTGCTCGCCCGTGCCGAGGCGGGCAGTGACAGGGCCAGAACGATGCAGACGGCGAGAGCGAAACCGGTCCTGCGCACCCAGCACAGGTAACGGGGGAGGGGTGCGCTTGTTTCACCGTTTAACGGACTTTTGACGGGTCGCATCGTGCCCCAGCCGGACCATCTCCCGGTAGCCAGCGGGTGTCTCGTCTTCATACCCCAGCAGGTGCAGCACGCCGTGGGCCGCCAGGAGAGCGACCTCCTCCACGACCGGTCGTTTGCGCCTACGGGCTTGTTTTTCCGCCTGTTTGGGGCTGATGAGGATCTCCCCCAGGTCGAACCGCCCACCATTCTCGGCCCTCCGCCGCTCGAGGTACCGGAGGGCCCGGGCCCCGCGGTCGCGCGC
>JALYSZ010000288.1 GCA_030854525.1 Chloroflexota bacterium | reverse complement strand
GCGGGCAGAATGAGCAGACGACGAATCCGTCTCCCTGAAAAGTCTGGTGCACCGGCGGCGGCTGGTGGACGCGGCCAACGATCGGCTCGAAATCGTTGATGTTGAACGCCCACGGATAGAAGTAGCCATCCCAGCCCACAACATCCAGCGGGTGGTGGTCGAGCATGATCTCGTTGATGCCGTCGTACTGCTTCACGAGAATTGGAAAGTCTCCCATCTCGTCTATCGCCTCGACAAATGTCGGACGCCGGATGTCGCGCTCCGAATAAGGCGCACCCTCTATCAGCTGTCCGAATTCGTTGCGGTATCGCTTTGGCCACCGCACGTGTCCCCTGCTCTCGAAGATCAACAGCTTCGGCTGCTGCTCCGCGTTCAGGTCGAAGCGATACCGGTGCAGGATGCCGCGATGGATGACGAGATAATCGCCCTCGTGAAAGGGCAGCGCGCCGTACGTGCTCTCCAGAACTCCCTTTCCTTTGCTGACGTACACCAGCTCGTCGGCCTGCGCGTTCCGGTAGAAATGCGCATCGTTCTCGTCGGGCTCGACGTAAAGCATCGCGATGTCCTGATTGAACAGCAAAGGAATCCGGTCGAGCGTGGCGCTTCCGCCCTTCTTCACGCGCGAGGTGAGGAAATGCCGGTGATGGAGTGTCTGGTCCGGGTCCGCCTCGAACTTGATCTCTCGCACGCGACGCACGGACTTTACCGTCGTCGGCGGATGGATGTGGTACATGAGCGCCGAGGTACCGGTAAATCCCTCGTGCCCAACGAGCTCCTCGGCGTAGATGCCTCCGCCGGGCTTCTTGAACGCAATGTGCCTCTTGCGGGGAATCTGTCCGAGTGTGTGATAGATCGGCATGTCTACAGGTTGCCGCGGAGATCCTGTTCGCGCTCCAGCGCTTCGAACAGCGCCTTGAAGTTTCCGGCGCCGAAGCTCTTCGCGCCCTTCCGTTGGATGATCTCGTAGAAGAGCGTCGGACGGTCCTCCATTGGCTTCGAGAAAATCTGCAGCAGGTATCCTTCTTCGTCGCGATCGACGAGGATGCCCAGGTCGCGCAACGGCGCCAGATCCTCATCGATGTGGCCGACTCGCTCGATGACGGTGTCGTAGTAGGTGCCCGGGACCCGCAGGAACTCGACGCCGTTGTCTCTCAGCCTGGTGACCGTGTCGATGATATTGTCGGTAGCGAGCGCTATGTGTTGGCACCCCGGTCCCTGATAGAACTCGAGATACTCGTCGATCTGCGATTTCTTCTTTCCTTTCGCCGGCTCGTTGAGCGGGAACTTGATGCGGCCATTTCCGTTGGCCATCACCTTGGACATCAGCGCTGAGTATTCAGTGGAGATCGCCTTGTCGTCGAAGGAGATGAGCTGGGTGAAGCCGAGCACGTCGGCGTAGTACTTGACCCACTTGTTCATGGCACCGAGCTCGACGTTTCCGACGCAGTGGTCGATGTATTTGAGACCGACACTCTGCGCCTCGCGCTTGCCCGCGAATGGAACGAAGCCCGGCATGAACTGTCCCTTGTAATTCTTTCGCTCTACCAGGGTATGGATCGTCTCGCCGTAGGTGTGGATCGCCGCGATGACGACTTCGCCGTGCTCATCGACGAGCGACTTCGGCTCGTACGCAGGCTTGGCTCCGCGCTCAACCGCTAGACGAAAGGCCTTCCGCGCGTCGTCCACCCAGAGCGCGATGTCCTTCACGCCGTCGCCGTGCTTGTGCACGTGAGTGGCGATCTCACTGTCGGGCCTGAGGGCGGTGGTGAGAACCAGCCGTACCTTCCCTTGCTCGAGGATGTAGCTCGCGCGATCACGAGTTCCCGTCTCCGGGCCGCGGTACGCGAGGATCTTGTACCCGAAGGTGTTGCGGTAGAAGTGTGCGGCCTGCTTCGCGTTGCCGACGTAGAACTCTACAAAGTCCGTTCCGTTGATCGGAAACGTGTCCGTAACCTGTTCAGGTGCCGTAAGTGTCGCGGTGCCCATGACTTCTCCGGATTCGGCTCGACGATTTGCATGCGGTTCTTACAAGTGCTGCCCGCCGCCGTTCCTGTCAGCGAACATTGTGCGCTCGACCCTTAAGTTAGCAAATAGGACGCCCAAACGGCGAGAGCAGGAACCCTCGGGCCCTGGCCGGGTCGACAGCCTGAATGGGAGAAATCAACTGAGAACTGCACAGATGCGAGAGGACAGAGGCATAGTTGCGAGTTACGAGGTGTCTCGCAACTCTAACCTCTGCTTCTGTCCCCTCGCATCTGTGTCGTTCTAACCACGACGGAGCCCTTAGTCGCCAACCGACGGCACGAGCGCGGCGGGATCGAAGCGGAGCTCCAGTACCCCGCCCGGTTCAACCGCGTCCCACTGTGCGAACAGCTCGCCGCGTCTTTTTCTTACGCGTGACAGATCGTCTTCGGTGAGTTGCTCGGGAACGGGCAGTCCGTTCTCCTCGGCGAATTGCGCCATTTCGTCGTTGATCTCCTGCGCGGATCCCATCTGACCACTCGCTCGCTCGCGATCGAAGAACCCAACGATGATCTCGGAAAGGTTGGCGTCTTTCGGAAGCTGTCCCCGCGGCCAGGGTGTTCCAAAATCAGACAGATCCCAACCCGCGGCGACCAGACCGTAAAAACCATTGGTGTGACCCAGCACCGTTTCGACGGCGTAGTGCGTGAGGTCGTGGCGAGGGAAGAAGCTCGCCTGCGCGCCTTGTTGCCGCTGCCAGGTAGTCGTGCCGTCGGCTCGCTCGCAACTGAGTGCCGTGCGTCCGTCAGTTCCCTTCTTGATTCGAACTACAATGCGTCGGGCGCCGGTCATGACGCTTATCTAATGTATGGTCTCGCCTCTCTCCAGCATCTCGATGAAACTCCGCATACGCTTCGTGCGAGTCTCTGCCTTCTTCGCGGTCTGTAGGCGCCAGATGATCGCGTACCTGTTCGCAGCACTGAGAGTCTTGAAGAACTCTTTCGCTCGCCGACTCTTCTTCAGCTCGCGTTCGAAGTCGGCGGGCACCGTCGCGGTCC
>JALYSZ010000281.1 GCA_030854525.1 Chloroflexota bacterium | reverse complement strand
CGACTGGACAAGTGTCGACGACACGCTGGGTTACCCGAATGCCCTCGATGCCAGTCAGTACTCGACGACTGAAGTCCTCCGATGTCTCTTGGACGCCGATCAACACCCCGACGTGCCACATGTGCTGGTCTTGGACGAGATGAACCTTTCTCATGTCGAACGGTACTTCGCGGACATCCTGTCGGCGATGGAATCAGGGGAGGAGATAACCCTCTACACGAGTGCTGAGCCGCGCGGCAGCGTGCCGAAGAAGCTGATATGGCCCCCAAATCTTTTCCTTGTTGGGACCGTGAATGTCGATGAAACGACCTACATGTTTTCGCCGAAGGTCCTGGATCGCGCAAACGTGATCGAATTTCGGATTGATCCTTCCCGCCTCGCAACCGCCAGCGATGGACTCGCCGCGATCGATCTCGCAGCGATAGAGGGGAAGGGATCGCGGTTCGCGCCTCTATTCGGAACTCGCGACTGGGTCCCGGTGTTACCAGCATTGGCGTCTGCTCAGCTGCGGGCGGAGATCGAACTGGCCTTTGACGTGCTCGCCCGGGAGGGCCACGAGTTCGGGTATCGGACGTCCTCCGAAATAGCTCGTTTTGTTGCCGTTCACCGTGGGCTTCTTGGTCCAGGCTGGTCATTCGAGTCGTCATTTGACGCCCAGGTAACTCAAAAACTGTTGCCTCGTCTCCATGGCTCGCGGCGAAGCATTTCGTCCGTTCTTGTTGCGCTCGCGGTGCTCTGCTCTGAGCCTAGGCAGTGGGCAAACGACGGCCGACTCACGAACACGGAGCTGATTAAGGGTCGCGTCGAGGACGAGGCTGCCAGCGCCGACGATCTCAGCGAGATAGCGCTCCGCTTCGCCGGGCTCACGAGTCGGGCACCATATCCGCTCGGCTTAGACAAGATCGTCCGGATGCTCAAACGGCTCGACCGCAACGGATTTGTGAGCTTCGCCGAAGCCTAGTGGCCGATCTTCGCTCAGAGGCCGAGGTCGTCTTGGTCGACCGGCGCGATTTTCCGATTGGCAGCCTCCGCATCGCCGACTCGCACCGGTCCGCGACCATTCGCGTACTCGACCAAGCTGAGGCGGCCCGCAGCGCGGAAGAGAAAGTTCAGCTGCTCGAGGGCGGCACGTACGACTATCAGCTCGTCGGCGCAGAGGGACTCGAGATCGACAGCGGCCCTCTAATCCAACCGAATCGCTTTGGGCGCTGGACGGGTCGAATCGAACCGGGTCTTTCCACCGGTCTTCTACCGATTGCACTAGTCGATCCCGCGGGGAAGGAGCGGGCCTGGGGCGCTGTTGAAGTTAGGACCGATAAGCTGGATTACCAAGACCAATACCGACAGATGCTCGACGACATCGCGACCGCGACCACCGCCCTGATCATGCACTTTTCCGGACCAACAGCCGTCCGCTTGAAGGTCGAGCGCACCGACGCAGATTCTCTACACCAGCAGTTCGCGATTCTGCGCCGGATCCTTCAGTCTCGCGATCTCGACGACGCGGTGCACAGGGTTCTGGGCCAGCCAGCGCGGCGGTGGATCACGGAATCAGGCAAAAGGACCCCGGACCGAATAGATCGCGTTGATGCCGCCGTTATCCGGCAGCTGGCGTCTGGTCGAAGGCGCGAGCCGATACCGGCTACGCACTCGCTCCGGCAAGTGTTCGCGGGCCATGGCCATCGTGAGGCGACAGTGCCGACCACCATCGTCGTCGATCGAGATCGCGAAACCATAGACATTCCCGAGAACAGGTTCGTGAAATTCGCGCTTGAAGACTGGGATGATTTCATCGAGGCCGTGGAGGAGCGCGCTCGCGTTCTACAGCCGTCAATCGGAAAGCGACTTGCGCGAGAAACGGCCGAGCTTCGCGAAACGGTAGGGGAATGGCTCGCAAATGACTTATTCCGTGAGGTGTCGAGAGCCGACAGGCTTCCGCTCGAGAGTCCGTTGCTCCAGAGGCGCGGTGGCTATCGGGAGATCCTCGAGTCTTGGCTCGAGTTTCAGTTCGCAACTTCGCTCACTTGGGACGGCGGTCGCGAAGCTTTTGCTGCCGGCCAGCGCAATGTCGCGGCGCTCTACGAGTTCTGGGTTTTCTTCAAGCTCTTGGCGATCGTGGAGCAGACGTTTGAGCTCGATGTGCCAGCGCATCGCACGCTCATCGAACGAACGGCCAACGGTTTTGATCTTCGGCTGAAGTCCGGCAAGGAACTGTCATTCCGTGGGAAACATCGGGGCGGCGACCGGGAGCTCAACATTCGGTTCTCGTACAACCGCACCTACCCAGGGGCTGAGCCCGACCTACCGAGCTATCCGAGTCCAGGCGCGTGGACGCGGCCGATGCGCCCTGACTTCACGGTCAGCCTGTGGCCGGTTGAATTCTCCGAGGCGGAGGCCGAGCGTCAAGAGCTGATGGTCCACGTGCACTTTGACGCGAAGTACAGAGTCGAGGACTGGACTGGACTCTTTGGGATTAACTCAAACGAGGTCTTAGACGAAGAGAGAGTTGCGACGCAGTCGGGGGGAGCGCCGAAGCGAGCCGACCTTCTGAAAATGCACGCCTACCGCGACGCTATTCGACGCACCGAAGGTGCCTACGTGATATATCCCGGTAGGCACGGGCAAGAGAACGTTTCATGGTTCGCATTCAACGACGTCTTGCCGGGGCTCGGTGCGTTCGCTCTTCGTCCGGGCGCCGAGGCCATCGGTCTCGAGAACCTGCGCACGTTCCTGGAAGACCGCGCTGCCGAAGCCGGCCGCAATTCCGAGCGGCTGGACCAATCCACATATCACACCTTCCGAATTCAGGAGCCCTCCGGGCAATTCCGATCAAGCGTTGACATACCCGCCCAAGACGACCACGAGAGGCAACTTCGCAAACGGCCGTCGATTGAGCATGAGTAGCATCTCCCGATCTCTCTCAGCCGAGCGCGCCTAGTGCGGGACGCTTATCTGGCGCCACGGCGGCTATCTCCCGCGCCGAGTAGGCTGCTCCTCGAGATTCGGAGACTCGTCACGGCATGTAGAGCGCTCTCGCGTTGCCGCTATGCCCCGAACAGGATCCCGAACGGCCACCGGCGGTGCTGAACAGTCCGTCGCGGCACTGCATCACATAGCCAGCGCTGTTGCCAAAATTACCGATGCACGCGAAGTACGAGCAGAAGTCAAACGGCGGGGCAAAGATCACTTTGCAGCACGTCCAGCTCAGTCCAATTACGGTCACGTGCTGAACAACTGGCGTCCCGGGATTGAAGTTCGAATCACCGGCCTGAGTCGCGGTGACGGTGCATACATCGGTTCCGATGAAGCCCTTCGCTTTGATGATGCCGCCGCTCAGGGTGCAGGCACCTGCCACCGTCGAAGCTACGGCGAGGGGTGAGCTCGACGTTCCGTCGATCGTCACCGACGCGCCTCCATAACGAATCGGGCTCGCGACAACCATCCTGATCTGTTGATTGGCTTTCGCTACTGTCATGCTGCGGGTGCCAACTGAAGCGGCTTGCCAGTTGTCGTCGCCGGGCTGATTCGCCGTGACCGTGCACGGCCCCGCCGCACGGATAGATATGACCGACCCGCTCGCCGCGCAGGCGCCCGATGCGGAGAAGGTGATCGCGAGTCCCGAACTGGCCTGGGCCGCGACCGTAAACGGGCCGCCGCCGTACGTTCCGCCTGCGGGTATTTCTCCAAAGGCGATCGTTTGGGTTGCCTTTGCGACGGTGATAGTCATGTCACGGGTCGCCTGGTTGTAATGCTCGTCGCCGGGCTGTATCCCTCGTACGAGACATGGTCCGGCCCGCTGTATGACGAGTTTGGTTCCGTCGAGCGAACACGCACCCGAAGCGCTCAGAGTCACGGGGAGCTTCGCCGAACTACTCGCTGTTACGGGAACGGGAGTATCACGATATGTGGCCGCCGAAGGGGCAACGATCGAGAGCGACTGATCAGCCTTACTAACTGCCAGAGTCTTGGTCACAATTACCGGGCTGCGCCAACCGTCGCCTGCTTGCGTAAACGTGAAGGTGCACGTGCCTACACCGTTCACCGTCACCGAGCGGTCCTCGAAGGTGCAGGGTCCACCAATCAGCTCCATACGTACGGGAAGTCCAGAGGTCGCCGAGGCTCCCAGAAGTAAGGGCGGATCCCCGAATGCCACGCTCGATGGTAACGCGAACACGATCGACTGGTTCTTGCTCGCCACGACTCCGTTGATAGCCACCGCCGCCGCTACGACTACTAGGCCAACCGCGAGAACTGCGCCGCGCCGCCCAGTCAAAGCACCCAACCCAATCACCCACCATCGCCCGAAACATCCGTCAACGATCAACGACGGGCTCCCTGACGTTAATCTTACTGTTCACTCCTAATCCGGCCGCTGAACCTGGAGCTGGGTATGTCAATCGACTGCGGCCTGGGATACCGCAGCTTAAAGAGGAGTACGCGGGCGTTCGTCGGCGTAGGGCATGTTCGGCGGCCAACCGCCGAGAGGCCTGGCGGGCCGCTCGCATGACGACCGCGTCTCGTCTGACGAGCGGTCCCCACCAGCGCCCCGATCACCAACGCGTCATTGGCACGTCTGAGGGCGACACGCATCTCCCGGCCGACGTGCGCGGTCACGGGAACGTTGTCGCGCGTGTCTTTGTCGGTCCCCGCCGGGACGCCTATCCATACGACCGGGAGCCTCAGGGCCGCGTCGGCCGCGTGGTGGCCATGGTCTGGATGGCGCTCGACTGAATACCGGCCCGGACTTAGGCGTCAACGGCCCGGGTCACGTCGACTGATCCGCGGTCCCTGCTCGCTCGCATTACCCACACGAACGCACAGTTCTCTCCGGCAGTCACCCAGCGGCGTCAGATCGCTCGGATCGTCGCGCGTGAGAGCGCCGAGACCCTTGTCGGGAGCGCGGCGGGCTTTCGCGTGGAGGTCTTACGCCGGCTCATGGGGCCGGTCGCGAATCGCGTCGCGGGCCGCTTCGTCACGTACGACCGCGCGCTGGGGGACGGACTTCGTCACGGCTCCGCGTGGATCGTCGACGACGCGACCGGCGGTCTTGCCGTCGAGGGGCGCGAGCGCGTACCGGCACGAGGTCCGCTCCTCGTCGTAGCGAACCATCCGGGGCTCTCCGACGCGGTGGGACTCCTCACGGCGCTCGGCCGCGACGACGCCTGGATCGTCACCGCGAACTATCCGTTCCTTCGCGCGATGCGGCTCGCGAGCCGGCGCTTCCTGTTCGTGTCGGAAGACCGTGCCGATCGTCTCTCCGCCTTCCGCAGCATTGTCGCACGGCTCCGCGCCGGCGAGACGGTGATCGTCTTTCCCGCCGGCGGTCTCGAGCTCGATCCGGCACTCTCGCGCGATTCGGCGCTCGCGTCGCTCGCGACGTGGTCGCGCAGCATCGAGATGCTCGAGCGCGTCGCGCGCGGCACGCTCGTCGTCCCTTCCGTCGTTAGCGGTGTCGTGTCGCCGACGGCGTTCGACCATCCGCTTGCGAAGCGACGCCGCGTCTTGCGGGAGCGTCAGCGCATGGCGACGCTGCTCCAGCTCGCGCTTCCGGCGTACCGCTCACATCCCGTGAGCATCAGGTTCGGCGCGCCGATCGCAGCCGACCGCTCGCGCGATGTGCACGCTGCCGTCGTCGACGCCATGCGCGCGCTCATTGGCGCGAGAGGGTGAGCTCCACCGCTTCCGCGGCCGCGTCGAGGCCTTCGGGCTCCGGCTTTTCGATCCTCACGCGCACCTCCGTCACCGGCGCGAACCGCTCCAGGAG
>JALYSZ010000271.1 GCA_030854525.1 Chloroflexota bacterium | reverse complement strand
CCAGTTCGGGGAGGCTCAGCTCTCGCCAGTCACCGAGCGCGTACTGGATGGTCGGGTCGGCATCGAGCTTCATTCCGATGTCCAGGCGGTTGGAGTACACGCCGGCGATGGTCGCACTCTCCTTACGGTCGCGAGCCTCCCGCTCGACGATCGAGCCGAGCTTCACGATGTCGTAGATCGTGGTCTTGCGATCGACAGCGGCCTGCCGGAGGATCTGACCGACGCGCAGCTCGAACTGGTCGAGCAACGCGTCGACGATCTGCGTCGCCGTCGCGGTCGGCTTGAAGAAGTACGTATCCGGGAAGAGGAATCCCTCGAGCGATGCTTCGGGCGCGAGACCGGAGAGCACCGTGTTGTGCCGCTGGCCGACCACCGCCGCCTTCACGAAGTCATCGGAGGAGATCGACGGGAACACCTTGTTGACCGCCGCCGCGGTCTCGCTGAGCCGCCAGCCTTCGATGATCCGCAGCACCGCCTGCTCGCTGGGCGCTTTCTCGAACACGCGCGCGAGCTCACGCGGCGTGAGCGCAGCGGAGATCGTGTACGTCCCCGATTGGAGCGACGTCTCGCGACCGGTGTCATAGAGAAGGTAGGAGAACGCGAGCGCGGAGCGGATGAAGCCGGCCTCCTGTAGGCGCTGCCCGATCGAGCCCGCCGTCTCGCCGCGTGAGATCACGAACGTGCGCGTCTCCGCCTTCGGGTCCTTCGCAAGATCCGGCTCGCCGCCCACGCGATCGGCCACGAGCCCGCGGACGATCGATTGTCTCAGGAGCGTGTCGTGCTCCTGGACCTGCGCGACGATCGCGTCTTCCGCGATCGGCCGCCCGAAAACGAAGCCGCCGACCAATAGGCCGACGATCAGCACGACGAAGATGAACGGCCCGGTCGCGGAGCGCTGCCGCGCCGGTCGCGGCGCGCGGATGGCCATCAGCGAGCTCCCTGCGCTAGAAAGTCCTCGAGCAGGATCGTCGCGGCGCCCGCATCGATGTCGCGCGCGCCGCGGAGCTCCGCCTCGCTGGAGGTATGGCGCTCGTCGTAGAGCCTCACGGGGAGCCCGAGCTTCTCGGACTCGGTGGCGAAACGGCGAACGCGCTCGGCCTGGTGCCCTTCCTCGCCGCGCAGCGTCAATGGCAGACCGATCACGAGTGCATCGACCGCCTCCTCGCGCACGACGCGTTCGATCTCGGCCAGATCCTTCACGACGCTTCGTCGGACGAGCGTCCGGAGCGGTCGCGAGAGACCGTGCGCGTCATCGCCCACAGCGAGGCCGATGCGGCGGTCGCCAACGTCGAGCGCCAGATAACGCACCCCGCTACGGCGAGCTCGCCGCAGGCGGCAAAGCCTCGACGACGATCGTGATCCGCGAGTCGAGCACGGGAAGGCGCGGCCACCACTCGGGCCACGGCGTGATGCTGCGAAGCCTAAACCCGAGCTGCTCGGCGAGCGGGCCCACCGCCTCGTACTCGCGCCCCGCGAGCACGGCGGTCATCTGCGACGTTTTCGGCTGCGGGATCTGCTTGCCCTGCACCCGCACGCGCCAGTGGACCCCGTCGTCCTGGACGGACGCCCCAATCACCTGGGTGACCGCGGCGCTCTTCTCTTCGAGGTCCATCCCTGCGGAGACCTCTTGCCTCAGCTTCGCGATCGCGGTCGTTGACGGCTCATCTTTGGTGACCGCGTACGCGGTCGCGCTGGCGGTCACCGTGATCTCAAAGGTCGGCCTTTCCTTCGTGAGCTCCTTACCGACGACCTCACTCGCCGGCGTGACCACGCCGGTCCGCTTCCATACGACGCCGTAAACGTTGGTGCTCGCCACCGCGCCGGCCTTCCATTCCTGGGTTCGCTGCTCGGCCTTCTGCCTCACGGCGTCGTCGGATTGGGTCACCGCCCTGTCGTAGTCGGCCGGCGCGACGACGGGGATCTGCTCGGACTTCCCCCCGGTCGTCGGCGTGACGTTCGTGACGACGAAATCGCTGCTTGCTGTTCGGGTGATCTTGTCGGCCGGGAGATTGCCCGTCGGCCCCTTCTCGATCGCCTGGATGTTGACGCTGACCGTCCCGATCGTGAAGGCCGGCAGGATCGTGCTTCGCGGAAGGACCTTCTCTTCGGTCGTCGCGAAGCGGATCGGCGGGCTGTCGGTGGTCGTGACGACCGTCCCGATCGGGATCCGGATGTCATTCGTCGTCATGTTCTTGAACTGCTCCACACCGGTCGCCTTGGCCTCGTCGAGTCGAGAGCCGGTTGCCGTGCCGGTGGTCTTCGCGGTGAGCTTGTCGTCGAACAGCGTCTGCGCCCTGATGTCCCCGCCGTTCGGTCCTGCGCGAAGGTCGTATTCAAACGGGCCGAGCGGCGTGGGCGTCGCGGCGATCACGATCGTCGCCGATGGACCCACGACCGCGAGGAGAATGCCAGCCGCCGTAACGAGGCTCATGAAGACCGCGAGCGCGCGAAGCGGCGAGACCCCGCGCCGCGGGGTGGCTCGTCGAACACGCGTCGACATTGCCGCTCTTCGTGCATCGGTGAGATGCTCGGTCGAGTCGAGCTCGTGGCGGTCCAGCGCGGAGATGCTCGAGAACGCCTTCATGTGCACCGACGACGCGAGAGATCGCGCCCGCGCCTCCGGCGAGACGAGAACGATGCGACGGTCACCAGCGCGACGGCGGAGCGCCTCGAGGAACACCGCGTTCCGCGTGAGCGGCGCGCCCGAAGGAACGACAAGGACGACATCCGGCGACTCGGCCGCATCAAGGCGGCGCGCGGCGTCGAGGATGGTCGCGTCTCCGCCAAGCTCGATGACCGTTCGGCGAGCCGATGCGGTCTCCACGGTCACGAGTACAGCTCGGTCGCGAGCGCGGCCGCGCCGGCGGCGACGAGGTCCTCGGCGTTGAGCGGCACGTCGGAGAAGACGCGGCTGGTCACGCTCGGCGTGAGCGGACCGATCCGCGCCGCGCCCCCGCGCGCCGTGCGGACGATCTTGGCGAGCGCGTTCGGCAGCCCGAGCAGCGCTTCAGGCACCCCGACAAAGAGCCACCGCTCCGGCGGCTGTGCGTTGTCGGAGTCAAGAGGGAGGGCGACGATCTCCGCCCACACGCGCGCGTCGTCGTCGCGCGTTTCCTCGCGCGCCGTGAACGCGTCGCGGCCGAGCCCGAACACGCGCGTGCCGACGACGCGACGCTCGCGCACGATCGCGAGCGCGGTCACGTCCG
>JALYSZ010000258.1 GCA_030854525.1 Chloroflexota bacterium | reverse complement strand
CGCAGGGCCGCGTTGCCGGCGCCCGCGCGACACTGGCGCGCACCGGCTACACCGGCGAGGACGGCTTCGAGGTCTTCGTCGCCAACGCCGACGCGGGAAAGGTATGGGACGCCCTGCTCGCCGCCGGCCGCGGCGACGGGATCAAGCCGATCGGCCTCGGCGCACGTGACACGCTCCGTCTCGAGGCGCGCTTCTCGCTCTACGGCAACGACATCGACGAGACGACCGACCCGATCGAGGCGGGCCTCGGCTGGACGTGCAAGCTCGACAAGGAGTTCACCGGCCGGGACATGATCGCAGCGAAAAAGGCCGAGGGTCCGAAGCGGAGGATCGCCGGGCTTGTCGTCCAGGGCGGCGTCGCCCGCCACGGCCACGAGGTCACGCAAGACGGCGCTGTCGTCGGCCACGTCACGAGCGGGACCTACGGTCCCACAGTGGAGAAGAACATCGCTCTGGCCTACGTTCCAACGCCACTTTCAAAGGTCGGAACCGCACTCGGGGTCCGCATTCGTGGCAAGGACGTTCCCGCTACGGTAGTCAAAACACCTTTCTATCGGAGGGCCGAGTGAGCAGCGTTCCCGAAGACCTCAAGTACTCCAAGGAGCACGAGTGGGTGCGCGCCGACGGCGACGTGGCCACGATCGGCATCACGCACTTCGCGCAGGAGCAGCTCGGGGACGTGGTCTTCGTCGAGCTACCGGAGAAGGGCGCGACAGTCCGGCAGTTCTCGAGCCTCGGAGTCGTCGAATCCGTAAAGGCCGCGTCCGACATATACGCGCCGATCTCGGGCGAGGTCGTCGAGCGCAATATGAAAGTCATCGAGAAGCCCGAGCTCGTCAACACCGTGCCATATGGCGACGGATGGTTGATAAAGGTGCGGCTCGCGGACAAAGGCGAGCTCACGCAGCTTCTCTCGTCCGCCGACTACCGCTCGCACATCGGCGAGACTGCCGGCGCCGGCGGAGATTAATCGCCGAAAGATTGAATAAAAACCCCTACTCCTCGCACACCGAGGCCGACCGCGCGGCGATGCTCGAACGCGTCGGCATCAAGAGCGTCGATGAGCTACTGACCGCGATCCCGAAGGACGCGCTCCGTCCGAAGCTCGGCCTTCCCGCCGGCATGTCCGAGCTCGAGATCCAGTCGCACCTCGAGTCGCTCGCCGCGAAGAACCGGACCGCGGGCGCCGGGCCGTTCTTTCTCGGCGGGCCGGTCCAGCGCCGGTACATCCCCGCGGCTGTCCCCGTGCTCGCGCTGCGCGGCGAGTTCCTGACCGCGTACACGCCCTACCAGCCCGAGGTCAGCCAGGGCACCTTGCAGTCGATCTTCGAATACCAGTCCCTCATCTGCGAGCTCCTTGCGATGGATGTGGCGAACTCCTCGATGTACGAGGGTGGCTCCGCGGTCGCGGAGGCTGCATTCATGGCGGTCCGGTCCACCGGCCGCAAGAAGGTCGTGATGGCGAGCGAGACCTACTTCGAGTTCCGTCGGACCGTGCGGACGTACGCCAAAGGTCCGGACCTCGAGATCGTCGAAGTCCCGGCCCGCGATCTCGCGGCGGCGGCCGGGGGCGCGGCGTGCCTCATCGTGCAACACCCGGACGCGCTCGGCGGCCTCATCGACGTTCGCGCTGTAGCGGACGCCGCGCACGCCGCCGGCGCGCTTTGCATCCAGGTGACCGAGCCGCACGCCAACGCGCTGCTCGAGCCACCGGGCGCGCTCGGCGTCGACATCGTGGTGGGAGAAGGGCAACCGCTCGGGATCCCGATGAGCTTCGGCGGCCCGTACCTCGGGATCCTCGCCTGCCGGACCGGGCTCGTCCGGCAGATGCCGGGCCGCGTCGTGGGCGAGACGCACGACGCCCGCGGGATGCGCGGCTTCGTGAACACGCTGCAGACCCGCGAACAGCACATCCGCCGAGAGAAAGCGACGAGCAACATCTGCACGAACGAGGCGATCGCGGCGATCACCGCGGCGATCTACCTCGCGCTCATGGGCCCCGAGGGACTGAGCGCGGCGGCGCGCCTCGGAGTGGCGAAGG
>JALYSZ010000219.1 GCA_030854525.1 Chloroflexota bacterium | reverse complement strand
AGGTGGTCAGCGGTCCGCGCCCGCGAACCTCGATCGCGCCGCGCTCTTCGCACACGAAGTCGCCCTTCACGAGCGCATACGTCGCCTGGCTCACCTGAACGCGGCCAGCCACGCCCTGGGACTCCATCCGACTAGCCGTATTTACCGTGTCGCTCCAGATGTCGTAGACGAACTTGTGCTTCCCGATGACCCCCGCGACCAGCGGCCCGGAGTTGAGACCGATGCGCAGGCCGAGGCAACGCCCGTCGGGCGTGCGGTAATCCCGGACGAAGTTCCGGACGTCGAGCGCCATCCGGACCGCGGCTTGCGCGTGGTCCGGGCGTGAGCGAGGGACACCGCTCACACCCATCCAGTTATCGCCGATGGTGCGTATCTTCTCGACGCCGTGTCGCTCGGCGAGCTCATCGATGCGCGAGAACACATCGTTGAGAACGCCGATCAGCGAGTCCGGGGAGAGCTCCAGCGCGAGCGCCGTTGAGCCCACGAGGTCGGCGAAGAGCACGGTCGCATGCTCGTGTGCGTCGGCGATGCGGCGTTCGCCTGCCTTCAGGCGCTGCGCGATCTCCTTCGGAAGGATGTTGAGGAGCAGACCTTCCGAACGGCCTTGCTCCGCAGCCAAGAGGCGCATCGCCTCGTCGCGTTGACGGTTGAAGACGGCCAGCAGCGTGACCGCGAGCGTGCTGATCGTCGCGATGTTGAGAACGAAGAAGACGGTGCGCAGCCACTCCGGCAGCGCGTTCGTTCCGCGCAAGCTTCCCTCGAACACGCCCGCGATCGCGACGAGAACGAGGAATGCGAGCAGCCAGAAGGCCGGGCGCGACGCGCCGAAGACAAGCGCGCCGATCGGGGCAAGGAGCGACCACAACACCACCCCGCTGGATGGCACGAACCCGCCCAGGGTCAGCTGCAGGGCAAAGGGCAACGCCAGGATGAGTGCGAGCTCGATCCACCGCAGGAGCGCGAAGCGGCGTGTGAGCGCGAAACTGGCCAGCCCCAGCAACGTGACGATGACGTAGACGAGAGGGATGGCCGCCGACAGCGGCTCGTTGAATAAGAAGTAAAGCGCCGACCACACCAGGCTCGGCGGGATGAACAGCAGCGCGGAGAGCACGAGCAAGGTCTTCTGCGTGCGGACCTGAGCGTGATCTTCGGAGCCGCTGACGATTCGTGTGAGACCGTCGACGAGCGCGAGGAGCATCTCAGAACCTCGGTACCCGACTGGAACGAAACGTGTCGGGTCGTCGTGTGTTCACGGCCGTCGCGCGAAGACGGTCACGCCACGAGTGTCGAAGTCGCGGGCATCGCTCTCATGCTTGCTTCCCGAGAACACGTCGACCTCGTTCGACAGCACAACGTCAGCAAAGCCGGTCTGCTCCAGCAGGACGCGCCACTCTGCATCCAGCAGAGCACCCGCAATTCAGCCGCTCCAGAGCGCGATGTCGTCCTTGGCGCTCTGCGGCACCTCCTTATGTACCAGGATGTCGCCGATCTGGATCCGTCCGCCTGGCCGCAGCACCCGGAACATCTCGTGGAAGACCGCGCGCTTGTCCGGACAGAGGTTCACGACCCCATTGCTGATCACGACGTCTGCCCAGCCGTCCTCGACCGGAAGCGACTCCGCGAAGCCCTCGCGGACATCGACGTTGTGCAGGCCCATCGCCACGGCTCCCTCGGTGGTTTTCTGTCGCATCTCGGAGGTCATGTCGACCGCGATTACCCGCCCGGACGCACCGACGTGCCCTGCTGCGATCAGCGTGTCGAGTCCCGCGCCGCAGCCCACATCGACGACCCGCTCGCCGCGTCTAAGGTCACCGAACAGGAACGGATTGCCGGTGCCGGCGAAGGATTCGACCGTCGCCGGTGGGAGCGCATCGACCGCGGACGCTGGGTACAGGAGGCGCATCGCGAGCGGCCTGCCCGTGTGGAAGTGGAAGCCGACTTCCGGAGTCGTTGCGACCTGCGCGTACTTCTCGGCGATCGCCTCGCGAAGAGCCTCCCGGTCGACTCGCG
>JALYSZ010000209.1 GCA_030854525.1 Chloroflexota bacterium | reverse complement strand
GCCGACTACATGAAAGCCGACACGGTCGTCGATCTCGGGCCGTACAAGGACAGCACCAAGAACGGCTTGACGAAGACCAGCCAGGACGACATTTACAAGGGCTACTACGAGACCAACATCTTCCCTCAGTTCGGTAACAGGCTCCTTTCGTGGCCCTTCACGAAGTCCCTCGCCGTCATGTACGTGAATGAGGACATCCTCAAGGAGCTCGGCAAGCCGATCCCGAAGACCTGGGACGAGTTCGAGGCGACGGCGAAGGCCGCGGTGAAGAAAGACGCATCCGGTAAGACGACTCGCTACGGCTTCGGCTTCAACACCGACGCCTCATATTTCGACGCTCAGGTCTACTCACGTGGAGGCAGCCTCATGGCTGCGGACAATCAGACCGTCGCCTGGAACGGCAAGGAAGGCCTCGCCGTCCTTCAGATGTACGACCGCATGAACAAGGAAGGCAGCGGGTACAGCCCCGCCGGCTTTGACTGGCAGAACGATCTCCCGGCCGGGAAGCTGCTCTTCTACCTGTCGTCGACGTCGTCGGTGCCCTTCATCAAGGACATCGCCGACAAGACGGGAGCGAAGTGGAGCATTGCCAACCTTCCCCAATCGGATCCCGCGAAGCCAAAGACCGTGCAATTCGGCGCCAACGTCGCGATCTTCAAGAGCAGCGCCGAAAAGCAACTCGCTTCGTGGCTCTTCATAAAGTGGATGAGCGAGACCGATCAATCGGCGCAGTTCGCAGCGACCTCCTACTACATGCCCGTTCGTAAGTCCTCGGCGGATGCACAGATCCTCAAGGACTACTGGACCAAAGTCCCCCAGGGGAAGCAGGGCTTCGACCTCATCCAATACAGCTCGCCCGAGCCGAACATCCGCGGGCAGCAGGATGTGCGAAACGTCGTGTCGGACATGATGACGTCGGTCCTCACGGCGAAGGCGACACCCGATGCCGCCATCAAGGCTGGCGGAGACAAGGCGAACGCGATCTTCAAAGACAACCAGTAACTCGCCGAGTGTTTTGATGATGCGCCGGAGTCGCAAGGCTCCGGCGCTTCTGTATTAGCTGGCGATGCGGGTCCTGTCACGGCTCGCGGGGTCTCAGCCGAGTGCGCGGCGTGGCGGGCCGACCACCTCGATCCCATAGCGCGCTGCGACCGGCGCGAGAACATCGGGGCTTGGGACGGCCAGGCCAACGGGCGGCTTGTCGGTCGTCGCCGGTTCGCCGAGCTCTACGGCGAAGCGTTCGAACCCCGCGGGCGAGGCGAACACGAGAACGCGGGTCGGCTCGACATCGACCGTGAAGGTGTGGGCGATGCCGCTCGGCGCGAAGACGAAGGAGCCCGCTCCCGCCTCCAGCAGCGCGTCGCCCACGTAAAAGGTCATCCGGCCGTCGACGATGTACCAAGCCTCATCTTCGTTGTGGTGTATGTGCAAAGGGGGCTCGGTGGTGCGGAAAGCGAGCGCCTCCACGAGCGCGAACCGGCCGCCGGCGTCCGCTTCGGTCACCTTCAGGGTGAAGCGGCCACCCAGCGACCAGACCGACTCGCCCTCGCCCCTCCTCAGTAGGAACGGCTTGCGGGGCATGCGAGCTGTCTCTTTCATTTGGTCCGATCAGCCCCCTGCTTTTTCAGCTCAGTTTCGAGCAACCTCAGGTGCTCTTCGCGCTCTTTGAGTTTCGCTTTTTCCCTGTTGACGACCTCCGTCGGGGCTTTATCGGCGAAGCCCGGTTTGGCCAAGAGCTCGCGTGAGCGCTCGAACATCTGCCGCGCTTCTTCGAGCTCTCGCGCCAATCTCGCTCGCTCGTCCGCTTCATCGCGCTCGACGACGATCCGAATCTCGACCGCGCGGACCACGGTCGCCGCACCCTCACCGCCGGCGCCGAGGGTCACTTCGCTGTGCGTCAACTCTCCGATCTGCTTCAGGAGGTCGCGCACGGCCGCGGTCTCGCCCGCAAGCGAGACCTTCACGCGCGCGGCCGGATCGATCCCGCCTTCCTGACGCGTGTTGCGGATCGCACGGACCACGTCGATGAACGCGCCGAACCGCTCCTCCAGCGCCATGTCGCGCAGCCCAGCGTTCGGCCACTCCGAAACGACGAGCGACGGCGCCTCATCGGATTTGCCGGCGCGCTGCCAGAGCTGCAGCGCGACCGTGTCGGTGATGAACGGCATGGATGGGTGCAGGAGCCGAAGCACGCGGTCGAGCACGTACGCGAGCGTGCGCACCGCCTCCGCCGCGTCCGCGCCTTTGAGCGAGGGCTTTGCCAGCTCGACGTAGAAGTCCGCGAACTCACCCCAGATGAAGCTCTCAAGCGCCACGAGGTACTCGCCGAAGAGGTAGCCATCGATGAGCCGTGTGGCCTCCAGGGTCGCGGCGTCCGCGCGGGAGAGGATCCAGCGCGCGGCCTCGCCCTCCGCCTCGGGCCGCTGATCGGCAGCATGTCCTTTGAACGCCTCGGGGTGCTCGTCCATCGCCTTCAACACGAAGCGGCTGATGTTCCAGAGCTTGTTGGCGAAGTTGCGCGCGTGGTCGAGCTTGTTCTGCGACAGCTGCGAGTCGGCGCCCGCCGCGATCCCGTGCACGAGCGCGTACCGCAGCGCGTCCGCACCGTACTCCTCGACGAAGCCGACCGGGCTGACCACGTTGCCCAGCGACTTGCTCATTTTGACCGTGCCCACCTTCACGAGACCGTGCAGATACACCGTCTCGAATGGGATGTCCCCCATGTGCTCGAGGCCGAGCATGATCATGCGAGCCACCCAGAAGAACAGGATGTCGTACCCGGTCTCGAGCACGGATCCCGGGTAGTACCGCCCCAGGTCGCGCGTCTTGTCGGGCCATCCGAGCGTGCTGAACGGCCACAACCCTGACGAGAACCATGTGTCGAGCACGTCGGGGTCCTGGAAGATGTCATCGCTGCGGCAGCGCGTGCAGCGCGTTGGATCCGGCGCGTTCTCATCTGGAACGATGACGTTGTCGCAATCGCGGCAGTACCAGACCGGAATGGAGTGGCCCCACCAGATCTGACGCGACACCGGCCAGTCGCGGATGTTCTCCATCCAGTTGAAATAGACCTTCTCCTGGTACTTCGGCAGGATCGTGATGCGGCCATCGCGGACCGCCTCGATTGCCGGCGGCGCGAGCCGGTCCATTCGCACCCACCACTGCTTCAGCACGAGAGGCTCGTCGATGGTCCCGCAGCGGTCATGGACCGCGACCGCATGGGTGATCGGCTCTTCTTTCACGAGGAGACCCGAGGCGCGCAGCTTCTCGACCATCATCTTCCGGCCGGCCTCGCGATCCGGACCCGCAAGAAATCCGGCGGCGGGCGTCATCATGCCGCGCTTGTCGATCACCGACAGCACCGGGAGGCCGTGCCGCTGCCCGATCTCGAAGTCCATCTGATCGTGGCCCGGCGTGATCTTGAGCGCACCCGTACCGAATGAGGGGTCCACCGCCTCGTCGGCGATGATCTTGATCCGCCGCTCGACGCCGGGCACCAGCACCTCCTTGCCGACGAGTGCCTTCCAGCGCTCGTCACCCGGGTGCACCGCGACGGCGACGTCGGCCACGATCGTCTCCGGACGCGTCGTCGCCACGATGACATCGGGCGTGCCCGGAGGCATCGGATCGGCCCACGGGTACCGCACGTAATAGAGCGCGTCCGTCCGCGTGATGTGCTTCACCTCGAGATCGGAATACGTCGTCTGATCCTTGAGGCACCAGTGCACGATCCGATCGGCGCGGTAGAGATGTCCCTTCTTGTACAGGCGTATGAAGTGCGTGCGCACGGCGCGTTGATGCGCCGGCTCCATCGTGAAATGCGGCCGGGACCAGTCGAGCGAGCACCCGAGCATGCGCAGCTGTTTTTCGATTCGCGGCCGGTAGAGGTCCATCCACCGCCACATCTCCTCAAGAAATTTCTCGCGGCCGAGCTGCTGCCGGGTGATGCCCTCCTTGGCGAGCTCGTTCTCGACGACGACCTGGGCGATGATCCCGGCGTGGTCCGTGCCGGGCATGTAGAGAGTGGGCTCGCCACGCATGCGGTGGTAGCGGGCCATGAGGTCCTCGTAGCCGCCGAACCCGAGGGCGTGCCCGAGGTGCAGATCGCCGGTGACGTTCGGGAGCGGGAGCATCATCACGAAGGGTTTCTTTTCACTTCCTTCGTCGGGCTTGAAGAAGCCGCTTCGCTCCCACCACGCGTAAAGGTCGGCCTCGACGGCGGCCGGCCGGAAATTCTTTTCCGCGAGATCGAGCGCTGACTGGGGTGGCTTATCAGTCGCCGCCATCGGAACCTTCCTTTCGCCAAAACAAAAACGCCGCCTCGTCCAAGGACGAGCGGCGTCGTGGTACCACCCTGGCTTCGCACGGAGTCTCCGTGCCTCATGTCCCCTGTAACGGGAGGACCCGATCCGGCTCGCGGGCGACCTTCCGAACCTCTCGCGTGGCGCCCTTACACCCGCTGGACGCCTTCTCTATCGGTGTGAGGCCCGTACTCCTCCCGGTCGCGGCCGGTAGCTGAACAGGATAACGAAGATAACGAGGAGGACGACGCTCGTCGCGAGCGCGATCAGCGTCGCGGCTTCCTGCGGCGATGTCCTCGACGTACTCGGTGCGGCCACGCGATCCGCCGTGAGGGGCGCGGCTTGGTAGCCCGCGACCACCGGAGCGGCCGTGGCGGCCGAAACGGGCGGGGCAGTCTCGGGGCGAGCGAAGGCGTTCGGCGCGGCCAGGGTCATTCCGACCGCGGCGCCGACGATGGAAAGCGCAAAGCCAACGCGTAGCACAAGATTCTGGATGCCCACGGACTCCCCTACGCACATGATGGGGTGCACATCCGGTGCCGCGCAAACCCGGCCGAGCGAGCGCTAGGCGGTGGTGCGCTTGCGCATCTGCTGCTTCTGCCGATACATCGCGCGATCGGCCGCCTCGACGAGCTCATCAACGGTCGCCCCGCCGGTCGCATCGGCGACGCCCCAGGCGATCGTGGGCAGCTGGTGGCCGACGCCGAGGGTGCTGTGCGCGATCCGCTCGGCGAGCCGCCGCACGATCCGCTCCGCCGTGAGGATGGGCGCTCCCGCGAAAAGGACCGCGAACTCGTCGCCGCCGATCCGCGCGACAAGGTCGCTCTCCCGAACGCCAGCTTGCAGGATCGAGCCGACCCGTACGAGCGCTTCGTCGCCCGCCGCGTGGCCAAACCCGTCGTTTAACGCCTTGAGCCCGTTCGCGTCGACGACCGCGACCGAGAGGGGCGCGCCGTCGCGGCCGGCAAGCTCGCGCTCCAGCCGCTGGAAGAAGCTCCGCCGGTTCGGCAGGCCGGTGAGGGGATCCGTCGCCGCGGCGGTCTTCGCCGCCTGGTGCAGCTTGGCGACGCGCACCGCGGCCGCGACATGGTGCGACACCGCCAAGAGGAGATCCTCGTCCTCGCGGCCGAATGCGCCGACGCGCGGGCTCTCGACGCCCAGCGCGCCGATGTGCTCGTCGCCGAGCTGGAGCGGAACGCAGAGCACCGAGCGGATCTCGTCCGGCCCGTAGAAGCGCGGATCGAGACGCCCGTCGGCCACGTTCTGGAGCTCGCCACGCTCGACGACCCACCAGCTGATCCCCTGTCCTCGCGGTAGGCGCTGACCAACGTACGACCCCGATGGGCCAACCGCGGCTCGGATGACGAGATGCTCGCCGCCGTCGTCGAGCGTGAGAAGGAAGCCGTTCTCGTAGCCCATGGCATCGCAGATGATCCGGAGAAGCCGCTCCGCAAGCTCGTCGATGTCGAGGACCGCGCTGATCTCCAGAGCGAGCCGCTGGAGGATCTCGAGCTGCCGTCCATGGGTCTGCGCGCTCGCCGCGAACTGCTCGAGAAGAACGCCGGGCCCGGGGACGTCCTCGATGTCCTCGTGAAGGATCCCGGCGATACGGCGGAGCTCGGCCGCACCTTGCGCGCGGTCGCGCTCGATGAGCCTGAGGAACGCGTCCACCACGGCGGGATGGAACTGGGTCCCGCGACAGCGGAGAAGCTCGGCGCAGGCGTGCTCGACGGTCTGCGCAGGTTTGTACGCGCGACGGCTGACGATGACCTCGAAGGCGTCCGCAGCCGCCACGACATAGGCCTCGATGGGCACAAGGTCCCCACCGAGCTCGTCGGGATAGCCGGCACCGTCGTAGCGCTCGTGGTGGCTCCGCACGATCGGCACGAGGTCCCGGAGCGGCTCGACCGCGTTCACGATGGACGCGCCGAGCATCGAGTGGCTCCGCATGACAACCCACTCGTCGGCTGACAGCGCGCCGGGCTTGTTGAGGATCGCGTCCGGCACGCCGATCTTGCCGATGTCGTGAAGGAGCGCACCGAGCTGGATCCGGCGGACCTGGTCAGCGCTGAGCTGCAGCTCTTCGGCGATCCCGCGAGAGAGTGCGGCGACCCGCGCCGAGTGGCTGCGGGTGTAGGGATCGCGGGCATCGACCGCCGCGGCGAGCGCGCGCACCGAGGCCAGGTAGAGCTCGCGCATTCGCGCGAGAGCCCCGGCGTTCTCGAACGCGGTCGCGACGAGGTTCGCGAGCGTCTGGAGGACGGCGACGTCCTCGTCGTCGAGCAGCTTTGGCGCTTCGGTCCCGCAGGCCAGGACCCCAACGAGCTTTCCCTGGCTCTTCATCGGGAGATGCACGGCGTTCGGCGTGCGGAAGGGCTCGCCGGTGAGGACGACCTGACTCATCGCGTCCAAACCGAGCGGCACGTTCGTCTCGCCCGGCGCGGCCTCGTCCCCACGCGCTTCGATCACGACGTCGATCTCGCTCGCCCGGTCGTCGTAGCGAGCGATAGCGAAGGAGTCGCGCGGCACGAGCGTCGCCGCCGCGTCGAACGCGAGTTTCGCGATCCCGAATGGCTCCTGGACTTCGGCGAGCTGCCACGCGAGCACATTCAGCGCTGACAACCGCCCGATCCGTCGTTCCCGCTCGCTGCGCTCATTCGCGGCGCGGAGCGCGCTCGCGGCAAGGTCCGCGAACGCGAGCAGCTCCTGTCGCTCGATGGCGTCGAAGGATCGATAGGGATCGGTCGTGCCGACGGTGAGGGCCGCGCGGATCTCGCCTTCAAAGATGACCGGGGCGACCATGATCGCGTGCACTCCCACGTCGCGAGCGAGCATGCTGATCGGCCGATCCGGCTCGATGCCGTTGTCGCTGGGGTAGTCGCGGAGAAGAACAAGCTTCCGCGCCGCGACCAGCTGCCGAAGCAGCGGGCCGAGCGGCATCCAGCCGTGGCCGCGGGCCGGGCCGGCCTTGCCCAAGGCGGCGAGCGGCCTGCCGAGATCTCCTTTGAGCTCGGTGATGATCACCCACTCCAGGTCGAAGACCGCCTGCATAGCCTGAGCGATCCGGTCGATGACGTCCTCGGGCATGGCTCCCGACAGCTCACGAGACAACGTTTCGAGACGGCGACCCTGCTCGATGATCCGGGCATTGCGAAGCGCCATCGAGGCGTGGGAAGCGAGACCTTCGAGCGCCTCGCGGTCGTCGGCGTCGAACGGTCGCGCATCGAGGCGGCCGACGGTGATCGTGGCCGCGAACTCGCCGTGGAGGATGATGGGGACCGCGATCAGCGCGCGCACCCCGACGTCGCGGACGGCCGGTACCGCGGTCGGATCGGCGGCGTAGTCGTCGACGGTAACCGTCGCGCGGGTGCGCAGGACGGCGCCGACGATCCCCATCTGGGCAGGCGCGTGCACACCGACGACCCGCTCGCCGGTGCCTGCGCCGGCCGCGATGTAGAACTCGTCCCCGCGGCGGATGTTGATCGTGGCGTGGTGCGCGTTCGCGAGAAGGAGCGCGCTCCGGGCGATCGTGCGGAAGAGCGCCATGGGCTCGGTCTCGGATGCGATCTCGGTCGCGAGGCGCTCGAGGCTCTTACCGAGCCGTAGCGCCTTATCGGCACGAGCCTTCTCAGCCCGGTAGCTATCGACCGTCGCCGAGAGGATGACGACTGCCACACCGACGACGACGACCTCGGCGAAGAACTGCGGCACGGGAGTTGGCTCGTTCGTCGCAACGCGCACGAGTTCCATACCCAGACGCGCCGCGAGGTAGGTGGTCATCGTGGCAAACAGTCCCGCGCGACCGAGCCGGTACATCGCGAACGCACCGACAGCGAGAACGATGACGAACGCGATGCTCCGCGGGTTCGTGGCGCTGCCGATCATCCACAGTCCACCAGTCACCAGATCCGCGGCGACCACGTAGGCCGGGACCTCGTGCACGCCGAGAGCGCGACCCCACTTGCGGTCGAGCCACCAGACTCGCGCGGACGTGGCTAGGAGCAGGAGGAGTGCGGCGGCGGTAACGGGCACGAGTCCCTGCCCACCCAGCCCGAGCCAGGCGAGCCCTCCGAGGAACGCACCGAAACGCGCCACCAGCAACGGGTCGAATCGAAAAAGCCCGCGCATCCCCGCGAGACGATAGGTAGGCTGCTTGCCCGACAGGTATCAGAGACGTAGGGAGGCCGCATGCAGAACACGCTCGGCACCGCCCTCGCCGGTCTGGTGCTTGGCGCCGTTGCAGTGCCGCTCGTCATGGCCGCCAACGCCTCGCTCGGATTCCTCGTGTTCGCCGCACTCGTTGGGCTGGCCGCGCTGCGAAAGGAGTCGCGTGCCCTCGCCGGAGGCGTGCTCGTTTCGTTTGGCCTGTGGTGGGGCTATGTCATTCGGCAGGCCGTCGAGCGATGCGACGCCTTGAATCGACAACCCGGCGGGAGCTGCTCGATCTTCGGCACTGAAGAGCGACTCGTGCTCGCAGGATCCGTCGTCTTGGGGGGCGTTCTTCTCGTCGCGATCGCACTACGAAACGAGCGCGCTAGGGCTTAGCGGCTCCGTCGGAACCAGGCTTCGGCAGGTCGGTGCGGGCCGGCGCGAAGACCTGCACGACCTGCGTGACTTCCTCGAACACGCGCGCGCCGTGCGCCGTGCCGGCGGGGATGCGGAACGTGTCGCCCACCATCAGGATGCGCTGCTCGCCGGCGATGACCATCGCGAGTGATCCCTTCACGACGACGCCGAACTGCTCGACGTCGTGCTTGTGCGTCGCGACGATCGTCTTCGGTGTGTAGTCGTACACGATCATCGTCGCGTGTTGAGCGTTGACGACGCGGCCCTTCACACCAGGATGAGGCTCGATCATCGGTAGGTCGCGAGGGCTCGCGTAATACAGCTTGGGCATGGGGACGCTAGGAAGCGGTGGCCTCGTCTCCCTCGAGCGAGATCTGCTCGTTCTTCGAGAGGAGGAGCGGTTTCATGCGGCCCTCGATCGAATCGCCGGTGACCACGACCTTCCGGATGTTCGTGCTCGAGGGGATCTCGTACATCACGTCGAGGAGCACCTCCTCGATGATCGAGCGGAGCCCGCGGGCGCCGGTCTTCCGCTTCGCCGCGCCCTTTGCCGCCGCCTGGAGCGCATCTGGCGTCAGCTGAAGCTCTACCTTATCGAGCGCGAGGAACTTCTGGTATTGCTTCACGATCGCGTTCTTCGGCTCGGTGAGGATGCGCATGAGGTCGCCCTCGTCGAGCGCCTGGAGCGGCACGACGACCGGGAGTCGGCCGACGAACTCGGGAATGAGCCCGTACTTGAGGAGATCGTCCGGCATGACCTGCTCGAGGACCGCCGAGGTCTCCTTGGTGTTGTCACGGAGCGTGGCGCCGAAGCCCATCGTCTTCTTACCGACGCGCGCCTCGACGATCTTCTCGAGACCTTCGAACGCGCCGCCGCAAACGAAGAGGATGTTCGTCGTGTCGATCTGGATGAAATCCTGGTGCGGGTGCTTGCGGCCGCCCTGCGGCGGGACGTTCGCGACGGTCCCCTCAAGTATTTTGAGAAGGGCCTGTTGGACGCCCTCGCCGGAGACATCGCGGGTGATCGACGGGTTGTCACCCTTCCGCGCGATCTTGTCGATCTCGTCGATGTAGATGATCCCGCGCTGAGCGCGGTTGAGGTCGAAGTCGGCTGCCTGGATGAGACGAAGGAGGATGTTCTCGACATCCTCGCCGACGTAGCCCGCCTCGGTGAGGCTGGTCGCGTCGGCGATCGAGAACGGAACATCCAGGATGCGCGCGAGCGTCTGAGCGAGAAGCGTCTTGCCGCACCCGGTCGGTCCGATGAGGAGGACGTTCGACTTCCCGAGCTCGACGTCGTCCACGCGGTGCCCAGCGCCGACGCGCTTGTAGAGGTTGTAGACAGCGACGGAAAGGACGCGCTTCGCCTTGTCCTGGCCGATCACGTACTGGTCGAGGATCTCGTTGATGCGGCGGGGGCTTGGGACCTTCGCGCCGAGGGTTCGAGCCTTCGGCGTCTCCATGAACTCTTCGTCAACGATCTCGCGGCAGAGGGTGATGCACTCGTCGCAGATGTAGACGCCCTGTCCGGCGATGAGCTTCCGGACTTGATCCTGGCTCTTGCCGCAGAAGGAGCAGCGGTAGGGCTTACCGCCCTTCGCGGTAGTTGTCATGGTCTAGCGGGCCGCCACCGGCTCTCGAGATGGCCCGCGGGTCACGTCCTCGGCTTTGGCGATCGAGATCAGCGACTCCTTGCCGACGAAGATCTCGTCGATAAGCCCATACTCGCGCGCCTCTTCCGCGCTCATGAACCGGTCACGATCGACATCGCGTCGCACCTTGTCGGCCGATTGGCCGGTGTGGTGCGCCAGGATCCGCATGAGCTTTTCGACGAGCGTCTCAAGCTCCTTGACCTGGATAAGCACGTCGGGGGTGTTGCCGCGGAAGCCACCGGACCCCTGGTGGATCATGATCCGGGAGTTCGGGAGAGCGTAGCGCTTGCCCTTCGCGCCGGCCGCCAGCAGTACCGCGCCCATCGAGGCAGCCTGGCCGATGCAGATCGTATTCACCGGGGCTTTGAGGTACTGCATGGTGTCGTAGATGGCGAGGCCGGCTGTCACGACACCACCCGGCGAGTTGATATAGAGGTAGATGTCCCGCTCGGGGTCCTCGGACTCGAGGAAGAGGAGCTGGGCGATGATCAGGTTGGCCATTGTGTCCTCAACGGCGTCGCCGATGAAGATGATCCGTTCCTTGAGCAGGCGGGAGAAGATGTCGTACGCGCGCTCGCCGCGCCCGGACTGCTCGATGACCATCGGCACGTAGTTCCGCGTCGTCAAGAGCCACCCTCCTCGCGCGTTGTGCCTGTTCAAAGAGTGTACGGCAGTCGATTGACGCCGACGCGCGAATTCAGGACTTGATCATGTAGCCATTCGGGATCAGGCCTCGAGGCATGTCCACCTGACAGGCGAGCCGGTACGATTCGCGCCGACGGCCGGAGAGAATGCGTAAGCTCCCGCGCTCGCTGCGCTTTTACGTGGCGGTGTCGACCCTCTATGCCGCCCTGATTTTCTTCGCGGTTCAGTTCATCTACACGATCGAGCTTGCCCGGAGCGGGATCGTCGTGGCCCGGCGCGACAACGGGGACGTGCTCTCGTCGATCCAGATCGTGTCCTTCGTGGTCTGGCTGGGCATCAGCCTCATCGCCGGGGCGATCATGTATCGCCTCGCGACCGCCCTCACTTGGGCGAAGTCCGCGGAAGTGGAAGCGAAGGCCTCCGAGGGGCAGAAGGACCAGGAGCTCGGCTTGATCTTCGGCCTCTCCTCGGCGCTCGCGGGCCCGCTGGACCTCGAGCAGATCGGGGCGTACTTCGTCGCCGCAGTCCGCGGCGCCCTGCCGCTCGACGTCACGATCGCGCTGATCGTGTACGACGACGTTCTCGAGGCCTTTCGCACGGTCGCCGCGGATGGCCCTCGCGCCGAAGGGCTCAAGGAGCGGAGCTACTCCTCGGTGGCGCTGCCTTCGATCGTTCGCGTCCGCGTGATCGATCACCGTCAGTCGCTCGTCGTGGCCGACACGTCCGCGGACCCCGCGATGTGGGCAAAGGTCTCTGAGGAGATGCCAGCGATCGCGGGTGCACGATCGTTCGCCGCGCTGCCGCTCGTGTCCCGTGAGCGCCTGGTCGGGGTGCTGCTCCTTTCTGGCGAGCGCGCCGGCGACCTCACGCCGGACAGAGCACAGCTGCCCGTGATCATGGGCCAGTACGTGGCGGGTTCGATCCACAGCGCTCTCTCCGTCAAGGAGGCGGAGGCTCGCGCCGAGCGCGAGGCGCTCGTCAACCGGATCGCGCAGCGCGCTCGCGCGAGCCTCGACCCCACCGAGATCCTCCGGGGTACGGTCGACGAGCTCGCAAAGGCACTTGGTGTGTCGAGAGGGATAGTCGCCGCCGGCGACTCGGAGGACGAGCTCAGCGTCTTGTACGAGTGGAACGCTCCGGGTGTTCCGCCGGTCGGCCGTGGAGCGCGCAGTATCCCCGTCGCGAGATTCGCCGCGCGCCTGGGCCGAACGATCGTGGTGCGGGATGTGCGCGAGGATCCGCGCTTCGCCGAGCCCGAGACGGCAACGCTGACCCAGCTTGGAGTCATCGCCGTCGCCGCAACCCCGATCCGTGTCGGTGGTCAGCTCGCCGGAGCGCTCGCTCTGTCGCAGATCGACCGGGCTCGCGACTGGACCGCGAGCGACGTGCGGCTCATCGAGTCGGTCGGGCAGGAGCTGCGCGTCGCAATCGCGGCCGCCGAGGCCTTCGAACGGCAGCGCGTCGCAGTCGCCGAGCTCGAGCGTCTGAACCGCGCGAAGTCCGACTTCGTCTCGATCGTGAGCCACGAATTCCGCACGCCCCTGACCGGCATCCAGGGGTTCTCGGAGATGATGCAGAGCGAGGACCTCACCCTCGACGAGATGCGGGAGTATGCCGGCGACATCAACAAGGATGCGCACCGGCTAAATCGGATGATCACCGAGATGCTCGACCTCGACAAGATGGAGTCGGGGCGCATGCAGCTCCATCTCGAGCCGGTGGAGTTGAACGACCTCGTGATGGAAGCGGTCGACCGCGTGCGGCCGAACGCACCGAACCACCCGGTAGCGGTGCGACTCGATCCGCTGATCGGCAAGATTGACGCCGACCGTGACAAGCTGACCCAGGTGATGGCGAACCTGTTGAACAATGCCGTGAAGTACTCACCGAACGGAGGCGAGATCGTCGTGAGCACCCGCGTAGAGGGAGACACCGCCCACGTTGTCGTGCGCGACCACGGCATGGGCATACCCGGGGGAGCACTCGAGGCGATCTTCGAGCGATATGGCCGCGTGGAGTCCCCGGCGACGCGCCACATCCAGGGCACCGGCCTCGGCCTACCGATCGTCCGTCAGATCGTCCAGCTCCACGGCGGCAGGGTCTGGGCAGAGAGCACCGTGGGCGAAGGCTCGTTGTTCCATGTCACCTTGCCGCTTGGCGCCGCCAAACGGTCCGAGGTCGCGGAGGCCGCGTCGTGAGCAAGGTCGTTTTCTGCGAGGACGATCCGATGATCCGAAAGCTCGTGCAGACGGCGCTCCGTTCGACGAGCCACGAGGTCCACCTCGCTGAGGACGGAAAGCAGGGTCTCGACCTCGTAGAGCGGATCCATCCTGACGTAGTCTTCAGCGACGTGGCTATGCCTTTGATGGACGGCTTCGAGCTGGCCGACGCGATGCACGCGAGACCGGATCTCGCGCACATCCCGATCGTCTTCATGACGGCATCCGTCCAGCGCGAGCAGATCGAAGAGTGCTTCCGGCACGGGGCGGCCGGCCATTTGGCCAAGCCGTTCACGATGGCCGAGCTCCGCATCCGCGTCGCACAGTTTTCCAAGAGCTAATGCCCGGCGAGCGCGTCCTTTTCGTCGACGACGAGGAGCAGATCCGGAAGCTCCTGTCCACTTGGCTGACGCGACAGGGGTACGAGGTCATCGTGGCCACCGACGGCTGGGAGGCCTTGAAGGCCATTCGCGCTAAAGCGCCGGACCTCGTCATCACGGACGTGAACATGCCGAACATGAACGGCCTCGAGCTCACGAGGCGGCTCCGAGCGGACCATCGCACGGCGCGGATACCGGTGATCATGCTGTCGGCGCGCAAGCAGGCGGACGATGTCCTCACCGGGTACGCCGAAGGGGCGGACGAATACATCCCCAAGCCGGTCGAGATGGCCGTGCTCTCCGCGAAGGTCGAGGTACTGATCAGGCGGTTCCGAACGACCAAGGGCGAGGCCGTCGCCAAGCGCGGCGGCAACGTCATCCTGTTCCTACACGGGAAAGGCGGCGTCGGGTGCACGACGCTCGCCGTGAATTCGGCCGTCGCCCTCGCGGCGACCACGATCTATCGCGTCACCCTTCTCGACCTGAACCTCGAATTCGGGAACGCCCCGATGCTCATGGACTTGCAGCCCGCCCGAACGCTCGCGGATCTGGCAGAAGAAGCGCACGAACAGCTCGACGAGGCCACCTTCGGCAGGTACCTCGAGCAGGACCGCAGCGGCGTTCGCGTCCTCGCCGGATGCGACGTCCCCGAGCGCGCCGAGCTCGTCACCGTCCCCGCCGTCCAGCAGGCCATCGATCATTTACAGGGGCAGTCCGACTACGTCGTCATCGACGCACCCGCGACCTTCTCCCAACAGGTCCTCGCCGCGTTGGACGTGTCGGACGCGGCCGTGATCGTCACCGCGGCGCATCTTCCCTCGCTCAAGGCCACGAAGCAGACCCTCGAAGTACTCGAGAAGCTCTCCTTTCCACAGGAGCGCTCGGTGTTGGTGGTGAACCGAACGAGCGCGTCTGGTGTGGAGCTCGACCACGTGGCACGCTTCTTCAACCGCAAGCCCGACATCGTCGTCCCGTACACCGAGGCCTCCAACGATGCCGCGGATCGGGGTCGCCCGCTCACCGTGCTTCACCCTGACAGTGCCACCTCGAAGACGATCCGCGACCTTGCGGCCCGGATCGCGGTCGCCGCTCCAGCAGGCAGGTAGCCGGATTGCCCTGAACCAGCGAACGGCCGCACGCGTACAGATGCCGTAGCCGGGGAGGATGCCATGGACGGACTGAACGACACCCAGCGCTATTTCGTCGAGGAGCACATCGAGGACTTCCGCGATGGACTCATTGGCCGGCGCGAGCTCATCCGGAGGATCGCGATCGTCGTCGGAAGCGCGGCCGCCGCGACGACGCTCCTGGCGGCATGCGATCTGAGTCCGCGGTCGGCCGCGAGCCCGACCGCGACGACGACCGCGACCGCATCATCGACGGCCGGCCTCGTTGCGCAGCCATTCGCGACGCCGCCGCCCGCGGCGACGACCGACGGCATAACCGTCAAGGAGACCGACCCGCGCATCACCGTGTCGAAGCCAGAGATCAAAGGCACCGATGGCGTTTCGCTCATGGCGTACGTGGCCAAGCCAAACGTCAGTGGGCGCGTGCCGGGCGTGATGGTCATCCACGAAAATCGCGGACAGACCGAACACATCCGCGACGTGGTGCGCCGCGCTGCTACCGCGGGCTTCGTCGCCGTGAACATCGACCTCACCGCCCGCCAGGGCGGCGGAGAGAAGCTCGGCGACGCGGTCACCGGCGCGATCGGCAACCTCGCGCTGCAGCAAAAGCTCGCCGACCACACCGCGGCGCTCACCTACCTCAAGGCGAACACGTCCGGCGCGATCGGAGCCGTCGGCTTCTGCTTCGGCGGCGGTGAGGTGTGGAACCTGCTCGCGGCGGGCGCGGACTTGAAAGCAGCAGTGCCGTACTACGGCCCGCAGCCCTCGAACTACGCCGACATCGGCAGCAAGGCGAAGGCAGCGACGCTCGCCGTGTATGCGGAGCAGGACACGCGAATCACCTCAGCGGGTCCGCAGATGGAGGAGCAGCTCAAGAAGGCCGGGGTAGCGAACCAGATCTTGGTCGTCGCCGGCGTAAACCACGCGTTCCACAACGACACCAACGGTACGCGGTACGCGCCGGAGGCGGCTCAGAAGACCTGGGTTGCGACGATCGAGTGGTTCCGGAAGTACCTCGCCTAGCTCTGCCCTATTTCTTCTCGAGCATCGCGCGAAGAGCTTCTCGTCCCTCCGGTGTCGCGTCCGACTTTTCGGGCACGATGATCTTCGTCTCGGCGGGTTGGGCCGGCGCCGCTCCGTGGAAATCGAAGTCGTCGCCGCCCGCCTTCTTGATGGCCTCGCGCTCCGCGTCCGGCGAGTCGAGCCCGACGAGCTTGTCGACCGTCTTCCGATTCCGGATCGACCGCGCGAGCGATGCGAGCACCGTCGGAGAGCGGAGGGCCTGCGGATCGACCTGAGCGAGGGGGGACATCGCGGCCTGCGCTGCGAGCTCGTCGCCGGTGACGCTGATGCCTTCCTTCCGCGCGATCGCGTCCAACACGAGAAGTGACTTCGCGCGCCGTTCGGCGACCGGACGCCATTCCTTGCGGATGTCGTCCTCGGTCTTTCGCGCTTGGAGCAAGAACTTCTCCTAACTGAGGCCGTCCTGCTTCACGCGAGCCTTCAGATCGTTCACGAGATGCTGGAGCTCGTCCTCGACGAGGAGGTCCGGTACCTCGACGGTCGACGTTTGCATCGCGTGCTCCACCGCCTTGTCCGCGGCTTCATCGCGCGCTTCGTGGAACGCGGCATGCGCGAGCTCGTTGCGAACCGCCGTCCGCAAGGCCGCGACATCCGCGACGCCGACGGTCTTCGCGAACTCGTCGTCGAGCGCCGGCAGGGCTTTTTCGGCGACCTGCGACGGCCGGATGCTGAAACTCCCGGTTTTCCCGGCCAGGTCGCTCTCGCTCGCGTCATTGGGGAATGCGAGGTCCGCCTTCTTTTCCTCGCCCGCCTTCATTCCAACGAGCGCCTCACCCAGACCCGCGATCCCGAGATCCTTCCCCGCCTCGATGTGCGCGTTGCGCGCGAATGGCGGCAACGCAGTCTTTCCAGGCACGGTTGCGTCGATGTCAACGGTGAGGATGTCGCCGGGCCTCGCCTCACGGTCCACCGGCCGGAGCTGCGCGTGGCTGTCGCGCATCGAGGCGATGGTCTTATCGACGTCCTCGTCGGTGGGCGGGCTAGCCTCGACCTTCGCGCCGTGGGCCGCGTAGTCGCCGAGCGCGACGTCGGGACGCACCACGACCGTCGCGGTATACCGGAGGGGCTCGCCCTCCTTGAGCTGAGTCAGCTTCGCGTCGGGCCGATCGATCGGCTCGATGCCCTCAGCCTCGACGATCTCGCGATACGTCTGGTCCATCACGTCGTCGGCGGCGTCTTCCCAGAGATGGTCCTTTCCGTACGCGCGCTCGTACATCGCGCGCGGCGCTTTTCCCGGACGGAAGCCGGGGATCTTCGCGCGCTGCACATGGCGCTCGAAGGCCGCATCAGCCGCGCGCTTCAGCCGCTCGGCAGCAACCTCGACGTCGAGGGTGACCTTCGATCCCGGCTCTCGCCGGACGCTGTGCTTCACGGATGGCGGCACGGTCTTCGGGGAGTCCTGCATGGAGATACGCCAATTGTAATCGGGTACGCTCGTTCGCAGCAGTGTTCTTCTACGAGATCCATGAAGGCGATGAGGACCTGGGCAGCGCCGTGCTCGTGGCGCACGAGCGCCACTTCGAGCCAATCGAGTTCTTCGCGCTGGTGAAGAAGGCACGTGCCCTTCTCGTTGATTCGTATGAGGAAGAGTCACTTTCCGAGGCGATCGCGAACGAGCTCGCACGCACCGCCGGGTTCATCCACGTCACCGACGACCTTCTCGTTGCTTCGGTGAATGTTGACGTGACCGAGGAAGGGACCTTCCTCGTCACCGAGGAAGCCGGCGACCGCAGCGTGTTCCTCTCGCGCGACGACGACATCGAGAACTGACCCCGCTGGCGATGGAGCGCGTCGGTTTCGTCGGGCTCGGGATCATGGGCGCCCCTATGGCCCGAAATGCACTGAAAGCAGGGTTCCCGGTTACGGTCACGAATCGCACGCCGGGGCGCGCCAAGCCTCTCGAAGAGGCGGGTGCGACCGCCGTCCGGACTCCGCGGGAAGTGGCCGAGCGTTCCGACCTCGTCGTGACCATGGTCACGAGCTCGCCCGATGTGGAGGCCGTGACGTTCGGCCCCGACGGAGTCGCCTCCGGCGCCCACGCGAATCTCCTGGCCATCGACATGAGCACGATCAGCCCGGCCGCGTCACGTGAGATCGCGAAGCGCGCCGCCGCCAACCGACCGCCATTCAAGACGCTCGACGCGCCGGTTTCCGGGGGCGAGGTCGGGGCGGTCGAGGCGCGGCTCGCGATCATGGTCGGTGGCGACGAAGCCGATGTGAAGCGCGCCATGCCGCTCTTCGAGGCGCTCGGAAAGACGATCGTGCACATCGGCGATCACGGCGCGGGACAGGCCTGCAAGCTCGCGAATCAGATCGCGGTCGCGATCAACAACCTTGGCGTCTCCGAGGCCCTCGTCTTCGCGAAAGCCCAGGGCATCGATCTCGAGCGCACTCGGCAGGTGATCGCGGGTGGCGCGGGTTCCTCCTGGGCCATGCAGAACTACGCACCGAAGATGCTCGCCGGCGATTTTCGTCCGGGGTTCATGGTCGATCTGCAGCAAAAGGACCTGCGACTCGTGCTCGACAACGCCTACGGCGACCATGTTTCGCTTCCTGGAACGGCGCTCGTCCACGCCCTCTACACGGCGCTGCAGAGAGACGGCGGCGGGCGCGAGGGGAACCATGCCCTCCTCAAGGTCATCGAGCGGCTTGCCGGTGTAGAAGCGCGACAAGGGCACTGACGGCGCGTTGACATAGCGACCGGCGAAGCAACCCGATTCGGTACGCCTCTCCTATTGATGGTGACCGTCCGGCCCGCCGACTCTGAATGCATGGCTGCACGCGTCCTGGTCGTGGAGGACGACGAGGCGACGCGAGGCGCGTTGCGTTCGCTCCTCGACGAGGCGGGCTACGTCTGCGACGAAGCCTCTGACGGTGAGCACGCGGTCGCTGCGATGCGCGACGCGCGGTTCGACCTGGTCCTGCTCGATCTCGGCCTGCCCGGGATGTCCGGCGCGGAGGTGCACCGCCATCTGCGCCGGGACCCACGCACCCGCTTCCTGCCGATCGTTTTCCTCACAGGACACGCCGACCGCAAGGTCAAGCTCGAGGAGCTCGAGGCCGGCGCCGAAGACGTCATTACCAAGCCCTACGACGCCGACGAGCTCCTGGCGCGGGTCGGCGCCGCGGTGCGACGCTCGAGCGGGCTGCGCGCCCTGAATCCCCTCTCGGGTCTCCCCGGCAACCAGACCATCACCGAGGAGATCGACTCCCGCCTCGCTCGCGGCGAGGACTTCGCGCTTCTCTACGTCGACATCGATCGCTTCAAGGAGTTCAACGATCACTACGGATTCACGCGAGGCGACCGCGTGATCACGATGCTGGCCGAAGTGCTCACACATGTCGCCGGGGCCGATCAGCGCTTCGTAGGCCACGTTGGGGGAGACGACTTCGTGGTGCTGGCACGGGCTGACGAGGCTGAAGAGCTCGCCGAGCTGATTGCGGGAAGATTCGACGATGCGATCCGCGCGCTCTACGACCCGGAGGATCGCGCGCGGGGATGGATCGAGGCGCGCGACCGTCGCCGGAGGATGCGACACATCTCCTTCGCCACTGTGTCGATCGGGATCGTGAACGTCCCCCCAGGACGCTTCAAGGGCGCTACCGCCGCGGCGCGCGCCGCGGCCGAGGTGAAGGAAGTCGCTAAGCGCAGGCCGGGATCCGCATGGGCTGTGGATCGCCGCAGGAGCTGAGCGGCCCGGTACGCTTGTCGCGGGCGAGTGATGGAACGGAAGACATGCGAGTTTTAGGAGCTCGTGCTCGAAAGAGCGTGAGGGTTCGAGTCCCTCCTCGCCCACACCTGACGTTCTTTCGTGCTCGGACGTCCGCGGCCGACGTGATCGCGCGACGCGACGAACTCAGTGAACGGCTCGGCCACCGCGGCGACGAGCGACCGGTAGCGATCGCGAACGACGAGCTCCATCGTCCCGTCGCCGAAGATCACGCGCTCGCAAAGCTCCTCGACGAGGGCGCGCCGCGCCGGCAGCGATGCCTTCGGCCAGGCGCGAGCGAGGTCCGCGATGCCGCGCACGTGCCGCTCGCGATCCCCGGTCCGCGGAAGCGCGGCGATCGCGCGTTGCGCTTCGGCTCGCTCGCCGGCGTACTGCGCCTCGGTGAGGTCGCCGAGGAGGTAAAGCTCTTTCGCGCGCGCGAGGCGTCGATCGATCGTCGCGCGACGGCCTGCGACGTCGGGTTCGCGGCGGCGCATGAATGCCGCGACGCGCGATCGTCGGCGGGCGTCGAGCTGCCAGCGTGAGATCCACTCGGAGATCGCGCGCTCGAATGGCTCCTCGTCGCGGTTGAACGGCGAGCTACAGCGATGGATGAGCGCACGAGCGCGAGCCGCGTCGCGCCGGGTCTCGCCAGAGAGTCGCTCGCCGCAGGTGTGGATCCCGATGCGACCGAAGACGAAGACCGTAACGCGCGGCGCCGTGGCGCTCACGCGACGACCAGCGCGGAACTCGAGGCAGCGCGACCAGGTCTCGGCGTCGACGATCGGCGCCACGACGCCCTCACGGAGGATCTCGCCGGCGCGGCCGCCGTAGCGGCGTGTCGTGCCGATCGCGATCGGGTTCCGGAGGATCTCGACGATCGACCATTGCACGAACGGTCGACCGTCGATGCGATGGCCGCGTTGGTTCAGCTCGGCGGCAAGGGTGCGCGTCGAGAACGTTCCCGTCGCGTACAGCTCGAGCGCGAGCGCGCGGATCTTGGCGTCCTCGGTCGGCACGAGCGTGCGGGCCTCATCGTCGAAGCGATAGCCCCACGGAACGGTCCCGCCCGGGATCCCGAGGCGCTCGAATTTCGCCGCGTAGCCGTCACGGACCTTCCGCGCGAGGGTCCGGCTGTATTGCGCGTTGAGCACGTGGAACATGCCCTTCGCGATCGCCGCGCCCTCTCCGACGTCGTCGGACCAGATGCGCTCGGCGACGTAGTAGATGCGGACGCCGGCGCGGTGCATCTCGGCCTCGAAGTTGAACGCGTCGCGCTCGTTGCGTGCCCAGCGGGATGTGTCGTAGCAGAGCAGGACGTCGTACTCGCCGGCGCGCGCGTCTGCCCGAGCCCGGGCGAGCTCGTCGCGGACGACGCGGCCCGTCCCGGTGACGAGGTCCGTGTACCAGCGATCCGGATCCGCGACGCCGAGCTCGGTGCACGCTCGGCCGATCGCCGCGCGCTGCGCGTCCGGGCCGAACTTGTCGCCCTGTTCGACGGTGCTCTCGCGGACGTACGCGCGCGCCCTCGAGGTAGCGGGCTGAGTGAGTGCCATCTACGTCCTCCCCTTCGACTTCCGCGGCCGCGCGGCCGGGACCTTGAACCGACGCAGGACCCCGGGTCGCACGAAATAGATCTGCCCCACCCGCTCGGCCTCGAGCCGTCCCTCGCGGATCCAGCGACGCACCATCTGCACGTCCCGCTCGATCCGCTCGGCGACCTGCTCCGCCGTCAGGTACTCCATGCCAGCCAAAGTAACGCGATCATTACTTGCGGTCAACGGGCTTCTCCTTCCCCGCCTTGCCGCCCTTGAGGATCCTCAGGGCCGGCCCGGTCCCTGGCTCCTCGGATTCGAGGATGTCGGCGAGCAGCTGCCAGAGACGATCCTCGGGGTCGCCCTCGAGCTCGGGGCGAGGCGTTGCGCGCGCAATGGTCACGGCCGGAGCTCCGCAGCCGGCACATCGGACAGCGACGCCTCGCGCCATACCATCGAGCCATGGAGCAGCTCGCGATCGGCTTTCTCCTCGGCGTTCTTACCGCCGGCATCGGCGCGGTTTTCCAGCACCAGATCACAACGGGTGCGCGCGGCCGCGCGATCAGGCGTGCGCTGCTTGCCGAGGTCGAGGAGAACGTGGAACGGATCGGACCGGCAGACCGGTCTCGAGCTCCTGCAGCGGTCGAGCGCTCGGCTTGGAACCTCGCGCGCGAGCTCACACTGCCCGACGAGGTCCTCGAGAAGCTCCGAAAGGCATACGCGGCCGGGGCGGATCTGAACTCGCGGATCGGGATCGTCGACGCGCTTCTCGGCGCCGCCGTAAGCGTGGATCCCGGGAGTGAGGCGGGCCGGCAGTTCTCCCGGCATCAGAAAGCCACAGTCGACGGCTCGTTCGACTCGGCCAACATCGCGCGCGGGCATTTCGAGGCGGCTCGCGACGCGCTGCGACGACTGGCCTAGATGGATCGGCTCCAGCTCGACGTCTCCCGGTCGGCTTACGATCCGCGGCGAGTGGGAGAACGCAGCTACACCATCGAGCTCCGCTCTGCGCCGGCGAATACCGACGTCACCGAGGAAGTCCTCGAGCGGTTCGCCGCGGCGCTGTTCGACGACCGCGCGATCGCGGGACCGGCGCCGTCCGCGGACCTTCGCGAGCGCCGTCTCGAGGTGCGCACGTGCGTCGACGCAACGGATCTCCAGGCCGCGATCACCGCCGCGATCGGAGCGTTCTTCCGGGCGGCCGCTGCCGCCGGCGTATCCGTCGACCTCGAAGCGATCGCGGGCTGCATCGACGACGAAGGCCACGAGCACGACATCGCGCTGATCACCTGCAGGGGAATGCTGGGCTAGCGCCGCTACGCGTTCGCAGCGTCTCATCGCAACGCCTCACCTGAGCATGCGGTCCCGCTCGCGGACGCCCGAAACGCGCAGAGAGGCCCCAAAAGACCACTTCGACGCTCCCGGGGCTGCGAGAGCCGACCCGAAACTGGCTCGCGTGCTTCTTGTGGGCTGGGATCTCCGACGACCGGCGGGCTCGCGTTCGTACGACTCACCACGGGCTTGCCGGCGTGGGCACGCCGTGGGCGCGAGCGTTGCTGCGCCGAAGGGCCTCGAGCTCGGCCGCGATCCGCTGGATGTCGGCCTCTTCGCGGACGACGAGGGTCGCCACGTTGATCGTCACGCCGGCGCCCGCCGCTCCCGGGTTCTGCAGACCGATGCCGTGCGCCAGCGGCGTGACCTGCACGCGCTCGGGTCCTGCCTCGCCGGCCAGGAAGAGCTCGGGACCGCGCGTGATGTGGTCGGTGCCGGAAGCGAACGGGCCACTACGCTGGCCAGGGAGCGGCTGGGGCATGTCGTAGGTGACGTGGATCCGCGCGGTGCGATCGGCCGTGACGTCGTCGATCGCCTTGTCGATGTCCTTGAGGTTCGGCGTGACGAGCTCGATCTTGCCGATGAGCGGAAGCCCGAGCTTCTCGGCGACGCCGTTGTAGGCATCGATGAACCCATTAATCACGCCGAGCACGCCGTTGATCGCGTTGGCGACGCCCGTGACGATTCCCTTCCAGATCGTGAGCATCAGAATCTTGAAGCCGTCGAAGATGTCGAGCAGGAAGTCGACGGCCACCTTCGTCTTGCCCTGGATGTCGCCCCAGTTGTTCGACCAGGCGAGAGCGAGGAGACCGATCGCCAGCGCGATCCCGCCGACGATGAGGATGAGCGGAAGGAAGGGCACCATCATCGCGAGCGTCGCTGGGATGGTGGCGAGGAACGACGGGATCATCCCGCCTTTGATCAGCGTGGAGAGACCGCCCACCGCGCCGCCGGCGATGCTCATTCCGCCGCTGACGCCGGGGAGGAGCGCGATGAGGCCCTGCGCCGGTCCGAGCGACGCCCCGATACCCTCGGTGAACTCACCGATCGAGTCCTTGACCTTGTCGATCGACCCCTTCGTCGACTTGCCGTAGACCTCGGCCTGGCCGCCGGCGACCTGCTGCACCTTCGCGAGCACGTCCGTCGCGGTGGCGCCCTCGTCCATCACGATGCCGTACTTCTTCAAAGAGGTCGTGTTCTCGTCGCTCACCTTGCCAAGCAACTTCGCGGCGGCCTCGAGCGAGATCCCCTTCGCGCGCGCCAGGTCCATCGCGACGGGGAGCCGCTTCATCGCCTCGTCCACGGAGCCCGTCGATTCGGTGAGGCTCGCCAGCGAGTTGCGGGTCGCGTCGTCGGAGAACGCGAGGTCCTGACCCTTCTTGATCGCCGCATCGATCGAGCCGGTGTAGTCCTCGAAGGCGACGCCGCTGTTGTTGATCGCCTGCTCGAGCTTGGCCGCGTTGGCTTCATCGTCGGCGGCGGCGCGCGCGAAGTCTGAGAGAGCACCGACCATCGTGCCGCCGACCACGCCGACGGCGACCTTCCCGGCCGCACCGAGCTTGCCGAACGTGCCACCGAGCTTTCCGGTCTTCTCCTCGGCCTTGGCGATGCCCGCGTCGAACTTCGTCGAATCGGTCTCGAGCGAGAAGATCGCCTTCCCGAGCTCCGTCGAACTACCCATCGGCCTTCACCTTCACGAGCTCGATCCCCATCGCGGCCACCGTGGTCTCGAGATCGGCCGGGGTCCCAGCACGCACCGCCTTACGCCGGCTGCCGACACGTGCCGCGCGCAGCCAAAGCGAACGGAGCTCGCGCGCGTCGTGCTTGTTGAGCGTCCCGCTGCCCAATGCGATCTCCGCCGCACGCCGGAGGGATTCCTCCGCCTGCAGCTGCGGCAGGTGCTTGGCGAGCTCCTGCAGCACCACGACCGGCGTATCTATCAGCCATTGGCCCGCTCCGTAGGTGAACGCGAGCCGCGCGAGCTGCTCGCCGAGGCCGCCCGGCGAGTCATCATCTGGCCCAGAAGACTGCGGCCGTGCACCCAGCCTAAAAAAGCACCAAGCAACTCCGCGCGCTTCCCCAGGGGGATGCGGTTGAGCACCGCTTTGGGAAGCGTCGGCACGATCAGCGGCACGGCCTGGGCGACGCGTTCCGCGTACTCGCGCTCGTCGTCGTCGGTCGCCTCTGCGCCGAGCTGTTCGATCGCTTGGATCCGCTCGTAGTGCGCGCCGATGATCGCCCGCTGGCGGATGCTCAGCGAGTCGAGATCGAGGACGTCGTACCGCTTGCCGAAGATGGATACGAAGTCCGTCGGCGCGAGCTCGCGAAGCTCGACGAGCGGCCGGCGCCGTTTGTCCCCATTCGTCCGCGTCTCCGCGGCTGGATCCTTCATCTGAGGCGACCCGCGATCCGGTTGGCGAGACTCGCGCCGAGCCGCTCCATCGCTCGCGCGACCGTTCTGTCTCCGGGATGACCGCGCGTCGTGAACTCGAGGAAGCGGCCACGCGCGATGCCGAATCCGACGCCAGAGCGGACGCGACCTGCTTCGACACGCGCCGGCACAGAGGCGATCGACGCCTCGGCTTCACCCGTGCGCGACTGCCATCCGGGGTGATCGTGTCGCGCGGCCTCGGCGACGGCGTCGTTGACCTCGTTCATCGCGGCCGCGGTGGCATTGCGCACTCGCGCCGCGAGCTCTTTGCCGTGCCACTCGACCCGCACGCCAGCCATCAGTGGAGCTCCTCAGGGATGCTCGCAACGTCGAACGTGCCTGGCGCCAAGCCGAGGAGGTGCTCGAGACGCCGACGCTCGGGCGGCGTGAGGCGCTCACTGACCCGGCGCACGAGGTCGAATCGCGGCGGGTCCTCGCTGCCAGTCGTCAGCCGGAGAATTTCCTTTCCCATCACGCCGGCTCCGGACGCGCGCCATCGTCGATCCTGCACGACCACGTCGGGCCGTCGCTCTCCATCGAGACGCCGGCGGCGCGGGTCGCTGCGTCCTCGGACATCTCGCGGATCGCGATCCGGAGCTCGTCGGGAAATCCCCAGCTCGTGCGACGAGCAACGTCCGCGTCCGCGGCGAGTGCCGTGGCGAGCTCGAGAAGTGCGCGCATCGTCCGCCGCCGTTCCTGGATCCGCGCCGCGGCGGCCGCGGCCGATTCCCGCTCACGTCGTACGTCCTCCTCGATCGCCATCGAGGCGGCGTGCTCGGCGTGAAGCTCGGCCTCGCGCTCGCGGGTCTCGTCGATCTCGCGATTGACGGCAACGGTCCGAGCTCTGACCTCGCGCTCGCGCTGAGCCACGAGGGCCTCGAACTTCGCGATGTCCCTCCCAACGCTCTCGCCTTTGTTCACGGCGCGGTCCTCGAGGTCGGCGAGCTCGCGCTTCGCGGCCGCCAGAAGCGCCGACGACTCCTCGAACGCCTCGCGCCGGCGCGCGCGTTGTTCGTCGAGGCGGAGAAGATCCGCACGGGTCTCGAGCGACGGCCGCACCTTGCGTGTCTCTGCCGCCTCGAGCGCGGCCTGCAAGAGTCGCACGTCGTGAACGGGCTCCCAGATCCACGCCTCGAGCCGCTGGATCTCGCGCTCGACGCGCTCGACGTGAGCCTTCTCCTGCGCAACCAGGCGGATCCGGCCGTGGATGACCTCGGTCTCGTTCTCGGTCTCGTTCCCGGTGAAGCCCGTCTGCCCGCGTTTCGCTTCGGCGAGCTCGGCCTGGGCGGCGGCGAGCTCCACGCGCTTCTCCGCGAGCTCCTCGCGCGTCGCGACCTGGTCGCGGAGCTCGGCGGCGGTCTTCCACCGCAGGTCAGTGGGGACGGAGTCGGCGGCCAGCTGGTCGTCTTTGGCCGGAGGCGCTTCTGTGGCGACGCTCATCTTTCGATTTCCTTTCACGTCGAGTTCGTTCGGGTCCGCCGCTGCATGTCGCGCTCGTACTCGTGCGCGAGCTCGGGGCGCGCGCGGGCCGCCTCGTCCATCGCCGCGGCGAAGTCGAGACGGCCGCGGCTCCAGCGCACACGCTCATTCGCGAGATCGGCGAGGACCTCGTCGGCTCGGACGTTGCCGCGTGGTGCGGTCGCGACGAAAGCGCAGAACGAGGCCGGGTCCTTCGATGCGCGCTCCTCCCACCAGAGGCGCTGCGATGGGTGGATCTGTCGCGCGAGGATGGCCTTGTCGACGAGCTCGGGCGCTTCGAGCAGGGTCCGGATGCCGGCGACGACGTCGTCGTCGCTCGCCCCCGCGGCGAGCCCGAGCAGGTTGCGGAGCTGGTCCAGAGCGTGGGCCTCATTTGTCGCCTCGGTGTCCACGGCCTTTTGCGCGGCCTCGAGGGCGGTCACCTTCGCGATTACCGCCTCCGGGGCCGCGTCATCCGGTAGACCGAGGGCGGTCAGGATCGACTTCGCGATCGCGTACTCGCGGCGTACGGTGGCCGTGTCGGCGAAGACGAGATCCTGGCGACCGCCACGGCGCGCGAAAATCAGCCTCGAGCTGAGTGCGGCCACGACCTCGTCGTAGGTCGCAGTCTGGGCGAGCCCGAGCGCGGCTCGGATCTTATCCCGCGCGGCGATCTCGTCGGCCGTCAATGAGGCGCGGGCTGCGCTCTCGGTCGCATTCACCGCGCGCAGAACGTCGTCCGCGGATGCGCTGTCCACCAGGCCGAGGGCATCTCGGATCGTCTTCGGCACGAAGCCGGTCGGTGTCTCGACCGTCGTGCTTGCGAAGTGCTCCGTCGCCGCGGGCGCGTCGACGGGCGGCCTCGTCGCGACAACGACCGTCCTCGGTGAGGTCGTCGCGGCCAGCGCGGCCCTCGCTTCCCGGTTCCTCCGGTTGCCGGCCTCGATGTCCGGATCCAATGGCATCTCTTCTTCCTCCTCGCGATTTCGGTTAGTGCAAGTACCGGAACTTTTGCGCGCGCTTCTCGAGCTCGTCGACGCAGGCCTCGAGCCTCGCCTTCGACTTGGTCATTGAGTCCAGGAACTCGCCGGTCGCGGTCAGGAGGCTGACGGCGCGGGCGAGCTCCTGCTCGACGCGACCGACGAGCACGTGCGCCATGAGCGCGTCCGTCGCGAAGTGCCCGATGACTGAGGACCGCGCGCGGCGGCGGGGTTTCGGTTTCGCAGCTGCGCGCCGGTGATCGCTCATGTCGCGGATCCCGGGAGCTCGAAGTGAGTCAGCGACGTTTCTCGGGGAACGCCGAGCCAGATCGTCGTCTGCGCCTCGTAGTCGGCGTGGTAGCGCCGCGCTCGATCACGGAGCGTCGCGCGGGCGGTGACCTGGGAGCAGTGGCGCGAGCAGTGCCGCATCTTCGCGTTGTATGGCTGGAAGATCACACCGCAGACGAGACACGACCGCGTCGAGAGCCGGCGACGTCGTGCCCGCACCCGCATGTCGCAGTGACGCGAGCAGAAGAGCGTGCGCGACGTCCACTGACGGAACGGACGCCCGCAGCCCGCGCAGATCGCGACGTCGCCGCGGCGCGCTCCCGGAGTGGTGCGGCGGATCCGCTCGGTGCGCCTGTCTCGAGGTGCGGGGAGCTCGAGGCGCAGGAGCTCGTCGAGAGATGTGATCCCGAGCTTCTCATAGGCCTGCGCCGCGAACCAGTTCAGGTTGCCGCGCGAGATCCCAAGTGCGGCGGCGGCCTGCGATCGTGAGCGGCCGCCCTGGAGGAGCGAGAGGATCCCGTGCTCGCGTGGCGTGATCGAGCCCGCGGAGGATCCCGGCGTCACAGCTGCGCCTCCTGACGGGCTCGCGCGTTGCGCGCGCGACGCATCCGCCGGGCGTATGCCCGCGCGCAGACGTCCTTATGGAACCGCTGGTCGCGACGGCGCGGCGTGAAGACGGCGCGGCACTCGGCGAAAGCGCAGCGCCGCGGCCGCGCCGATCTGGTCAGCGGCGTAGCGGTGGAGCTCATCGACGCGCCTCACCGGTGCGAACGGGGTCGGTCGCGGCGGCGCCTCGTCCGAACTGGGTCGGGATTTTCGGTGAAAACGGGCCTGATATAGCCGCGTCGGACTCAGCAACATGTTCAGCTCGTTTCTGGCTTTTCGAGGGGGGTACGTCACGCGCGCCGCGCCGCTCGTCCTTGCGCGGTGAGGCGAGCTGTGAGCGACGGGGTCCGCCGGCGCACGTACCCAGGCGACGACTCCCGAGTACGTGCCGGCCGGCGGTCCCCGCGCGAAGGGAACGCCGACCGAGCGGTTCGCGACGCCCGGCCGGCAGGAGACGGATGTGACAACGGATAGTCACGAAGCGACCTCGATCGCCACGCTGAGGTCTGCCCGCCCGGCGATCTCGACAAGCTTCTCGACCACGAGCCCGCGTTGGCGCTCGACCTGATGCCTGGCGAACTCGCTCTTCACGACGACGGCGTACCCCGCCTCGCCGCGTTGCTCGAGCCGCGCATCGAGGAACCACATCGCGACCGTGGAGTCCGACGTCCCCTCGCGAACGTGTTCGAGCACGTCGGACCAGGGAGCCGTCGCCGCCGCGATCACCCGGTCGGCGTGAAGCCTGGCGTCGTACCCCCGTCCTTCTGCGTTTGCAGACGCGCCCCCCGCTGAGCCCGATCGCTCAGCCGTGGGGAGGCGAGAGGAGAGGAGACGGGGGGAGGCGAGAGGAGGCGTGTCTTCCGTCCCCGTTGGTGAACCGCTTGGCGCCAAAGCGGAAACCAGCGGTTGACCATCGGTTGCCAAAACGACCGCATCTCCTTTGTTTGCAGCGTCCGCAGCCCAGAGGGTCGGGCGCAGGCCGGCGCTTGGGGACCCGGCGCGTGCGTCGTCGGTCGCGCTGCGGCTTCTTCACCTTGAGGTCCTCGACCTTGGCCTCGGACCGACGCGCGTCGTCGTTCTTGTGGTAGGGGTGCCCCTCCTCCGGGACCCACCCGGGAGGCGCCGGCCGGCGGCTCGGGCCATAGCGGTCGATCCGCAGCATTTGGTGGACGGTGAAGCGGGGGAAGTAGAGGTACCGCTCGGCCGGGCTGTCGATGACCTCGTACCAGATCGCGAGGTCGAGGTCGTTCATCGTCGCGATCATCTCGGTGACGTCGGCGACGCTGATCACCTCGGTCCACCGTCCGAGCACCATCGCGCGAAGCGTCTCGGGATCCCCGTCGAGCCGGCTGTCGTCGTCGATGAACGGCAGGCACCACGTGAAAAAGAGCCCCGACCACGGCCCGCAGCGGCGGATGAGCTGCGCCACCTGGCTCGAGTCCGTGATCGATTGCGCGATGAGGCGGCGATCAGCCATGCACGGCCTCGGCCATCAGGGCCTCCGGGAGCGTCGAATCGATCCGGGCGCGCGCCGCGTACGAGTGGATCGCGTTCAGCGTGACGGACCAGACGCGTCGCTCCTCGAGGAACCGCCCGCACGCGTGGCAGGACGAGTCCGGATCCTCGGGGCCGTACAGGTAGCGCCGCTCGAGCTCGAATAGGGCGGTCGCGCACGGCTCGCAGACGAAGCGGCGGCGCACCTCGTCGTCGCCGACGATGAACTGCAGATCGAAGAGCAGCGGGATGTCTTCCGCATCGCACTCGTCGCATCGCCATGGCTCGTCGCTCGCGCGATCGCGGCAGTCGCTGCACACGCGGAGCTCGCTGAGTGTCTTGAGATCGAGCAGCTCACTCGGGACGAGCTCGTCGACCTCTCGATAACACCGCGGGCAGGAAAAGCGCGACGGCGCTCTAGCTCGCTGAGAGAGACGTCGAGGTCCTTGACGTGTGGGATTATTTGCGCGTGGGGGGGTGGGCTCTAACACCACCGCCTCCGTTCGGGACTCGCGGGGCTTGCCGGCTCCGCGAGTTCTTTTTTCGTGGGATGGGACGCGGCGTGCGCGGCCGTTCACTGCGCCTCGCTTTCGAGGTCCGCGAGCGCCTGCCAGAAGCGTTCTTCGGTCTCGGCGCTGACTGATCGGGACACCTCGATCTGTCGCTGCCGGCGTGCCGTGATGCGTGATCTCGTAGCGACCTGTTCCACGGTGAAGCCACGTTCAATACGGGCGACGCGCAGTACGAGGCCCTGACGCCGTTGAGCGAGCGTCCGGCGAGGCGGCGAGTCGATCGTTGCGATTCCCATGCGCAGGGAAGCGTCGCGACTCTCTTGCCGCTCCGGAAGAAGGGCTAAGTTTGAGTTATCTCTTCCGGAAGACGGGTTTCAGCCCGGCGATGTGTTGTCTAACCCGCTCCTCGAGGAGTGTCTCTACCACACCCCCCGCTCGTCGCCACTCTTCATAAGCAACGAAGGCCGCACGGTCGATCGGATCCCGTTTGGTCGGGGCGTCCTGGGTGGCGACCCATCCGCTCGTGATTGAGAGCCAGCGGTCGGCGGTCTGCGCAGCCGTGAACTTGTGCCTCTCGCGCAGCCAAACGAAATAGGCTGAGAGCACGATCCGCGCGTCGCTGCGGGGCGACAACCGTCGCCGCTCCTTAGCCGTGGCGGCGATCTCCTCGAGCCATCCGGGATCTTCGACATCGACCATTTGGATCCGCGGCAGTGCTGCACGATCGATCAGCGACTTGGCGTAGCCATGCGGAATCCCCACGCGCGTCCAGCCGCCAGGCTGCTCCCCACTCGCGATTTCCATCTGCGCCCACAGCGCGCAGATCTCGTCCTGCGTAGCTGCAAAGGTGAGCCCCATCGTCCGTAAGGTGTGTTCCGCCCGACGGCCCCGGGCCTCGTCGGGAGAGCGATTTCTCAGCTCAACTAGCTGATCCAGCAGCTCGAGCTGCTCTTGATAGGCACTCTCGAGCGTCTCATCCGTGATGCCGGCGAGACTCTCCGCGGCCCTAATGTGCGCCACCCTCGCGGTGATCTCGTCGGAGAACCGCCGAGCGCGCTCCACCAGCGCGTCCGCACGCCGATCCCACTCTGCCGCTGCGAGTCTGATCGCGCACCTCCTTCACGGTGCAAGCGGAGTGTCCGGGCCTCAGCGTTGAAGGCCGCCAAGCTTGCGCGCGCTGATCGGGCGCGACCCGGGCTGCGTCGAGACTAGGGTAAGGGCGCCAGCAAGCGGCGGGCATTGCGCGAGAAACGATTCGTGGGGGGAGAAGCGGATGGGGCTCGAGCGCCGGCGGCCGCGGCGCGCGCGATGACCTGGGCCGATCTGATCGCGCTCGCCCAGTTCGTCGCGGGCCGGATCGGCGATGCGCTGCCCGTGCTCCTCGGCGGCGCCGGTGGTGCCTTCCTCGTCTGGTGGCTCGACGGTCGCCGCGTCGCCGGCCGCGAGCGACGCGATCTTGTCGGCGCGCTCGAGCTCGTCTGTCTCGAGATCGCCGGAAATATCGCGATGACCGAACTCTGGCTCAACCCTATTCGCCCCGCGAACGGTTTCGCTCCGATCGAACTGCGATGGGACGCCTGGACCAATCACCAAACGACGCTCGCGCGAAATCTTCCGCGAGACCTCGTCGGGCAAGTCGGCGTCGGGTACGAGCTCGCGCGCACGCTAATGCACAACGTTGAGGTCGCTCGGCGACGCGGTAGCCTGGTCGACGCGGACCTTTCACTCGCCCGTCGTGTTCGCAACTGGCAGCAGGCGAACCTTCAAGGCCTCCAACAGTTCCTGCGTGAGCGACTCGGGATTCGCTTCACGAGGGAGCCTGTCGCGACCGCGGATCTGAACGTCCGCGCGGTGCCTGATTCGCGTGTGCCCGAACGGTACGAACGCGAGTTCTTCGATGCGTTCGACCATCTGCTCGAGCGTTACGTCGGCCACCTCAATTCCGCACGCCTGCCGCATCCAGCGGACTCGCTCGCCGATCTTCTCGTCAACGGCCTATTGGCGAAACTCCTCCGGCTCGCGGACGCGTTGCTCGCCCTCGTCAGAGGCGGCCAGGGCCGCGAGAGCGGTCCCACGGTGCGCACGCTCCTCACGATCTACGTGAACTTCCGATTCCTGGCGACGCACCCACGCCGAAACGAAGCCGCAGCCGCGTACGTGATGCACGCCGAGCGCACCCTGGCAGACCTCAAGCTGCGGGTCGTGCGCGAAGACAAGCCGGGTGAGGCATTCCCGACGATGTCTGAAGAGGCGTGGGAGCGATCGCGCAAGCCGCTCGACGAGCAGCACGAGCGTATCCGGGCGGAGGGGATCCCGGTGATGAAGAAGTTCCGCCCGCCCGACGCGAAAGGACGGCCGCAGGATCCGCTCGAGTGGAGCTGGACGGGGATGACGGACAAAGAGCTGTTCGATCACGTCGGCGAGTCCGACGGCTACAGGTTCTACGCGTTCCACTCCAACGAGGTCCACGGCAACGTCTCGGGCGTCGGCGACATCTTCACCGAGCTTTCGCAAGGTCGGCTGGACTTCAGTAACTTCGACGACACGCTCGTAGGCGGGTCGTTGATCCTCGCGGCGAAATACCTCCTCTTGGCGATGACGGCCTTCGACGAATACCACGAGCTCGGGCAAGGCGCAGCGCTCAACGCGATCTCCGACCAGTTCCTGGAGGTGGTACGGCGGCATCGGACCGAGTGGCGGAAGCGGCACGCCGAGGCCGATTAGCCGACCCCATCGCGATGGAGCGGCAGCCGAAGACGCTTCGTGTTCCGAATCATCGCGATGAGGGTGGGCACCGCCGACGCGAGATCGGGATCGCCCTCCAGGACACGCCGGGCGAGCCGCTCGCGCTGTGACGAATCCATCCTCGTCATCGCGCGGCCGAGCCGCTCGAGAAGCGCGCGGACTTGATCGTCCCGCATGCAGGTCGGTGAACTACTCAGGCCGACCTCCTCCCGGTCGGTGATCGTACCGCCGAGCGGATAGGGCAGCCCATACCATGTCCGACCCTTCGACAATGATCGATCCGCTACGCGTCGAGTTCGAGTGCGTTGCGTAGCGCGTCGTCGACCTCGTGCATTGTCGCCACCCGAAGCTGGCCGCGCCTAGCGATGATTCGGTCTATTGAGAGAGCTCGGACCTGCTCGCACAACGCCACCGAGTCAACTGTCAGCCCGCCTTCAGGGGCACGAACGACGACCTGTGACGGGTAGACGCGGCGCTGAGGTCGGTAGGTCGTGCAGGGCACAACGATGACAACCTGACTGGACCCATTGATTGCTTGCCGGCTGACCACGACCACTGGTCGAACGCCCTGCTGTTCGGACCCCTCTGGCTGGAAGTCTCCTCGCTGATCGATGCCGATCCCGGCCACGCTCGACCCGGGTGGAGCAGGACTGAGGCGCGCGTCGAAGACGTCACCGCGGGTGATTACCCAGTTGCGCAGCGCGCGGCTCCTTACTGGTCCAGGTCAGACCGGCGGAGGGCCTCCCAATCGGACTCAGCAAATTCGGTTGCCAGGTCGAGGGCTTCGCGGTTGTGATCCGCGTCCTCCGACATGCCTGAAAACATCGCGTCGATGAGTGTGTGGATCAGAGTCGGCTGTTCCCGTCGAATGACGAGGCCCGCCCCTTCGTTGACGATGGTCACGACATCGTCGCTGTACGTGGCCCCGATCGAACCCCTACGGAATGAATTGACCGCACGAAGCTCAATCGCCACTAGAGCTCATCCTCCAATCCAAGTTGCCGCATCACTTCCTCGGGGACAGTGATGCCGATGCCCTGATCGCGTGCCTGACGGAGCGTGCGACGAAGCATCTGCGTCATGACGAACGCGAGTTGAGGACTCAACCGGACTCGGCTGACGACCTGACGTTCGGGCCGTTCGGGGTCGGTCAGTGCAAACGTCAGCTGGACCCCGAACGGGCCGACTCCGGTCTGCACGCTGTCTGCGAACACGTCGGGGAACGGCTTCGATGTGTCGAAGCCAAGTTGAGCGGAGGTCTGGCTGAGGGTCTCGCTGCGCTCCCCCGCCGGATGTGGCTCCTGTCGCGCGGCCGCGTTTTTCATCGTGCTGACCCCCCGATCCTTGGCCTGTACCACCATTGTGGTACGGGTTACCTGCTGCCTGCGGGTAGAGCTCGTATCTGCCCTGAATTTCGGCGTCGATGCACCCAAATTGGGCACACGTTGGGCCAGAGCCAGGCTGGGAACCGCGGATCCACCGAGCGGAGCCTGGACCCGCTCAGTGCCGACTGCCCGCGGCCGGGGAAGAAGATCGGGGCGGCGCACGTAGGCCAAAGACTTCCCCTCGAGCGCGATTCGCACGGCGCGCTCACGACCCGGCCTCGGCCCGGCCCAGCATGGACCGATCAACGAACGCGCGGACGTCTTCCCCGAGCCGGCGTGCGTCACGCTCGATCATGCCCCGGACGTCGCGAATCGTCGCCGCTCGGACCGCGTCAGAGCGATCGAATCTGGGGAACCGCATCGCGAGGGCGTAGGCAGCGATCTTCACGTCGGTTTCGTCGAGCTCGGGACTCACCCAGAGCGCGAGGGTGCCGGCGTCGTCGACGAGGAGAGCGGCTGGACGGCCGAATTTCGGCAACGTAGGCAGAGGTCGCCGGATCCGCATCGTTTCAAAGAAGAGCTTCCTCGCTGTGCGCCTATCACGATCGCGCCTGCGCGCCTCGAGACTGATCATCACGAGTCGCGCTCCTTCTTGGCGGCCTCCACCTCCTTCGCGTCGGGGGACCGACCGCGGAGCGCCCAGAACGCCATCAGCGTGGCCGGCGACTTCTTGACCCACTGTCGTGCGACCGCAACGGTGCCGGCACGCGCTCCCGCGACGAAGGCAGCGAGTAGGGCGGCGCGCTCGTTCGAGTCGCGACCCGCGATCCTGTCCGCGAACCGTGCCAAGGCGTCGGCGGCATCTTTGTCGAGGTCGAGCGCTATCGCGGTGGCGTCCTCGATCATCTCGTCAACGAGCTCCCGTGCACCGGGCGTCATCCCTTCGCCATAGGGAATCGCCGGCTCGCGTGGCGCGGCGAGGGCCGCTTCGATCGCGCGCCTGACGCGCTCGTCCTGAAGGCTCGTGATGCCGGTGTCGGTATCTTGTGTTCGCACTGGACTCAACCTCCGGTGCCGTGCCCCCGGGCGCTAACACGTCGCGGGGGCTTTTTCTTGTCAAACCGGAGCGTACACCGGCGGACGGGTCAGGCGGTCTTCTCGAAGACGATCCAGCGCTCGTGCTCGGTCTGGGTGAGCTCGTCGACGCGAAGCTGAAAGAGCGTCGCGCGAGGGGGAGAACCCCTCCTCGCCCACGGTTTCCGACCTCTGAGTGTCGCCAATCGCGCTCGCGTAACGCGGCTCAGGCGCGCGGCGGTGGCGAGGCGAAATCCGTTCCGCCCGTGTCGACCGTAGCTTGCCCGCTGAACCGAATGCTCTGGATCTGCGCGCTTAGTTCGCCGGCAGACTCCTCGGTTCGTGAAGCGAGCTGATGTCGGCGACGTGGATGACCGACTCAGCGTCTGTCGAGAAGAAGCTCGCCGGGTAGGCGCACAGCAGCGGGAATGACAGCCGGCGGGTGAGGTCGTTCCAGAGCTCTTCCAGGACGAGCGCCCCGTTTCGGTCACCTTCAGCCCAGAGCAGGGCGACCATCTCGCCGAACACGCGCACCTGGCGGGCGCTGCTCTCTCCGCGGGCCTGCGTGATCAGCGCGCCCACGATGTCGGCAAACCGGGTCGGGCTTATCGAGCCGTCGATGGTGAAGCGGTTGAGGAGCTCCTTCGCCTCGAGGGTGACATAGGTTCCTGCGTCGCGCGCCTTTTGCACGTCGATGGCGCGACCGATGAGGCGATCCTCTAGAGCGGCGCGGTGGGCCTCGGTGGCCACGACGATGGCGGCGTCACCCGCCGCAAATGCACCGGCCACGTAGTCGGAGAGGGTCTGGAGGAGGTAGTCGTCCGTCTCGTAGAACTGCACCGCGTGAACGGTCCCGCGGACGGCGTCGGCCATCGGAAGGGGCTCGCGGCGGTCATTGGTATGAATCTTCATGGAGCGGAGACTGTATCGACACAACGGTCACAAGTCATTTGCGTCGCCGCGCATCGATGACTCCGGCCGCACTGGTCCTAGAAGTCACGACGCCGCCGGCGGGATGGAGTCCCTGGCCGGCGGCGCGTGCGCATTGGGGGAGGTGGGGTGGACTTTTGGAAGCCTCGTTTCGTACAACGTCACTAAATGCGACATGCGGCGGTCTATGTGTCGCAGCGACGTTTCAGTTAATGGCTGCTGAGCAAAAGACAACGTCGTATACCGGATCCGCGCGCACAACTTTGGGCGCGGGTCGCCTCACGGCGAGCTGGCAAGTAAGCGGCGAGGGATCAGTCCGCTAGCGCTTGGCCTTCGCCAAGGTCTTCACGACCGAGCGTGTAACAAGCAGCGCGACGATGGCGATCAGTTGGCCGACGAGGATGGCGCGGTTCAGATCGAACGCGGGGCGCCACCTGGCCTCGCCGTCCTTTAGCACCCACGCTCCGGCGGGCCGGGCGCGCACGCCGAAGCCGGCGCCGCCGTTTCCGGCGGTATCGCCGCCGCCTCCTCCGCCGCCCATCACGTTTGCGGCCGGGATGATCGTCACGCCATCCACTTGGTATGGCTCGCCGTAGACCCGGCGAACGGTGATGACGTCCTTAGCCTGGCTGACAGCTTCCAATGCGTTCATCGAGGGACCTCCCCTTGCGTCGCAGGTCCGACGATACGCTCCGTCGCTTTCTTACATGGACACTCGCCTCGCTTAGATCGCGAGCTCCATGCCCTCGCGCGCGACTACGACCTCCAGGCCGGAGACCTTCTGATTCGCCTTCGTCTGCGCCTCGACTGCGATGCGATCGAGCGCGTCGTCACTCCGGTCGGGGTCATGGTGGTAGAGCACGAGGCGCTTCACCTTCGATTTGACGGCCACATCGATCGCGCTGGTGATCGTGGAATGCCCCCACGTCGGTTTGAAGTCGCTCTCGAGGAACTGAGCATCGTGGATGAGGGTGTCCGCGCCGGTCGCGAGGGGGATCACCGGATTGGGTTTTCCCGAGAACGAATCCTCGGTGTCAGTCGCATAAACGAGCGCGCGATCATCGGCTTCGATGCGGAATGCGAGCGCCGGCGCCGGATGGAAGATGCTCGCGGCTCGGACGCGGAACCGTCCGATCTGCTCGTCGCTCCCATCCTGCAGCTCGCCGACGGAGAGCTGCGCGGGCAGGTCGTCGATGTCGACGGGAAAGAACGGGTCGTCCATCCCTAGACCGAGGAGCTCACGCATCGTGCGGGATTGCTTCGGCCCGCGGATGCGGAGCGATGCCTTCGGGTCGTACGCGGGGCGGAAGAACGGTATTCCCTGGATGTGGTCCCAGTGCAGGTGCGAGAGCAGAAGATCGACGGAGAAGGGCCGGGCGCCGCCGCCATTCATGAGCGCCGTGCCGAGCTCGCGTAGCCCGGTGCCCGCGTCGAGGATGAGAAGCGATCCGGTGTTGTCGCGAACCTCGACGCACGCGGTGTTGCCGCCGTACCGCACGGTGAGAGGCCCGGGTGTCGGGATGGATCCTCGCGTACCCCAGAAGCGGACCTTCATCTAACCCTCAGAGCGCGCTGCCTGATCGCGCTCCGACAGTCCGGCCTCGGGCGCCGCTTCCATGCCCTCGTCGCCGGGCTTCGGCCACGTGTGCTTCATCGAGTCAAGGGTCCACTCGAGGTCGTGCACGTTCCGCCGCACCGCAGTGACGACGGCCGGGTCGAGATGGTCGCCGGCCATCCCGTCCATGATCTCGAGCGTCTTCTCGAGCGTGTATGCGGGCTTGTAATAACGCGGAGCGGTGAGCGCGTCGAACACGTCGGCCGCCGCGACGATCCGCGCACCGAGCAGGATCCGCTCCGCCGGGAGTCCGCGCGGGTAACCCTTTCCGTCCATCCGCTCGTGGTGCTGCGCCGCGATCACGGGCACGTCGCGCATGTCCTGCGGGAACACCAGGTGCGCGAGGAATTCTCCGGTCTTCTCGGCATGGGCCTTCATATACTCGAACTCGGCGTCGTCGAGCTTGCCGGGCTTGAGCAGGAACTGGTCGCGGACCGCGATTTTGCCGTAGTCGTGGAGCAAAGCGGCCGCGCGGAGCTTCTCAAGCTCGATCCCCTCGAGGCCGAGCGCCCGCCCGATCACTTCGGCGTACCGCGTCACGCGCTGGCTGTGACCGGCGGTCTGCTGGTCCCGCGCGTCGATGGTCACGGCGAGGGTCTCGATGAGCGTGGTCCAAAGGCGCCGTTGCTCGGCGACGAGCTGCGCGTTCTCGACCGCGACCGCCGCTGACGCGCCGAGCGAGCTCAAGGTCTCCTCGTCGTCGGCGGTGAACTCACCGCCGGCGTTCTTGTTTACGACCTGGAACACGCCGATGACACGGCCGTTCTGCCCGGTCATCGGGAACGTCAGCAGGGTCTTGGTCCGGTAGCCCGTGCGCTGGTCCGGCTCGGGGTTGAAACGCGGGTCGTCGTACGCGTCTGGGATGTTGATGGTCTCGCCCGTGGCCGCGACGATGCCCGCGATTCCCACCCCGATCGCCTGTCGTATCTCGCCCGCATCCGTTCCGAGCGCGACCCTCGACCAGATCTCGCCACGCTCGCGGTCGACGATAAAGATCGTCGCGCGGTCAGCATCGAGAAGCTGCGTCGTCACCGTCGCCATGTCCCGGAGCAGCGCGTCCAGGTCAGTTATCGACATGAGCCGGCGAGTGACGTCCAAGATCAGATCGAGCTTCGATCCAGCGGTCACGATGCGATCGGTCTTGCGGCGCCCCTGTCGGCGACGGTCGCGCTGGCTTCGGCGCTCCTCGGTCATCAGCCGTCGATGGGGATGTGTTCGAGCACGGGCCCGACGGTCTCGCCGATCTGCTCGAGCAGCATCTGGTCGCGCCGTTCGAACGCACCGTTGCGCTTGTTCAGCGCTTGGATCACGCCGACAACGCTTTGCCCGTCGGTCCCCCAGACCGGGACGACCAGCATGTTGAGGGTCCGGAAACCGGTGCGCAGGTCGACGTTGCGGTCGAAGCGCGCGTCCGCATACGCGTCGGGGACATTGATCGTCTCGCCGGTGAGCGCGGACTGCCCCGCGAGGCCCTGGCCGATCGGCAGCCGGATCTCGGTCGCGGTGCGTTGCGCGACGCGAGCCCAGAGCTCGTTCTTTTTTCCGTTGACGATGTAAACGGTGCATCGCTCGGCGTCGACCGCCTGCGAGCAGAGATCCACGAGTCCGCGCAGGTACGCCTCGCGGTCCTTCTGGACGGCGAGATGCCCGAGCTTGACGAGGACGAGCGCGACCTTGTCGTCCAGCACGGCCTAGTGATACCCCGCGATGGCCGCGCGACCAATAGGGACGTCGGGCGCGGGCGCGGGCTTGGGGGTGGCCACCCGGCCGAGGCGGTTGATCTGCCAGCAAGGCACCGGCTCGGTGCGTCCTTTCACCAGTACGGCGCCGAGGTCGACCGCCTCGACATCGTCGCCGATCTCGCGGAGGGTCTCGCCGGACACAGCCACTTGGTCCCGCCGGGCGATGTCCGCCGACGTGAGGCGCGACGCGACGTTCGCGGCATCGCCGATGACGGTGTACTCCATGCGCCCTTTGGCACCGAGAAAGCCCGCGACGACCGGGCCGGTGTTGATGCCGAACCCGAAGGAGACGTCCAGACCGCCCTTCTCGCGCTCGGACACGATCCAGCGCTGCATCTCGAGCGCGCAGAGGACCGCCTTGCGGGCCTGGTCCTTCACCTCGAGCGGCGCGCCCCAGAGGATCATGATGCTGTCGCCGTTGAACTTGTTCACGGTGCCTTCGTAGCGATTCACGATGTCCACCATACCGTCGAAGTAGCGGTTCAGGTGGCCGAGGAGAATACCCGGCGTCAGTCCCTCGGAGATCGTGGTGAACCCGCGGATGTCTCCGAACAGCACGGTGACGCGCTTTTCCTCTCCGCCGAGCGCGAGCTTCCCGGCCTCCTCGCGGTCGATGATGGTGCGCGCCACCGACGGTGTGACGAAGCGGCCGAACGTGTTCCGCGTCCGTGCGACCGTGATCTGCTCTTCGACGCTCAGATAGCCGAGCAGAATAATCCACCAGAAGACCGCGGGGATGACGTAGGCGATCGACGGAACCTCCTGAGGTCCGGCGCCGATGATCCCTTGAGTCTGGAGCGAAAAGAGCACGTAGGCGCCGGTGACGTAGGCGACGAGGAGGACCAGAGCGCCGATGAAGCCGTATAGCCGCCAGCGCAAGACGAGGAGAAGCCCAGCCAGCGTGACGACGAGGAGCTGCGCGAGGGTCGCGGCATCGCTTTGCTTCAGCACGGGGTACCGGTTCGTCAGGATCGACTGTGCGGCGTTAGCCCAGATCTCTACGCCGAACATCTTCTCGCCGCTCGAGTTCGGCACCGGGTAGCTGTCCGGCACCGCTGAGAGCGAGTGCGCTCCGATGAAGATCGCACGCCCGGTGATGAGCTCGCGCGGAATCGCACCGTTGATGACGTCCGCCATCGACACGACACAGAAGTAGTCCGGGTTCTTGCAGGGGTAGTCGGCCGCGCGTGTCTGATTCGTTTGTTCCGGACGCGCCGCGTAGTAGATGGACATGCCGCCTCGCCGGTCGATCGGCATCACGCGGTCGCCGAGAGGCGCGGGGACGGTGTAGGTGTCGGCGACGCGGTGCGCGTTCGAGACGTCCGCGCGGACTTTCCTGGCGGCCGCGGCGAGCGGGAGCGAGTAGTACCTCGTGCCGTCAGGCCCCTCGATGAAGAGCTGGCTGTAGCGCACCCGCCCGTCGGGGTCGGGATGGATGTTTACGGTCGCGACGCCGGCCGCCGCCTCGCGCAGGACCGGGATCGGAAGCAGGACGGCCGGATACCGCTCGGTGTGGTCTCCGAGGGTCGCCGTGCCCGAACCTTGCATCGCTAGGAGCACATTGCCCGCGTCGCGGATGGCGGCCGCGAGACTGCGGTCCTCCTCGGGGTTCTGCGCGGCGTCGTAGAACGCGATGTCGAAGGCGATGACGCTCGCGTTCAGCGGCTTGAGCGCTCGGACGAGATCGGTGTACGCCTGGCGCGGCGGAGGGTAATGCTGGCCGTACTGGGTCACCGTCGCATCGTCGAGGGCGACGATCGTCACCTGGTTCCGGAGGGTCGTGTTCCCGATGTCGATCGCCTTGTCGTAAACGACCGACTGAAGGCTCGTGTCGAAGAACTCCGTCCGGAGGAGGAGCGCACCCACGACGAGCGCCGCGAGAGTGAGGCCGGCGACGAACAGCCGCTGGCGCGTGTGGCGCTTCGCGAACACCCAGCGCGCCTCCTTATGCAGGTAGGCGTCAGATTATGCGGTCGCTCGCTCGGCCGAGCACCCCCCTGAGGACGGTTATCGATCGCGCGAAGTCGCTGATCGACAGCCTTTCGATAGGTGTGTGGTCGTAGCGGCTGTCACCCGGACCGTACGCGACCATCGGACAACGCCATGCGGGAAAGAGGACATTCATGTCGCTCGTTCCGCTCTTCTCTTTGAAGCTCGTCTGACCGCCCGCAGCTGAGATCGCGCGAGCGAACGCGCGCGCGAGCGGACTTGTTCTCGTGGTGCGCACCGGCTCCTCCCTGCCCTGCGTGGTAACGACCACGCGCGTCTGGCCGTCATCCTTCGCGAGGCTTGCGGCGGCCGCCTCCAGCTCGCCTGGATCGACGCCCGGCGGCATGCGGTACCCGATCCGGACCCGCGCTCGTTCGATGAGACCGTCGCCGAGCGCGGCGTCGATGCCCTCGAGCCGGCAGTCGAGGCGCTCGAACGGGCGTGCCGCGCCGGCGTGACCGTTCGCGGACTGACGCACGCGTTCCCAGAGCGCGACCGCTTCCTCCGCGACCGTCGGTCCGGGCGATGCGCCGTGACGCGCTTCGCGAGAAAGCGCGATGTCGAGCGTGAGCCGTCCTTTGTACGCGATCGTCACCGCGTCCCATCCCGAAGGCTCGCCGATGACGCACCAGTCCGGCGCCGGCTCGGTCGCGCGATGGCGAGCGCCCTTGCTCGTCGGCGACTCCTCCTCGACCGCGCCCACCACGGTGACGCGGACGCCCGCAACGGGCTGGGTCGCGGCGGCCACGAACGCGGCGAGCGGACCCTTCGCGTCGACAGCGCCACGGCCCACAAGCTCGTCTCCCTCGATGCGCACCGCGATCTCACCCGGGACCGTGTCGATGTGACCGAGGAGCACGACGTGAATCGGACCGTCGCCGATCTCGCCGACGGCGTTACCCGCATCGTCAACGGTCGCGCGAAAACCGCGCTCGCCCATCCGCGCGACGAGCCACTCGACCGCATCGCCTTCGCGGCGAGAGACGCTCGGGATCTCGACGAGGCCACGGACGAGATCCAAGTCGGCCGGATCCGGACGCATCGCCGCTAGCGGAGGGTCGAGGAGATCATGCGAGCACCTTGCGGCTCGCGGCCAGTACCCGTTCGATCTCTTCCTCGCTGATCACGAGCGGGGGCAGGAAGCGCACCACGGTTGGGCCGGCACCCAGCGCGAGGACACCTTCGTCTTGCAGCGCGCGGAGCGCGCCTGCCGCGTTCTCCTTGAGCTCCACGCCGACGAGCAGGCCGAGGCCCCGGACCTCGCGGACGCGGTCGCTGCGGATCTGTCGCAGGCCCTCGATGAGCTGCGCGCCGCGCTCGCTTGCGTTCCGGGCGAGATCGAGGCGGCGAATCTCGCCGATCGCCGTGATCGCGGCCGCGCAAGCGAGAGGGTTCCCGCCGAAGGTCGTCGAGTGCGAGCGCTTGGCCAGGTCACCGACCTTGCGCGAGAAGGCAATGGCGCCCATGGGCATACCGCCGGCGATCGACTTCGCGAGGCAGAGGATGTCCGGCGCGATCCCGTAGTGCTCGAGCGCGAAAAGCGTGCCGGTCCGGCCGAAACCGGTCTGGACCTCGTCGAGGATGAGAAGGACACCACGCTCGCTGCAAAGCCGCGCGGCCTCTTGCGCGAACTCGCGGGTCGCTGGGCGCACGCCGCCCTCTCCTTGGACGAGCTCGAAGATGAACGCGGCCGTATCGGCCGTGATCGCGCCGTCGAGCACCTCGGGTTTGTTGAAGGGGACGTGTGAGAACCCCGGGACGAGCGGACCGAACAGATCCCGATACTCCGGGCCCCAGGTCGCCGACAGCGCGCCCATGGTCTTGCCGTGAAAGCCGCGCATCGTCGCGACGATCCCGGTGCGCTTCGTCGCGGCGCGCGCGAACTTGAGAGCGCCTTCGACGGCTTCCGTGCCGCTGTTGCAGAGAAAGACCCGATCGAGCGCGGCGGGCAGGATCCCGGCGAGCACGTCGTAGAGCTCGGCCCGGCGATCGTTGTAGAAGAGCTCGGTGCAGGACGCGAGCGTCCGCGCTTGCTCCGCGATCGCGTTCGCGACCGCGGCATTGCCGTGACCGAGATTCGCGATGCCCTGACCGCCGACGCAGTCGATGTACGCACGGCCCTCGCTGTCGAAGACCGTCGCTCCCTCACCCCGCACCAGTACGACGGCGCGCTTGGTGTACAGGCCCGACGTGTGGGCGTCCTCCGCGGCTATGAGATCGGCGGTGGACCGAAGGGTCGTGCTCATGACCGGATCACGGTCCGCACGCTCGGGTCTCCGCCCGCCGACCGAATGACCACCTCATCCACTCCTCCGTCGAGGGCCTCCCGCGCCGCCAGGATCTTCACCTTCATGCGACCGGTCGCGATCGACTCGGCTTCGGCGATCGTCGTCTCGGGCAAGAGCGTGCGTGGGTCGTCCTTGTCGCGAAGAAGTCCCGGGACACTGGTGAGGATGATGAGCGCATCGGCGTCGATGGCCACGGCGATCGCGGCCGCGACGCGATCACCGTCCACATTCAATGCTTGCTGCTCCGTCGAGAGCGCGAGCGGCGCGATGACCGGCACGCGTCCGGCTCCGATGAACTGCGTGAGCAGCGGGAGGTTCACGGCCTCGACCTTTCCGGTGTAGTCGTCGCGAAGGAGGATGGTCTTCCCATCGCGCACCGAGCGCACGTCCTTCTTCCTCGCGACAAGGAGGCGGCCCGATATGCCGGAGAGCCCGACCGCGTCGATCCCGCGCTGCTGGAGCTTCTCGACGTAGAGGAAATTCTCGACGCCGAGCGCGGCCATCGCGAAGATCTCGAGAGTCCGGCGATCTGTGCGGCGGCTTTCGTGCCCCGACGGCGAGACAACGGTCTCCTGGGGATGGTCGAGCGCCGCCGCGAGCTTGTTCGTTTCGGCGGATGCGCCGTGCACGAGGACGATCTCGTCCGAGCGCGCAACGTCGGCGACGAGATCGGCGACCGCGTCGCGATCGACGCCGGCGCTGCCGCCGGCCTTGACGACGGCGCGGAGCGTCACGGGTGGAGTCCCACGAAGGAGAGCCCGGCCTGCTCGTCGATACCGAGAGCCACGTTCATCGCTTGTACAGCGTTGCCGGCCGCCCCCTTGACGAGGTTATCTATCGCGCAGAGCGCGACGACGCGCTCTCCTCGGGGGTCGAGCGCGAATCCGACATCCGCGAAGTTCGTTCCCGCGAGAAGCTTCGGCTCCGGATACCGCCAGATGCCGGTTCGCTCTTTGACGAGACGAACGAACGGCTCGGCGGCGTACGCGTCGCGGTAGATCTTCCAGAGCGCTTTTTCGTCGAGGGTGCCCGTCGTGTAGACATGCGCCGTCGCGAGGACGCCGCGCACGAGCTCGACGGAGGTCACCGACAGATCGACCCGCACGTCGTCCCCGCCAAGACGCAGCTCCTGCTGGATCTCGGCCGTGTGGCGGTGGCCGACCGGCCGGAATGAGCGAACGACGCCTGAGCGCTCGGGATGATGGCTGTCCTCGCTGGGCTCGCGGCCCCCTTCACTCGACCCGACCTTGCACTCGATGACGATGGGCCGGCCGCGGTCGACGACGCCGGCCCGGACGAGCGGGAGGAGCGCAAGGATCGACGCGGTCGCGTTGCAGCCCGCGCCGGTAATACGTGTGGCGCCACGGATCTCGTTCCGATGGAGCTCCGGGATGCCGTACGTCCAACGCTCGAGGAGGGTCGGCCTTGGGTGCGGCGAGCCGTACCAGCGGTCGTAGTCGGCTGGGTCGCGAAGACGGTGGTCGCTCGACAGGTCGATCACGATCGTCGCGCGATCCTCGAACTCGTGCGCGCGGTGCGCGCCGTTCGGTAGCGAGAGAAAGAGCACGTCGCATTTGGTCACGTCTTCGTAGTGCACGAAGGAGAGGCTCGTCCGCTTACGGAGGTTCGGGTGCGCCGCGCTCACCGGCTTCCCAGCGAGCGATTCGCTACCGGCAACGATCTCGTCGACCTTCGGATGGCCCAGCAGGAGGCGCAGCAGCTCGCCGCCCGCGTACCCGGCGGCACCGACCACTCCGACCTTGGTCAATCTCGCGGCTCCGCCGCGGAGACACGCTCAGGGCTGGGGGTCTCGCTCCTCACGGCAAAGCCGCTCGTCGCTCGTCTTGTCGTCACTGGGCGGCTCTCGCCACCTCGAGAACGTAGTCCACGACCTTCGCGGGAATGTTGACGCCGGTCGTGTCGATGGAATTGCGGAACTCCATCGTGTAGTTCACCTCGTTCACCAGCAGCCCCTCGGGCGCTTCGAGAACGTCGACCGCGACGACACCACCACCGACCGCGCGTGCCGCGCGCACGCAGAGCTGGCTTAGCTCGGGCGTGACCGGGCAGTTCGATGCCTCGCCGCCGCGGGCGGTGTTCGTGATCCAGTGGTCGCTCGCGCGGTAGATCGCGGCGATCGTCTCGCTCCCGACGACGAACGCGCGTATATCGCGGCCGGGCTTTTGGATGTACTCCTGGATGTAATAGATCGAGTGCAGGTAGTTCCCGAGAACGTCCTTGTGCTCGACGATCGCCTCGGCCGCCTCGCGGTCGTTCACTTTGGAGAGGAGCCGGCCCCATGAGCCGATCAGCGGCTTGAGCACGACGGGATAGCCGAGCTCCTCGATCGCCGCGAGCGCCGACTCGGGCGTGAACGCGACACGCGTGCGCGGGCTCGGTACTCCGTCGCGGATGAGCCGCATCGTCGTAAGGAGCTTGTTGCCACAGATCTCGGCGACCTCGTAGCGGTTGACCGTCGGAATGCCCCAGGCGTCGAACACCGAGAGCGCGTAGAGCGCGGTGCCGTGCTGGATGCAGCGCTCCAGGATCACGTCGACGCCGAGCTCGGGGCGATGCTCGACCGCCAGGACCAGCTCCCGGTCGTCGATGATCTTCGTCTCGACGCCCCGCGATCCGAGCTCGGCGAGAAGGAGCTTCTCCTCGACGCGCACGCGCGAGAGGAGCACGCCGACGCGGGGCTTGTTATTCACCCCAGTCCTCGTCGGCCTCCGGGGCGAGGGCGAGCGCGAGCGGCGCCGTCTCTTTCACTTCGAGCTCCGCGCCGCAGTCCGGGCAGGACACGATCTCGCCCTTGACGGCGTCTGATCCGACGGTGACCTCAGCATCGCACTCGGGGCACTTCGCCACGGTTCCCTCCTCCTCCCAAAGCTCTGGAGGAGAGCGTACCGAATCAGTCGGCGTTCGCGACGGCGATGATCCGCGTGGTCCGCGCCCGCGCCTTGTCTTCGTACATGCGCGCGTCCGCGGTACTGATGAGCGCGTCCGCGTCGCGCCCGTCGACTGGGAACCACGCGATGCCGAACGATGCGCGCGGCAGCTCGTTGGCCTGGCCAGCCCACATGTAGCGCTCCTCGCGCAGTCGAGCGGCGATGCGGCCCACGATCGCCTGGGCCGGCAGCGGACCGGTCCGGGGCAGGAGGAGCACAAACTCGTCCCCGCCGAAGCGGGCGACGACGTCTTCGGCCCGCGTCGCCTGCCGCATCGCGCGGGCGAGCGTCTTCAAGACTTCGTTGCCGACGAGGTGGCCGGCCGAGTCGTTCACGGCCTTGAGCCCGTCCACGTCGCACAGGACCACGCCGAAGGTCTCGCCGTGCCGGGTCGCCTCAGCGATCTGGACCTCGAGACGTTCGAGAAGGCTCCGCCGGTTGAGCACGCCGGTGAGGTCGTCGTCGCGCGCGAGCCGCCGTGTCTCAGCGAGAAGAGCCGCGTTCGCGATCGCGATGGCCGCCTGCGCCGCGTAGAGGCGCACCAGGCGCCGCGTCTCCTCGGAGAAGACGCGCGGGCGCGACACGTACGCAGTGAGAGTTCCGACGATCTCGCCGTGCGCGACGAGCGGCGCGGCGATGGCGGACGCGATCAGGCCGTGGAGAGCCGGGTTGCTGTCGGGATGGTCCCGATAATCGCTCGCGACAACGATGTCACGAACGCGCAGGGTCTCGAGCGCGATGCCGCGGAGGTCCTCGCCGACGGACGAGCGGAGGCCCAGCGCGGGCGCGTTGTGCACCGCGCGAACGACTAGCGCCCGATCCTTCTCGGCAAGCGCGACCATCGCCCCGTCCGTCCCCGTGAGAGCGGTCGCCTCACGCGCGATGAGACTCGCGAGCTCGTCGAGCGATAGCTCGCCGGCGGTCGCGAGACCGACGTCGTAGAGGACGGCAAGCTGCTCGGCTCGGCGTCGCTCGCGCTCGCCGAGCTGCCAGTTCGTATACAGGGCGAGGCCGGCTCGCGTCGCGAGGACCAGCACGGTGATCGCGACCGCGCCATCGATCTGGTCGGCAAAACGCGCAGGGACCCTGAGAAGGTCCGTGTACACCAGCAGGATCGAGCACGCCGCGGCGACGATGCCCGGCAGCACCATGCGCGACAGGTGAGTGGCCGCCCCGGAGAGCCGGCTGTTCCGCCCCTCCTCGCGGTCCTCGACCCACTGCGCCCCGGCGATTCCGATTGCCCCGATCCCGACGATCCACAGGGCATCGATCGGCGTTCCCGCCTTGAACGTGCCCTCGATGTTCGCCGGCAGGTAGAGCACGAACGCAAGGGCGTTGAGGCCGAGACCGAGGAAGAGCGATGTCACCGCGCCGCGTGGCTCGCGCTGCGGCATTCCCCAGACGGCCGAGAGGGCAGCCGCGGTCGCGGCGACGTAGAGGAGGGGATAGAGCACCGCGACCGCCGTCGCCTGCGGGTCCCGGCCGAGATCGGTGGTGAGCGTCGTCGCCAGAAAGAGCGTCACGGCGGCGACGAGCGTAAGCACGACCGCACCGACATCCAGGAGGAGTGCGTAGAGCGTGAGCCGTTGCCCGTGCCGGCGCAGCAGCAACACGAGGGCGATCGTCCATATCGGCGCCGCCGTCATGAACCCGAGGTCGGCGAGTAGCGGCGAGGGCAGCAAGAAGCCGCCGACCTCCGCGGCGTCGCGGAGAAGCTGACCGACGAGCCAGGAGACCGAGCCCGCACAGAAGAGGAGCCACACGACCCGGTCGTCGCCGCGCGAGGCGCGTACGGCGCGGGCGGTGCCGAAAATCGCACCGATCGCCGCGGCGGTCCACGCGAAGTCGGCCACGGCGCAGCGCGCAAAATCGTCGGTCAGCAGCTGTTCGATGCCGTAGACGAGCGCCGCCCCGATGATCGCGGCGGCGTACCGCGGCATGGCGCCACGCGCGTGAGCGGAGAGCATTTTTCGTATCACGCCGATGACGCTAGGGACCCGGGGAACGCTGAGAAACGGCCAGAACGTACCGATCGTGGCCTCTGCGGGGGACGCGAACGGGGGAATTCAGGGGTCACCCTCCCCCATCGGTGTGAGTACTGCGAGGCTTGGGCTAGCTTCATCTGGTGACTCTGCCGCTCTTTCTCACGATCTTCGACGCGCTGGTTTTCCTCGCAGTCGTTGTCCCCTTCGTACTGCTCGTCCGCAATCGGGGCGCGATACCGAAGCTGCCCGCGGTTCCGGAGGGTTCGACGCTGCCAACGCTCTCGGTCGTTGTGCCGGCGCGCGACGAAGCCGCCGCGATCGGACGCGCACTCCGATCGCTCGTCGCGCAGGACTACCCCGGTCTCGAGATCGTCGTTGTGGACGACCGCTCGAGCGACGCGACCGGCGAGGTGCTGCGCGAGATCGCCGCGAACGATCCTCGCGTCGTCGTGATTCGCATTGACGCGCTGCCGGCGGGATGGCTGGGCAAGAACCACGCGCTGTGGCGCGGGGCCGACCGCGCAAGCGGGCAGTGGCTGCTGTTCAGCGATGCGGACGTCGTGTTCGCACAAGGCGCCCTTCGGCGGGCAGTGGCGTACGCGGAGGCCGAGGGGCTTGACCACCTCACGCTCGCGCCCCGCCTGGTCGCGCGCGGGCTTGCGCTCCGCGCGTTCGTCGCGTTCTTCGGCTACGCCTTCATCGCGCTCTGGGGCGCCCACCTTGCGAACGACCCGAAGAGCAAGCGCGGCGTGGGGATCGGCGCGTTCAATCTCGTTCGTCGAGCTGCGTACGAACGCATCGGCACGATGCGCGCACTCTCGCTCCGTCCCGATGACGACATTCGCCTGGGCCGGCGTCTGCGCGGCTTCGGGTTCAGGCAGCGCGTGTTGAACGGGAACGATTTCTTAGCGGTCGAGTGGTACCCGTCGCTCGGCGCCGCGATATCCGGGCTCGAAAAGAGCTTGTACCCGAGCATGGAATACCGCGTGATCGATGCGACGCTCGTCGTTCTCTTCCTCATCGCGACCATGATCTGGCCGTTCGTCGGCGTCATCTTTCTCGGCGGAATCGACCGTGTCCTGCTCGCCATCGTGGTCGCGTGCCTCGTCGCAGGGCTCCTCGAGGCGTACCGCCAGTCGATGTCCCTGACGCTGACACCGTCCACGCTCGTGGTCGCGCTGCTCCTCCCGTTCTCAGCGGCGTGCTTTGTTTGGGCCATCGCGCGGTCGGTCTATCTCGCTGAGACGCGTGGCGTGCGGTGGCGGGGGACGACGTATCCGCTCTCGCTGCTCCGGGCTCAGTCCGGGCTCGAGGGGATCGCCGCGAATCGGAGCAGGTAGGCCTCGAGGTCGGCGAGCTCAGCGTTGGTAATGAGGTCCCTGCCGTACGCCGGCATGCCGCGGTCGTCGCCCGTCCGCACGATCTCGGTCTCGATACGGCCGCGGATCGCGAGATCGCCCGGCGCGTCGCCCTCGGGCCCATGACAGAGATGGCAGCCCAGCGCGAAGTAGATCGCCGCACCTCGTGTTTGGCGACTTACTGACGGATCGGCCGCGGCGAGCTGCGCGATGGTGGGTGCGGGAATCGCGAGTGCGCTGGCGCTGCCGCGCTGTAGCGCACGGATGTATGCGACGATCGCCCAGATCTCGTCGTCCTTGTATTGGCCGCCGAACGCTGGCATCGCAGTGAAGCCGAGGCCGTTCTTGACGATCCAGAAGAGCTGCGCGTCGGTCTTGCCCTTCGCGGCCGCGCTTGTGAAGTCGCTCGCGCCGGGATAGGTGGTCAGGCCGAACACGCCGCGCCCGTCGCCCTTCGCGCCGTGGCAGACCGCGCAGGAGCCCGTGTACGCCGCGCGGCCGGTCGCCAGGGCACGCTGGTCGTTGGCGACGGGATTTGTGGCGTCCCCGCCGAGGATCCGCGACACGACCGACACGGCCGCGTCGCCGTAGACGCGCTCGAGCGGGAGGTCCTGGCGATGGGTCAGCGCGAACGGTAGGGCCGCGACGAGGACGACGACGAGGGCGGCCAGCGCACCGAACGCGGCGACGAGGACGGACCGGCGCTTGCTCAACCTGCCAGAAAGTACGCGCCGCGCCGCCGGACGGATGCGGCGCCTTAGGCGGCCCGCTCCAGAACGACGACTGGGATCTCGCGCGAGGTCCTCCGCTCGTACTCCGCAAACGCCGGCATGCGCGACGCCTGCAGGTCGTAGAGCCGGCGGCGCTCAGCGCCCTCGGCGACCCTGGCGTTCGCCTCAAACCGCTCCGGGCCCACCTCGACGGTGACTCGCGGGGTCGCGCGGAGGTTGCGGTACCAGTCGGGGTTGGTCGGCGCGCCGCCCTTCGACGCGATCACAACGTAGCGGTCGCCATCACGCGTGAAGGCCAGCGGGTTGGTCCTCTCGCGGCCGGACTTCGCGCCGCGCGTGGTGAGCAGCAGCAGTGAGCGCCCGGTGAATGGACCTTTGGTGATCTGGCCGTGATGCGATCGGAAGTCTTCGATGACGCCTTCGTTGAATCCGCCGAACGAACGTCGCGGCCGACTCTCATCGCTCACGTGTCGGTAAACAGCGATCTCGCGCGACTATTCCGCGCCGCTTGTGAGCCAGGAGGGATTCGAACCCACGACCAAGAGATTAAGAGTCTCCTGCTCTACCGCTGAGCTACTGGCCCCGCGAAAATGGTACCGACGGGCGAGCAGCACCACCAACCGAGTTGTCCACCAAATGCTAACCGCGCGCGTGCGAGCCTCGGCCGCTCCTGGGCTCGCTGATCTCTTTGAGTGTCTCGCCGATCTTCCGGTCGTCGCCCGCACGCGCGACCTGCGCGGTCACGATGATGCCGACGAGCTTCCCGCCTTCGACCACGGGCAATCGGCGGACCTGGCGATCGGCCATTTTCTTTTCGACCTCGGCGACGTCCTCATCCGGACCAACGGTGACCGGGTCCGATGACATGACCTTGCTGACGCGCTGCGTCTTCGGGTCCACGCCGGCTGCGATCCCGCGAATGACGATGTCACGGTCGGTGACGATGCCGACGAGGCGCCCGCCCTCGACGACCGGAATGGAGCCGCAGTCCTCCTGCTTCATGAGCGTGGCCACTTCACCGAGCGTCGCGTCCGGCTCGACGGTCGTCGGCTGTTTTGTCATGAGCTCGCGAACCTTCATGGGCGCACCTCCGGGCGGAGGTGCGGCAGGACGCATACCGCCGCCTAGGTCGAGGCGCCGATCTTGAAGATCTTGGTCCCGCAAACCGGGCAGATCCCTTGAGTCGCCGGGCGCCCGTTCTTCATGGTGATTTGCTGCGCGTCCTTTATCTCACGCGAGGCCTTGCACTTGACGCAATAGCCGCTGGCCAACGCAGCACCTCCGGATAGTCTGTCGCCGCAGCGTACCCTAGCCCCCTGGCTTGGCCGCGCGACCCCATACGACCACAAAACCCCGACCTTGCGGCCGGGGTTCGTGGTGAGGAAGGGAAGGGTTGGGATTTCTTCTTGTGATGCACGAGGCAGCAAGCCACATGCCAACCCCATCGGCAAGCAAGCGTCCAAAGGCCTTCCGCACTCATGAAAGCTGAGGTTCTATCGATCGGGACGGAGCTCCTCCTCGGCCAGATCGTCGACACGAACGCCAATTACCTCGCGGGTCGGCTGGCCCTTCTCGGCATCGATTGCCTCCATATGCAGACGGTCGGAGACAACCTCGCGCGCGCCAAGCAAGCGTTCGAGCGAGCCCTCTCCCGGAGCGACCTCGTGCTGGCAACGGGAGGTCTCGGGCCGACCGAGGACGACCTCACGCGCGAGGCGATCGCGGCCGCTCTCGGCGAGACTCCGGAGGTCGACGCCACGCTCGAGGCGGAGCTGGTCGCGTGGTTCTCCGGGCGAGGCATCGTGATGCCCGAGCGTAATCGAAAGCAGGCTTGGCTTATCCCATCCGCACGCGCGCTCCCGAATCCCAACGGCACCGCGCCGGGCTGGGACGTCCAGAAGGACGGCAAGCGGATCGTCGCCATGCCCGGTGTTCCGCGAGAGATGACGCCGATGTGGGAGTCGGTCGAGCCATCGCTGACCAGAGGCGGCGCGCTCCGGTGGCGGACCTTGAAGCTCCTCGGCATCGGCGAGAGCGCCGTCGAGGAGAAGCTCGCGGAGCTCGTGCGCTCGACGAGCCCGACCGTCGCGACGTACGCAAAGAACGACGGCGTGCACGTTCGCGTCGCCGACAAGGGGACGTCGCCCCAAATAGCCGACGCGCGCATCGCGGCAATGGAGCAGACGATCCGGGAGCGGCTCGGGGCGTACGTGTGGGGCACCGACGACGAGACCCTGCCCGCGGTCATCGGCCGCGGCCTCGAGGCGCGACGGTGGCGCGTCGCGGTGGCGGAGTCGCTTTCCGCGGGCGACATCGCGCGCGCCCTCTCGGACGCGCCTGATGCCGGTCGCTGGTTCGCCGGCGCTATCGTCCGGCCATCCGCAGATGCGGAGACGCTCGAGAGTGAAGGACGACGACTCGGCGGTGAGGTCGTCCTCGTGACGCCGTACGGCACCGAGACGAGTGAGCTCCGCGCGATCGTGCCGGGGAGAACCGAGCGCCTGGATATTCGTTTCCGCTCGCCCGCCGACGGGCGCCGCCGCGCGCTCCTAAGCGGGTTGGATCTGTTGCGCAGGTCGCTCGCCGACTAGGGCGCCACGGCGGTAAGGCCAGAGCGACCACGCGATGACGACGAACAATCCGACGGGCACGGCGATGCTGAACGTCTCGTCGTGGCGCAGGACCGCGACACCGTAGAAGATCGGCGATACCACGAGGAAGACGAGCGCGGCGCCGAGGGCGAAACGCCGGGCGGCCCGTTCCCGGCCCCCTGCGGCGAGCACGCCCGATGCGATCACGACCGGAACGAAGAGCAGCACGTGGTCGTACGACCAGCTGTAGATCGCGCCTGCGCTCGAGAGAGCGAGCCACATCGCGAGCCAAGGGTCGCTCCCGGGCACGAATCGCGACGCGAGCACGAGGCCAGCGCCGATGACCGCGATCGCGAGCACGCGACCGGGCGTGCCCAGGAGCTGGCCGAACGCGGAGAGGAGGACGGCGGAGCGGCCGGTGCGGCGCGCCGGAATGTCGGAGATCCATGCGGGAAACCAGTCGGGAAACGCGAGCCAGGCCGACACGACGAGCGCCCCCGCGAGCACGACCGCAAAGGTCACGAACCGGCGATAGCGCGCGTCGACGAAGGCGGGGATCGCCAGTCCGAGCGCGGTCCACACGAAGAGCTGCGGCTTGGCGAGCAGGGCGAGGGCGGCAAGGCCAGCGCGCCGCGCGTGACCGGCGCGAACCGCGAGGGCGATCGCCGCGACGGCGGACATGAGCAGAAGCGCCCATTGCCCGAGGACGATCGTGTGAAAGCCCGGCTGGCCCGCGAAGAGCGCGAGTCCGAGCGCGCCGTGCACCACGGCACGGCCCGGCATGAACTCGCGCAGCAGCGCTCGGAGCGCAACGGCCGCACAGATCATCGAGAGGGCCATCCACAGCCACGCCGCGACATCGAGCGGCAGGAGACCGAGCGGCAAGAGCGCGACGACGGTCCAAGGCATGTAGTTCAAGACGGAGGCGTCGTCGCGCTGCGTATCGAAGGCGATGCGAGCCGCGGGGTAGCTCGCCGGATCCCACGGACTCACGCCGGCGAGGACGGCTCGCGGCCCGGCCCAGAAACCGGAGAAGTCGTTGATGTGAAGGATCTCGAGGCGACGCTCCAGGGGTCCGAGGAGGATGACGAAGCCAACGCCGATGAGGATCGCGGCAACGTACGCAAGATCGGCGCGGCGTTGGGGGGTCACGTCGTGGACGCGATGCTAGTGGCTAGCTAGTCGTTTTGATTGTTCGAGTCGTTCTGATTTTTCGAGTCGTCTCGAATCTTAGGTGCCGGCGTCCGGCGGCTTCCTTCTTTCGCTTTCTTCGCGGCAGCCTTCGCCTCGTCAGCGGCCTTTCGCGCCGACCCGGCCGTACGCTCCTTCTTGGAGGCTTGGTCACTCGCGCGAGCGTTGTCGTTGCGCGCCGGCCCGGCGCTCGATGTCGTCGGCTGATTTTGTGACCCGCCGTTCTGGTTCCCGCCCGTGGACGACCGCGGCCCATCCGTGGTGCGGACCGGGACGGCCATGCGCTCCGCGACCGACGCGGCCTCGTCCGCGGCGTCCGCCGCGTCCTGCGCGATGGCCGCGGCCGGGCTGAGATCCGCGGAGGGCGAGCCACGCACCGCCAGGGCCGAGAGCGCCGCGGCCGCCGAAGCCTTGGTCGGATCCTCGGCGAGTCGCGCCACGACCGCCGCGGCGGCGGCGCGATGTTCGTCGATCCGCTGCTGTAGCTGAACGACCAGCGTCGCCGTTTCCGGTTGGAGCGCCTCGATCTGTGCGAGCTCGGCCGCCGCGTTGGCCAGGTGCTCGCCGTACTCGCTCGTTGCCACGATCGCGTCGTCCTCGTTGCCGAGCGTCGCGAGCGCGGTCGCCTCGGCGAGGCGATGCTCCGCGATCGTCAGCTCTACGACCGCGCGATCTTCCGGTGACGTCGCGAGCGAGAGTCGGACCTGTTCGGAAGTGATCTTCACGGAGTAGAGGGCGTCATCAGCGACGGTGCCCGCGCTCATCACAGCGGTGCTCGCGCCGATGGCCACGACCGCGAGGCCGACGGCGAGAGCGCGCATCGCGTACGGCGTCGGTCGACCGAGCACTTCGAAAGTGACGGCGACACGATCCCCGAGCGTGGCTCCCCGTGGCTGCAGCCCAAAAAGGACGCGCGACCGAATTCGAGAGCGGGTCCTCGCGTCGGGGCCGCTGTAGGGATCCTTGTGGAGCCGCAGCGCAAGCCGCACGGTCTCGCGAAGCTGGGGGTCCTTGATGTCCTCGAGGAGGCGGTCGCCGCGCGCGACTTCCTCGATCAGCTTCGCGGTGTCCTTTGCGCTGCGCCGTCCCACCACGCGTCTAACGGCCTGTCTGCTAGGCCGTTATCTGGGGCGCTTTCAGGCCAGTCTGGAGGCTCCCGTTAGGGCTTCGGTGCGTCCGGCGGGACCAGGGGGCCACCCCAAACCGGGGCGTAGTGGCTCGAGAAGAAGTCCTGGTGAAGCACCTTGCCATTCTCGTAGACCGTCCGCGTCTTGAAGACGTCGCGGCCGGCGACCGTGACGCCCTTCGGGAAGTGCGGGTCCGCGGGCTGGTCCGCTGCGGGTTGCACGAAGTTCTTCTGCGTCGCAGCGCTCACCACCACCGTGCGACCGGTTGGGATCCCCCAGACATCGATGGTGACGGATGTCCAGTCGCTCCACGACCAGATGAACACCGGATTCGCGGTGTCGTTGCGCCATCTGAAGTCCACGCCTGGTTCGAACACGGCCGCGTCGTAGCCGATCGGGTAGCGGTCGATGTAGTAACCGTGCGCGTGCCGCTCGACGATCTCGTAGCCCTGCGCCGCGACGGCGTTGAAGATGGTTGTCGACACCTGGCACAGGCCGCCGCCGATGACGTTGTCTTCGGAGCGGTTGTTGATGATCGCGCCGGCGAAGGCGTAGCCGCGCGCGGTGGTCACTGGCCCGAGCAGCTCCCAGAACGAGAAGGTCTGGCCCGGCAGGATGACGACCCCATCGAATTGAGAGGCACCCGTCGAGATGTTCGCGTGACGCTCCGGGCTCGGCGGGTAATACGTGGTGAAGGTGGACGCCCGCACGAGGTTCGGCAGGAGCGCCTTGGCCTGTTCGGTCGTGAACGCGGATGCGTCGACCGCGGCTGGGGCCGCGAGGTCTCGCGTCGAGCCCGTCGCGGGACGGACGAGCTCGTCCAGCACGATGACGCGAAGCTTCTCTTGATCGACCTTGACGCCGCTCTCGGACGGAATGATCGACGGCACGCCCTCGGCGCTCACATTGAACTTCGCGCTCTTGCCCGGGTGATCGAGCACCAGGGCGAGTGCGGCGGCCCAGCTCGCGACGCGTTCGTTGACAAGCGAGACCTGGTAGCGGTACCGGATCGCCGGAACGATCGCATCCTGCGAGATCGCCGGAAGGTCACCGGGCTTCGCGACGACGCGGTCGATCGCGAGGAGGCTCGCGAGATAGGTCGAGTTCTCGGTGAACGTCCGATCCTCGACACGCACCGTGACCGGGGTGATCGCAGCCGCTGCTCGCGCATACGCCTCGTCGAAGCCTGACGCGTCGACGGCGGGGTACGAGGTGCGGACGCGCAAGGTGACCACGCGGTCGCCGAGTGAGTCGGCGGCGAGAAGCGCGGCGACCGTGCTGACGCGATCGACTTCACGGCCGAGCGCGGGCCGGGTCGCCGCGAGACCGGTAGCGCCGATCCGAAGCTCACCGGAGACCGGGGCGCGATCGGTGTCGCGAGCGGCGGCCGCCACCCATCGATCAAGCGCGTCACCCTTAGCACGCATCGCGAATGGAACGTTCGCTTGGCCGCGGACCGCATCGATCCAGGCCCCGAGCCGATCGAAGACGCTTCCGGTCTTCCCGTATGTCAGTGCCCAGGTCACAGCCCCGTCGAGGTCGGGCGCGATACCGAGGTCGGCGTTCGTCGCCTGCCACGTCCGCGACTGGTCGACGAGCGCGACCGTGGACATCGCCCACGGTGCCGCGAGCTCTAAGCCGAGGCGATCGCGAATGGCGCTTGCCTCGAGCGAACCGATCTCGACGCCACCAACCGTCATGCCGGGGAGAGCACGGTTCGCGTAGGCCGCATTCACAGCGAAGCCGGCGCCGACCGCGAGCGCGACCGCCGCTATCGGGGCCACAGCAAGCATCCAGACGCCGCGACGCGGCGCCCGTGTTTGCTCACCACTTCGCGCGATTACCGCCATGTCTTGTTGCGCCTCCCCGAGCGCTCTAGTGCGCTCCACTAAGCTCGAGCAACTTACATGCCGTACAGCGGTCGCATGCTCGCTCGGCGCTGATCGTCCACTTCCCTAGACGAACGAAGTGTCATCCCCGTTCCGGTCGCCGGGCAACTGATTTGAGACGTTGCCAACTCTTACGTCTGTTGCCTAAACGACATGCGGAATAGCACCCCTATCGCATTCGGATTAGTCAGCACAGCGTAAAGGGTGACCGAAGCCCTATTAGGAAACGCAGCGGATCGGCGAAGCAGGAGCGTGTGCGGGTGGCACGGGCGAGCGGGTTGTGCGCGAGCCGCGGGTGCCCCGGGGACCCGCCCCGGGGGGG
>JALYSZ010000303.1 GCA_030854525.1 Chloroflexota bacterium | reverse complement strand
GGCCAGATCGTGGCACGCACCGGTCGGTACAAGATCCTCGCGCTCGGTGCTGCGATCACGCTCGGCGTCGGGCTGTTCCTGCTCTCGAATCTCCGAGCGGACACGCCCCTGCCCGTCCTATTTGTGTGGATGTTCATCACGGGGCTCGGGGTCGGCCCGATGTTCTCGATCTTCACGCTCGTGGTGCAAGGCGCCGTCGCGCCGCGACAGATCGGCACGGCGACGAGCAGCCTCACGTTGTTCCAGCAGCTCGGCGGCAGCGTCGGGCTCGCGATCGCTGGCACCGTCTTTGGTTCACGTCTGGTCGAGGAGCTGCCTCGCGAGCTCGCGTCCTCGGTGCCCCCGCAGGTCGCCGCGGGCTTCGCGAGCGCAGGGAGCGCGACGATAGTTGGTCGGCTCTCGGGCGTGGGAGACCTCGGACAAGCGATACTTGCCGCCGCGCCGGCAGCTGCGCGAGCGCAGCTCGAGCCGTTCGTCCCGGCGATCGTTGAGGCCATCCACCGCGCCTTCTCGATCGCCATCGCGAGCACCTTCACGTTCGGGATCGTGGCCGCGGCCGTCGCCGTGATCGTGGTGGCGTTCCTACGCGAGTCACCAGCCCGCGCGGCGGCCACGGAGGACGACACGCTCGCGGCGTAGAGCGCTCGCTTGTTGACCGCGCGCCTAGTATCGGCTCGCCACGAACCGGCGGGGAGGAATGCGATGGCGACAGTTCGCACGGATCAACCCACGCTCCAGAAGAAGAACCTCGATCAGCCCGATGAAACGCGTCCATTCAAGGCCAAGGGAAAGGTCCAGATCGTGAAGCTCGGATCAGTCAACGTCGGCAGAGGCACCTTCGAGCCGGGATGGCGTTGGTCCGAGCACGTTAAGCCAATCGCGGGAACCGAGAGCTGCGAGTCTGCGCACACCGGCTACTGCCTTTCAGGCAGCATGGCCGTCCGCATGGACGACGGCATCGAGGACCAGATCGGTCCCGGTGACGCGTTCACGATCGCCCCGGGTCACGACGCATGGACGGTCGGCAACGAGGCCTGCGTGTTGCTCGACTTCAGCGGCATGGCGAACTACGCAAAAGCGCGATGACGCGGCCGGAGCGGCGGTCGGCGTCGAGCCGATCGCCGCTCCGCAGACTTCAAGCGCGGTGACGACCTAGCCTTCGGCAGTGGCGGCGCTCACTGCGCGCGATCGCGCAGCCGTGCTCGCGGTCCTTGAGAACGCGCAGTGGGTCTACGCCCTAGGCCGCTATCCGAAGAAGCAGGTGCTCGACGATCCGGTCGACGTGAAGATGCTCCGCGACCGGGTCGAGGCGATGCGCAAGGCCGCAGGGAATCTCAGCGCAGCTCAGAAAAAGAAGCTCGACGTGCCCTGGGACACGGTCGAAGCCGACGTCGACGCAACCCCGGATGCGCTCTGGGGCATGGCCAAGGAGGTCACCCCGAAGCTGATCGCCGAGTTGAGGCCGCTCGTGAGCGATACGCCCGAGGCGGCGTTCTTGATTTCGCCTGAGCCCAAGAAGCCCAAAGCAAAGAAGAAGATCGCGACGGCGCGGAAGCGGAAGAAATGACGCCGCTTAGCGGATCGGCGCGCGACAGCTCTGGCTGATGCAGAAGACCTTGCCGAGCAGGATGAGGCCCCCGACCAACACGGCGTAGACAAGCCAGAGCCCGCCGACCGCGATCGTCGCCCACATCACCCAGTGCGACGAGCGCCCAGCGTGCGAGTCCTCGCGGGATTGGAAATACGCGATGACCATCGCGACGACGTCGGCGATCGTGACGACGACGGCGAGCGGCGCGTTCGCGATCATTGGTCCGTACCCGCCCATCGAGAGCGCGAGGGCGTGTGGGATGACGCTGACGGCAAACGCGATCCACAGCTCCAAAGACGGTGGACGCGGCAGCGCCGCTTCGGCGCGCGCGGCTGAAGCGGGCTCGAGCGCAGGGCCTTCCACGCCCGGAATGTAGCCAGATCGCAATCGCGGGTCGGGTCGGCGGGGTTACAGAGTCGGCTTAGCGCATCGCCTCGAGGAGCGGAGTCACGTCGCGATGGAAGACGTCCAGCTCGACGAGCGGCTTCTCGTTGTATGCGGGGATCCGCTGGCCGACCGCGTCCTCGTATGTGGGCAGCTCGACCTGGTAGTAGATGCCGATCGGGATGGGGTCGGCCTCGTAGCTCCGCGCGACCGCTGCGGCCTTCTTCGTGATCATCTCCTGCGCGTCGGTCGGGTCCGTCACGATCCCGTCGTAGCCCTTGTCCTCGAGCTTGTAGAGGCGCGAGCGCTTCTCGGGAAGATCAGCGCCCTCGTACCACTCCTTTGTGTAGAGGTCGTTGTACGTGGGGCACGTCTGGAGTACGTCGACGAGCGCGGATCCCTTGTGCTGGATCGCCTTCACGATGATCGACGCGAGGTACTTGGGCTCCAGCGCGTAGCCCCGCGCGATGAACGTGTATCCCGACGCGACGGCCATCGCGACGGGGTTGATGCCGTCCTGGATCGCCTGCTCGGGCATCGACTTCGTCTTCTTGCCCTTGGACAGGGTGGGTGAGGCCTGGCCCTTGGTGAGTCCGTAGACGTTGTTGTTGTGGACGATGTACGCGAAGTCGGCGTTGCGCCGGCCCGCGCCGACGAAGTAGCCCGCACCGATCCCATAGCCGTCGCCGCCGAGCGCGATCACGGTCAGGTCGGTGTTGGCGAGACGCCCGCCCGTCGCGACAGTGAGTACGCGTCCGTGCAGCGTGTGGAAGCCGTACCCGTTGATGTAGTGCGGCGTCTTTCCGCTGCAGCCGATCCCGCTGTACACCGCGAGCTTGTCGGGCTCGATCTGCATTTGCTGCAGCGCCATTTGGATCCCGGTCAAGATGCCGAAGTCGCCGCATCGCGACCGCGAGCACGTTCTCGTTCGGGATCGCGGCTGCGGCGGTGGCGCTGATCGTGGTGGCATTCCTACGCGAAGCGCCTGCACGCACCGCGGCCACGGAGGACGAGACCCTCGCGGCCTAGACCCGTTAACCTTCCCCGCCGTGGCGAAGGTCACCAGTCGCGACCGCGCGGCCGCGGTCGCAGTTCTCGAGAACGCGCAGTGGGTGTACGCCCTGGGCCGCTATCCGAAGAAACAGGTGCTCGACGACGAGGTCGACGTGAAGATGCTTCGCGATCGCATCAGCGCGATGCGCAAGGCCTCGCATGATCTGAGCCCTGCGTTACGCAAGTCGCTCGACGTCCCATGGGCGAGGCTCGAAGAAGATCCCGATGAAACGACCGACATGCTCTGGACGGTCGCGAAGAAGGTGGTCCCGAAAGTGATCTCCGAGCTCCGGCCACTCGTTAGCGATACGCCGGAGGCGGCTTTTTTGATCTCGCCTAAGCCGACGGAGACAAAACCACACAAGAGGGCGATACGCAAGCGCTCGAAGTGATCGGGCCGCGATTCCCGAGAACTCGCCACCGATGACGGAGTCTCGCTTCCGGACCGATTCGGTCCGGTGCCAAGGCGGCGTGCGGCCTCAGACGCCGACAGCGCACACGCTCCAGAGAGTGCGAGGTCGATGCCGGATGCTGGATGCGGCGGCGCCGCCACGCTGCTGGGCGTCCGCCTTGCGAGGCCGGCAGCTCTCGTCGCAGAACCTACGCGCTCGCCTCCGGGCGCTTCCCGTGGTCGGCTACTCGAGGTTCGTGGTCAAACGTCTGTGCGCCAGATCGACTCATGCTGCCCGGATTTTGCGGAAGGTACATTCCTATACGTGACAGTGCGCTTGTCGTGTAAGTCCGGCAGACTGACACTCGAGGGGATAGTCGCAGCACTACAGGCCCGCGGCCCAACCATGGTCCAGTGGCTCCAAACGAAGTGACCCTAAGGGCGCAGGACATCCCGCTCGTCGATTTGCGCGCTCAGTACGCGACAATCCGCGACGAGGTGCGAGCGGCAATTGACGATGTGCTTGAGAGCATGCAACTCACTATCGGTCCGAATGTTCGCGCGTTCGATAAGGAATTCGCGTCGTATGTAGGGACGAGGCACTCGATCGGGGTCGGCTCTGGTACGGACGCGTTGCAGCTCGCGATCCGAGCCTGCGGCGTCTCAAACGGCGACGAAGTCATAACTGTGTCTTTCACCTTTTTCGCAACCGTCGAAGCAATCTTGTATGCGAACGCACGTCCCGTCCTAGTGGACGTCGACCAGGACTCCATGCTCATGGACGCCTCGGGAGTCGCTGCGGCGATCACGCCGCGCACTAAAGCGATCATCCCCGTGCATCTTTACGGACGAACGGTCGACCTCAACCCTCTCCGTCGTCTGGCACAGGACCGAAACATCACGATCATCGAGGACGCGGCTCAAGCCCATGGCGCTTTGCTCGATGACGGAAAGGTGGCTGGCGCAGGCGGCAAGGTCAACTGCTTCTCGTTCTACTGCTCGAAGAACCTCGGCGCGTACGGGGAAGCCGGCAGCATCACAACCGACGACGACGGCCTGGCTGGAGAGCTTCGCGCCTTGCGTGAACACGGGCAATCGACGCGTTACTACCACCCGGTTGTCGGATACAACGCGAGGCTTGACGAGATTCAAGCGGCGATCCTTCGAGTCAAACTCCGCTATCTGCCGGAGTGGACTCGACGACGGTGCGAAATCGCGCGGGCGTACGACGAACTTCTCAAGGACTCGGGCGTGGTTACTCCGGAAATACCCAACGACGGCCGGCACGTTTTCTATGTCTACTGCATTCGTGTTCCCGGAGGCCGCAGGGATCCACTTCGTCAGCACCTCACGGAACTCGGGATCGGCACGCAGGTCCACTATCCCGTGCCCATCCACTTGCAGCGCGCCGCGGAGTTCCTAGGTTATCGGAAGGGCGACTTCAAGGTAACCGAGGCGCTCGCAGATGAGGTGCTCTCCATTCCCATGTACCCAGAGCTCACTGACGGGCAGATCGATCGGGTTACGAGCTCCATCAGAGGGTTCCTGAAGTCCAACTGAGCTGGGCGACGGGCGAGGTTTGTGGATCGCAGACCTGACCCGACGCTGGGGACCGTCGTTGCGCCACCGCCAAGGTCTGGCATCGGGCACTGGGCCGGCGCTCCCAGTGCTTTTTCAGAAGGCGACGACCTCTTTCTGGTCTATCGGCTTCGCTGGCGTCGGCCGAAACGGGGCGACGAGCTACGAATCGCACGCCGCGATGGCGAGCGGTTCGAAACCATCTGGCGATCCACTCGAGAGGATTTCGCTAGCCCATCTATCGAGCGGTGCGCGCTTCTGCGCGCGATGGTCGGAGGTGGCGTCTCTATGTGAGCTACGTCGACGGTGTCGACAGGCGCTGGCGGATCGACGTAATCGAGGCGAGAACGCCCGACTCCTTTGATC
>JALYSZ010000204.1 GCA_030854525.1 Chloroflexota bacterium | reverse complement strand
GTTGCCCGCGCGATCACCAATCTTCTGGACAATGCCGCGAAGTACAGCCCGCCGGGCGCGACGGTCGACGTCGCCGTCGCGAATGGCGAGATCTCGGTGCGTGATCGCGGCCCGGGTGTCGCCGCGGAGGACGTGTCCCGCGTATTCGACCGCTTCTGGCGATCAAACGATGCGCGGCACCTTCCCGGTTCGGGCCTCGGTCTTTCGATCGTCAAGGACGTCGCGGAGTCCCACGGCGGCTCGGTCACGCTCGAGCGTCCCATCGACGGCGGCGGCGGCGCCCGCTTCCGTCTTCGCCTCAAGGGCGTCTAAGCAAGACATCCACACGCAGAGCGCGCTCGTACCATCTCTTCGATGGACGGCTTGCTCGTCATGGCGGATATCTCGGGGTATACGGCCTTCGTGGCAGGGACCGAGCAGGACCATTCCCAAGAAATCCTCGCCGAGCTGATGGAGGCGATCTCCCGCAGCTTCGGGGGAAAGCTCACGATCGATCAGGTCGAGGGGGACGCCCTCTGTTGCACGACCCAGCGCACCGACGTAGGCGTGACGGACTGGCTGCGCGAGACGTACCGAGTCTTTCATCGCCGCCTTCGCGACATCCGCACGGCGACGACGTGTCCGTGCCGAGCATGTGCGACCGTGCAGGACCTCGGACTCAAGTTCGTCGTACATCGCGGATCGTTTTCTCGTTACGAGGTCGCCGGCCGGGTTCAGCTCCACGGCAACGACGTCAACCTCATCCACCGGCTTCTCAAGAACACGGTTCCCGGCCGTGAATACCTCCTCGCGACCGCGAGCGCTCTCGCGCCGTGGCCTGAGAGCCTACGTGCGGAATTCGTCGCGGCGCCGCAGCGCTACGACATAGGCGACGTTGACGCGTCGTACCTCGATCTGCGGCCGATTCGCGATGCCGTGTGGAGCGAGGCGACGCCCAGCGTCGACCCGGTCACGGCCAAAATGCGCAGCACGACACGCTTTCCGGGAACGCCGGATGAGGTCTTCCGGTATTTCACCGATCCGAAGCTTCGCCAGATCTGGATGGGTGTTCCGCGCGTGGACTTCCAACCCGGGGCGCGAGGCTCGCTCGTGGGAGCCGAATACCACTGCATCCACGGCCCGAATCAGACGACGGTGTTCAAAGTTCTTGGCTGCAACGCGCCGACGGAGATCACGATGCAGATCGGTTTCCCCTTCGTGGGCACGGTATTGCGGACGGACCGGATCGAGCCGGAAGGGCCATCGACGACGCGGGTCGACACCGCGATTTCATGGCACACCAGTGGGATCACAGCGCCGGTACTCGATTTCATGGCTTCGCGGATGCTCCGAAGATACGGCGGCCTCTACGACAAACGCGTCGCGGAGATGATTCAGGAAAACGCGCGCGCGAGCGTGTAGGCCCCCAGCACCAGTAGAAGCGCTCCCACCACGCGGCGAAAGAGCGCGTCGTTCATCCGTCGAAGAGCCCAACCGCCAAGCAACGTCCCGACGACCGCGCCGGCCGCGAGCAGGACGATGAGCGGCCACCGCGGCGCGAGCTCCGCTCCCTGGGTCGCGAGATAAACAGGTATGCGCGCGCCGTCGACGATCAGAGCGACCGCGGTTGCCGTGGCGACGAAGGCCTCCCTCTCGACGGCAAATCCGAGAAGCGCCGCAGCGCGAATCCCACCCTGATTGCCGACGAGACCACCCAACAATCCAGAGAGCGCGCCACCGACCAACGCGGAACGGCGCCCGGAAAAGCGCATGCGCTGCGCAAGACCGGTGAGGCTCCCGATTCCGGCGAAAACCAACAGCAGGCCGAAGATGATCGCGAGCGCCGAGCTCTGGACGACAGCCTGCAGCGCGGCACCAGTGACTCCGCCGATCGCACTCGCCGCGCCGAATCCGAGAAGCACGTCTCGATCGATGTGCGTTCGGACGAGGAGAAAGCGAACGAAGGTGCCCGCGAGGTGGGGAAGCGACACCATCGCAATGGCGAGACGGACATCGAACTGCGTCGAGAGGACCGGCGTGAGCACGCTGCCGATGCCGAAGCCGGAGATGGATGCGATCGCGCCGGCGATCACCGCGGCGACCGTCGCCACGGTCGTGAACGGGTCCACGCGCTTATCCTCCTATGCGGATGACGACGCCGCGCGGGACCGATCTTCTCCATGACCCGCGCCGCAACAAGTCGACGGCATTCACCGAGGAAGAGCGCGAGAAGCTCGGGCTCCTGGGCCTTCTTCCAGAGGGCATCGACGATCTCGATACGCAGCTCCGGAGAGCGCTCGCGCAGCTCGAGGGCAAGACCACCGATCTCGAGCGTTACATCTACCTGTCGCAGCTGCAGGACACCGACGAAACGCTCTTCTATCGCGTGCTCATGTCCGATCCGGCGCGGTTCATGCCGATCGTGTACACGCCGACCGTCGGCGAGGCGTGTCAGAAGTTTGGTCACCTCTTCCGTCGACCGCGCGGCCTCTACCTCTCGATCAGACGGAAGGGTCGCCTCCGCGAGATCCTCCGCAACTGGCCGGAGCGCGACGTCCGCTGCATCGTCGTGACGAGCGGCGAGCGCATCCTCGGGCTCGGCGACCTCGGCGCGAACGGCATGGGGATCCCGATCGGCAAGCTCGCCCTCTACACCGCGGCGGGTGGCGTTCCGCCGCAGTACACGCTGCCCATTCTCATCGACGCGGGAACGAACAACGAAACGCTGCTCGCTGACCCGCTCTATCTCGGACTCAAGCAGACCCGCATTCCCGACGACGAGTTGGACGACTTCGTCGACGAGTTCGTCGCCGCGGTCGAGGCCGTGTTTCCCGGTGCGCTCATCCAGTTCGAGGACTGGGCGGGCGCGGACGCGATCCGTCTCCTCGAGCGCTATCGGGAGCGCGTGTGCTGCTTCAACGACGACGTGCAGGGCACGGCGGCAGTGGCCCTCGCGGGAATCCTCGGCGCGCTTCGCGTCACAGGGATACCCCTCGCGGAGCAGCGCTTCCTCTTTCTCGGCGCGGGGTCGGCGGCAGTCGGCACCGCGGACCTGCTGGTGAAAGCGATGCGTGGCGAGGGTCTACCCGAGGAGGAGGTGCGGTCGCGGGTCGCGCTATTCGATCGGAAGGGACTCGTGATCGCGGAACGCCCGACGCTCCACGATTATCAGCGCCTTTTTGCGCAGCGCCGCGCGCCGATCACCGACTTCGTCGACGCGATCGAGACCCTGCGACCGACCGGGATCATTGGACTCTCTACGGTCAGCGGCGCTTTCGACCAGCGCGTGATCGAAGCGATGGCCCGCGTCAACGAGCGCCCGATGATCTTCGCGTACTCCAACCCGACGTCGCGGTCGGAGTGCACGGCTGAGCAGGCCTATACGTGGTCGGCCGGGCGCGCGGTCTTCGCGGGCGGTAGCCCTTTCCCGCCGGTCCGATTCGGCGACCGCACTTTCATTCCAGGACAGGGCAACAACGTGTACGTGTTCCCCGCTGTGGGCATGGCGGTCTACGCGACCGGCGCCCGCCGCGTGACCGACGAAATGTTCATCGCCGCCGCGAGCGGCGTCGCCGAGCAGGTAACCCCGAGTGACATCGCGGTGGGTCTCGTCTACCCGCCCGTGTCGGGAATACTTGAAACAGAGCTCAGAGTGGCGGCTCGGATAGCCGAGGTGATCTTCGATCGCGGGCTCGCGCGCGTCGAGCGTCCCGCCGACATCCTCGCGTTCATCCGCGCCGCGGCCTACGTGCCGCGCTACCGCAGCCTGGTCTAGCGCCTAGAGTTGGTCGGCGTGCTCGTCGCCGGCCGCGAGGTCAACGTCACCAATCTTGAGAAGGTCTTCTTCCCCAAGATGGGGCTGACCAAAGGCGAGCTCATCCAGTACTACGTCGACGTCGCCGATGCCGTCCTGCATCACGTTGAGCGGCGCCCGATGCAGATGAAGCGACATCCCAACGGAGTCGAGGGTGACTTCTTCTATCAAAAGCGCGTGCCTGTCCCGCACCCCGAGTGGCTCCAGACCGTCCACATCAACTACCCGTCCGGCAACGAGGCGGACTTTCCCGTCGTCACCGATGCGGCGGGGCTCGCCTGGATCGCCAATCTGGGCTGTATTGAGCTCCACACCTGGCACTCGCGCGTCCCCGATGTGAACAAGCCCGACTACCTGCTCATCGATCTCGACCCCTCCGAGGGCAACCCGTGGTCGCACGTGCGCGACATCGCGATGGCTGGCAAGCGTGTCATGGACGACCTCGGCTTGGCCTCTTACCCGAAAACAAGCGGCGTGACCGGCCTGCACATCCTCGTGCCGATCCTCCCGGAGCTCGAGTTCCCGCTGGTGCGTGAGATCGCGCGCGCGATCGCGAAGGCGATCGTGGTCCTCGTGCCCGAGATCGCGACGACGCAGTGGAAGGTCGCGGGGCGTCCTGGGGTATTCGTCGACTACGGGCAGAACGCGTTCGATCGGACGATCGCGTCGGCGTACTCGATCCGTCCCGTGCCCGATGCTCGCGCGTCGGCTCCGCTCCGGTGGGATGAGGTTCCCGCGGTCGAGCCGGGCGATTTCACGATGGTCACCATGCGCGACCGCATCGCCGCGGTCGGCGATCTCACCGCGGGTATGTGGGAAAAGGCGGTTAGCCTCGATCCGCTCTTCGACGCGCTGAAGCTGAAACGCACGCTTCCGAAGCGCAGCCCCCGAACCGGCCCACCGCGCGATTGGCGTGCCGCGTACGGCAAGGGAGCCGGACAGCAGCGCGGCCCGAGTCACCGGTAGTGACTTGGGGGTAGGGGCCCCCAATGGGGTGGGGGCCCCTGACGCTGGGGTGCAGGGGCGTTTTCTAGCGGTACTTCGTCCAGAACTGTCCGGCGCTCAGGTGCGATTCGACCATCGCCTTGCGGCACACGTAGTTGACCTTCTCCACGAGATCGGACAGCTCGTGCGCGGACTTGCCGTTGATCGATGCCTTGAGCTCGAGGCAGCTCTTCATCATCGCGGTCATCTGGTCCTTCTTCGCGACTTTGCCGAGCTTCGCGGCGAACTTCGCCTTGAAGTCGTCGAGTGACAATCCGCTCTGTTCGATCGCGACGACGCACTCCTCGCTCTCGAGGTTCTGGGTCGCGGCGCATTCCTTGACGAGCGCGTAGAGGTCGACCTCGGGCTTCGGCTCTTCCTTCGCGGGCATGTTGTCGAGGTTGTCAGCGAGCACGCGGAAGAAGTTCGAGTCGACCGTGCTCACCTCGAGCGCCGCGATGCACTGGTCGCTGTTGGCATCGCCCGAGTCGAAGCAGTTGATGATCCGCTCGTTGAATCCGTAGTTGTTCGCGGTGACAGCGGTCGCGGCGGTCGCCACGGCGACGAAGGCCGAGACGATGGCCACGAGTAGGTAGCGGGCGATGATTGAGCGCGAAAGCATCGAAGGCTCCTTCCACCGGGCCGGAAACGCACCGGTCCTGCCACGAGAACGCCGACGCCGTCAGGACGGTGCACTGCCTGGGGCCCTGCCCCATCAGGGGCCCCTACCCCTGGTACTAGGACCGTCCGGATTGATTAGTTAGGAAAGACGGCCGGCAAGAAGATCGTCGAGCTTGGGATCTCCGGGGCGGGGGGTGGGCTTCACCTGCTTCCAGGTGCACTGCTCGGGATTCTTGTCGGGACGAAAGCGCAGGAAACGCGTGCCGTGGCGGAAGCGCTCCTGCTCCATCTTGTCGAAACGCACCTCGCACACTATCTCGGGACGCACCTCGTGCCAGGGAAGGTCCTTGCCCTGCGACCAGCGCGAGCCGCCTTCGGGCGTGCGTCCCCACTCCTGGTCGATGTGCTGATCCTCTTTTAGGAGCGGCGGGAGCATCTTCTGGAGCTGTTCCTGTAGGGCGCCTGTGATGCCGGAGGTGTGACCGACGAAGTCGAGCGTCCCATCGTCGCGATAAAGCCCAAGCAACAAGGACGCGATTTTCTTTCCGCTGGTGCGGTACCCGACGATCACGCAGTCGCAGGTGCGGTGGTGCTTCACCTTCGAGACCGCGTCGCGCGCTCCGGGTTTGTACGGAAGGTCGACGCGCTTCGCGATCACGCCGTCGAGGCCGATCATCTCGAGCCGCTCGAGCCACTGCTTCGCGAGCGCCGGATCCTTCGAGACCGGGGAAAGCGAGAAACCCTTCGCCAGAGTCTCAAGCTTCCTGCGCCGCTCCGCGAGAGGGCGCTCGTGGATCGGCTCGCCGTTCCAGAGAAGGATGTCGAACACGATGTAGCGCGCGGGCGTCTCTGCCGAGAGCCTTCGAATGCGCGACTCCGCGGGATGAAGGCGGTTCTGCATCGCGTCGAACTCGAGCTTCCCGCCGAGCTCGATGACGATCTCGCCGTCGAGGGCGGAGTGGGGCGGTAGGAGCTCACCGAGCTCTCGCAGCTCGGGGAAGTAACGAAGCAGCGGCCGCTCGTTTCGACTCCAGAGTGCGAGCTCGCCGCCGTCGTTCTCAAGGACGCCGCGGAAGCCATCCCACTTCGGCTCGTACTGCCAGCGATCGCCCTCGGGAAGTTTCTCGACGAGCTGAGCTTCCATCGGAGGGAACGGCACGTTCGGGCCCGGCATCAGTCCGCGACCTCCGCGGTCGCGCGCGTGACCTCGCCGAGCCAGCGCGCCATCTCCCGCGGGGACCGAAGGCGCACGAGCTTCGCGGCGCGTCCGTTCTTGGTGACCACTTCGAGCAGATCGGATCGCATCGCGTGAACCCGGCGGAGCGTGCGAAAGAGAAGGAGCGACGGCGGTGGTGCGCTCTGTCCGGCCCACGCTCGTCGCCGAAGGAGCGAGATCACCTGCCGCTTCGCGGCCCACCAGAGGTGAGTGCGGAACGGAAGGTCGATGTACACGATCGTGTCCGCGCGGCCCATCCGCCGATCGAGGACCGGCCATGGGCCGAAACCATCGATGATCCAAGAGTCCTGCGCCGCCCACCTCTCCAAGGTCTGAACGACTTCGTCGAGCGGCGCGCGCCGCCAGCCGGGGAGCCACTGGACCTCGTCGACCTCGTGCAACGGAATACCGAGGTGGCTTCCGAGGGCGCGCGCAAGAGTGGACTTGCCCCCGCCCCCGTTACCGATGACCGCGATGCGTTGCATCGGACCATCGTCACACGGAAACGAGAGCGAGGCCCGCCGCCCTCCCGCAGGCGGCGGACCTCGCTCGAATGAGTGCTAGGGCGCTGCTGCTATTTGCCGCGCTTCGCGAGCACCGAGTCCTTCGCCTGCTTGGCGATACGGAACTTGAGCACGCGCTTCGCGGGAATCGAGATCGGCTGACCGGTCGCGGGGTTTCGTCCCATGCGAGCCTTGCGGTCGACGATCACGAGCTTGCCGACGCCCGGGATGGTGAAGCCGCTGCGGGCTTCCTTGTACGCGAGTGCGGCGAGCTCGTCGAGGAACTGCCCCACTTGCTTCTTGGTCAGACCGGTTTTCTCGGACAACCGATTCAGGGTCTCCGACTTTGAGATCCCAGCCACGTATCCCTCCAGTGCGGCCTATGGCCTGTTTGGTTCGCGCCGCATTCTGCACGAACGGACAAGAGCGCATGATGCGACGGTGACCCTTCGGGTCGTCGATGACCCGCCCGACCGGCCGGATTGGCTCCGGGAGACGATCCGCCTCCTTACGAGCGGGACCGCCGCGGAGCGGGATCGGCTCCTCGCTCGGGTGGCCCAGGCGTCGGACGCCGACCTCGCCAAAGGGTCTGACGACGAGTGGGGGCTCGGTCAAGTGGCGACCCACCTCCTGATCGTCGAACGGGGCGTGGCCCTCATCGGCCTGCGCCTGGCCACCGGGGCGGCGCCCGGGCCCACCGGACAGCCCCGTCCAGCCGCATCGGCGGTCACGCGAGCGGGTATCGAGAGCCTCGCCGGGAAAGCCGTCGCTACAGCCGCTCGTCTCGTTGCCGAGTTCCCTGCCGAGCCGGACGCGAAGGCCACCGCGGGACATCCGTACTACGGCGATTTGAATTGTTTTGGCTGGCTCCTCATGCTGCCAGAGCACTACCGAGCACATCTCGAGGCGCTCGACCGGGGCCGGCCGAGCGCCCTCTAGGGGAGGCTTCTCTTGGCCACGGAAACCACGTCGTCGACGGCGCTCGAGACCTTCGCCCGCGAGGACCGGACATTTCCGCCGCCAAAGGAGTTCGCCGCCCAGGCGAACGCCAAGGACCCGGCGATCTACGAGCGGGCGGAGAAGGACCTCGAGGGCTTCTGGGCCGAGCAGGCACGGACCCTCGCCTGGCGCAAGCCGTTCACGAAGGTGCTCGAGTGGGAGGCGCCCTACGCCAAGTGGTTTCTCGGTGGCGAGATCAACGTCTCCGAGAATTGCCTCGACCGCCATGTGAAGGCGGGTAAGGGCTCGAAGGTCGCCTATTACTGGGAGGGCGAGCCAGGCGACGCCCGAGCGATTACCTATCAGGACCTCCTCGACATGACGTCGCGCGCCGCGAACGCGCTCAAGGAGCTCGGCGTCAAGAAGGGCGACCGCGTCGCGATCTACATGCCGATGATCCCCGAGCTTCCCGCCGCGATGCTCGCATGCGCGCGGATCGGCGCGCCGTTCACCGTCGTCTTCGGCGGATTCTCCGCGGAGGCGCTCTCCGGTCGCATCATCGACTCCGAGGCCAAGGTCCTCATCACTGCCGACGGCGGTTATCGCAAGGGCACTGTCGTCCCTCTCAAGAACAACGCCGACGACGCGATCGCGCAGACCAAGACGATCGAGAAGGTGCTCGTGGTCCGCCGCACAAAGCAGGACGTCCCCTGGACGGAGGGCCGCGACGTTTGGTGGCACGAGATCGTCGACCGCCAGAAGGCGGAGTGCCCCGCCGAGGCGCTCGATAGCGAGCACATGCTCTATCTCCTCTACACATCCGGGACGACCGCGAAGCCCAAGGGCATCGTGCACACGACGGCCGGTTACCTCGCGGGCGTCGCGACGACACACAAGCTCATCTTCGACGTGAAGGACACCGACGTGTACTGGTGCGCGGCTGACATCGGCTGGGTCACCGGTCACAGCTACATCGTCTTCGCCCCGCTCGCGAACGGCACGACCGGCGTCATGTACGAGGGCACGCCCGACTTCCCGGACAAGGACCGCTGGTGGTCGATCATCGAGAAGTACAAGGTCTCGATCCTCTACTGCGCGCCTACCGCGATCCGCACGTTCATGAAGTGGGGCGCCGAGTACCCGAGCAAGCACGACATGTCTTCGCTGCGACTCCTTGGGTCGGTCGGCGAGCCCATCAATCCCGAGGCGTGGCTCTGGTACCACGAGACGATCGGCGGTGGACGGTGTCCCATCGTCGACACGTGGTGGATGACCGAGACGGGCATGATCCTGATCACCCCGCTCCCTGGTCTCACGACGACAAAGCCCGGCAGTGCGACGTTCCCGTTTCCGGGCGTCAAGGCCGACGTCGTGGATGAGAACGGGAAATCGGTGCCGCTCGGTGGAGCCGGGTACCTCGTGCTCTCGCGCCCGTGGCCGGCGATGCTTCGCGGCATCTACAACGACGACAAGCGCTACCGCGAGACGTACTGGAGCCGTTACCCCGGGAAGTACTTCGCCGGCGACGGCGCCCGTCGCGATAAGGACGGGTACCTCTGGCTGATGGGCCGCGTCGATGACGTGATGAAGATCTCCGGGCACCGCATCTCGACCACCGAAGTCGAGTCCGCGCTGGTGTCGCACCCGAAAGTCGCCGAGGCGGCGGTGATCGGCCGTGAGGATCCGATCACCGGCCAGGCGATCTTCGCCTTCGTCACGCTTCGCGGCGGAAACGAGGGGAGCGAAGACCTTTCCAAGGAGCTCCGCGAGCACGTCGTGAAGGCGATCGGCGCGATCGCTCGCCCCAAGACCATCATGTTCACCCCCGAATTACCGAAGACCCGTTCAGGAAAGATCATGCGAAGGCTCCTTCGGGATATCGCCAACGGGACGCCCCTCGGCGACACCACAACGCTGGCTGACTCGACGGTTGTCGACTCCATCCGCACCGCATCGGCATCTGGCAAAGACGACTAAAGCGTCAGCTGCCCGCGTGCGGGTGGCACGGCGCAGGGAATCGCTCGCGATGCGCGGGTGCCCCGGAGGGTGCGCGGAGCGAGCGATCCCGGAGCCGCTTCGCGGTCAGGGGCCCCTGCCCCTGGGTCAGGACCCGCACGCGCCAGGTCACTTCGAGGAGTGAAAACCCGAATTGACGATGCGGAAGGAAAGACGTAGAAAAGCGCGCTATCACCTTGTTTTCGAGCTGGTTGGGGAGGTGACTGCCGGGCGCACGACCATTTCGTGAGCTGATCTTCTCGACACTATCTAAATCGCGTCGTCAGTCAGAAGGGGGAAAACTTGGCAACGCGAACTGCCACCGCGGTCGCCACGACGAGACCCACGTACGGTCTGCCATTCGTCATCTCTGCGGCGTCGGCCGGCACGATCGTGGAGTGGTACGACTTCTACCTATACGCGACCCTTACTCCGTTCCTGTCACCGCTCTTCTTCCCGGGCGACAACGCGACGGCGGTGCAGCTCGCGGGATTCGCAACGTACGCGGCGGGCTTCCTCGTCCGCCCATTCGGAGCCGTCGTCTTCGGCGCGCTCGGCGACATCATCGGCCGCAAGTACACGTTCCTCGTCACGATCACGGCGATGGGCCTCGCGACAGTCGTCATGGGCTTGATCCCGACATATGCGCAGATCGGCCTACTGGCCCCGGCGCTCCTGGTCTTCCTCCGGATCATCCAGGGCCTGGCGCTGGGCGGCGAGTACGGCGGCGCCGCGATCTACGTCGCGGAGCACGCGCCCGACAACAAGCGTGGTCTCTACACGTCGTGGATTCAGACGACCGCGACACTCGGGTTCTTCTTCGCGCTCGCGATCATCCTGTACTTCCGCAACACGATGAGCGCTGCGGACTTCGCGGCGCAGGGCTGGCGCTACCCATTCTGGATCTCGGCCGTCCTCGTCGTGATCGCGCTGTTCATCCGCATCCGCCTTCGCGAGACGCCGCTCTTCGCGCGCCTCAAGGAGCAGAAGCAGGCTGTCACGGGCGCAGGCAACTGGGCCAAAGAGAGCTTCAGCGGACGCAAGATCGGCACGATCCTGCTTGTTCTCATCGGCCTCACCGCTGGTCAGGGTGTGGTGTGGTACCAGGGTCAGTTCCAGGCGAACTTTTTCATGGGCACGTATCTCAAATACACGTTCCAGCAGGCCTACCCGATCATGCTGTGGGCGGTGGCCCTGGGTACCCCGTTCTTCCTGGTGTTTGGGTGGCTCTCGGACAAGATCGGCCGGAAGGTCATCATCCTCGGCGGATGCCTCATCGCCGCTATCGCGTACATCCCGATCTACCACGCGATGGTGGACGTTTCGAACGTAACCCGTAACGCAGCCGGCCTCATTACTGCGTCGAGCCCGAATGTCCCGGTCATGGTGTTCCTGATCTGGATCCAGGTGATCTTCGTGACGATGGTGTACGGCCCCATCGCGGCGTTCCTCGTGGAGTACTTCCGCGCGAAGGTCCGCTACACGTCGCTCTCGATCCCCTACCACTTCGGGAACGGCTGGTTCGGTGGCCTGCTGCCGCTGACCTACACGGGTCTCGTCGGTGCCACCATCCCCGACCCGACACGGTACGTGCCGTGGCTCGGCATCTTCGACCTGCGCAACCTGAATACGAGCGGGGACCTCAATGGCAACGTCTATCTCGGACTGGCGTACGTCATCACCGTCGCGCTCATGTCCGTGATCGTCGGCACGCTGTTCCTCAAGGAACCAAAGAACGTAAAGATCTGGTCAGAGGTCGGTGGCGAAGAGCGCAGCGGCATGGTGACCGAGGCGACACCCGCCGAATAGGCAATCCGCACGTACGACAAGAGAGGGAGGCTAGTGCCTCCCTCTTTTCTATTTCAGCCTGAGCCTTCTCTCGCGTTCCTGTTCGGCAGCCTCGGCGTCGAGGCCGGTGCGCCGGTTCCACGACTCCCAGCCTTCCCAATTCGCCATGAAGAACGTGTAGCAGACGACGTACGTCGCGGCGATGAGGGAGATGCTCGCGCCGAGGAGGAGCAGGGCACCGATCGGGTCGGCCACGTCCGGATCAGCCACGAGGGCGAAGGCTAGACCGCGCCCGTTGCCGCTTGGGTTTCAGGACCAGGGCGGCTTCTCGAGCCGAAAGTGCGCCGGCACCGTTTGGTGCATCGCACTCTGCCGATACATCCCCGTGACGAGGCCGAGACCGCCCCGACGTGAAGAAGCGGCCCATTGGCACCGCATTTGCCCTTACTTGGGTGGCCCACGAACAGTGGGAACCAAGGAGGTAATCGAATGGACGACAAGATCGAAGGCAAGTGGGACCAAGCCAAGGGCAAGGTCAAGGAAGAGGCCGGCAAGCTCGGCGGCGACAAGTCGACCGAGATCGGCGGCAAGGTCGATCAGGCCAAAGGCAAGCTCAAGGAAGGCCTCGGCGACGTCAGGGAAGGCCTTCACGACGAGCGGGTCGACCGCTAACTAGCACACCCGCGGTGACGCGAGGCCCGGGCGCACAATGTTGCCGTGCGTCCGGGCCTTCGCCTTTTCGTGGTTTTGCACCCCTGACCCTCGGCCGAGTCCTCGTCGCGCATCACGCCGATCCGATCGGGCATGTCGTAGGTCTGCTCTCGTTCGCTCTTCCCCGGCGTCGTGACGGCTGCTTTCTCTACGTGAGCGATCGCGGCCTCGCGAATCTCATTCTGACTCGACGCGGCTTCGGCGCGATCACTTTCGGCCACGTGATCGTCGCCAGCGTCGAACCGACACTCGCGGTGTGGCGTCACGAGCTGCGGCACGTCGCGCAGTACGAACGGCTCGGCCTGTCCTTCTTGCCCCTCTATCTCTGGTATCGCGCGAGGTACGGCTATTTCGACCATCCGTTGGAGCGGGACGCGGCCGAAGACCCTAGGCTCTTTTCATAGTGGCCACGTACGACATCGCGATACTCGGCGGCGGTCCCGGCGGATACGTGGCGGCTCTCCATGCGGCCGTGAAAGGCGCGAAGGTAGCGCTCGTCGAGCGCGACCGCGTCGGGGGAATCTGCGTTACGGTCGGGTGCATCCCGTCGAAGGCGCTCCTCGATTCAAGTCACGCGTATTGGCTCACGACTCACGGCGAGGAGCATGGCATCCACGTCGATGGCGCACGGTTCGAGCTCCCGAGAGCTGTCGCACGCAAGGATCGGGTCGTGGCCCAGCTCGTGTCCGGGGTCGAAGCGCTCCTCAAAGGGCGAAAGGCCGACCTCATCAAAGGCGAAGGTACGTTCGTGTCGCCGACACAGCTTCGGGTCGGCAGCCAGACGATCGGCGCGAAGGCCTTGATCGTCGCGACAGGTTCGAAGGTCGGAGCGCCTCCGATCAAAGGTCTCGCCGAAGCGAAGCCGCTCGACAACGTGAGTGCGCTCGCGCTCACGGAGATCCCGAAACGGCTCATCGTGATCGGCGGCGGTGCGGTCGGGCTGGAACTCGGCACGTTCTTCGCGGAGATCGGAAGCGAGGTCACGGTGCTCGAGATGCTTCCGCAGCCGATCGCCTACGCCGACGCCGAGCTCGTTCGCCTTCTCTTGCGCGCGCTCGAGCAGCGAGGCGTCAAGGTGCGCACGAACGCCAAGGTCACCGAGGTGAAGCGGACCGGGCCGATCGTGGCGGTAAGCGCGGAGATCGACGGGAAGCAGGAGTCATTCGAAGGAGAACACGTGCTCCTCGGGGCCGGTCGGGTCGCGAACCTTTCCGGGGTCGAGCAAGCCGGCCTCACCACGAACCGCCTCGGCATCACGGTTGACGACAGGATGCGCACGAACATCCCTGGCGTCTGGGCGATCGGCGACTGCATCGGCGACCCGCGCGCCCCGAAGCTCGCGCACGTCGCGTCGACGCAAGGCGAGGTCGCGGTCGACACCATCCTCGGCGAGGACGCGATGATGAATTACGACGTCGCGCCGAACGTCGTGTACACGCATCCAGAGATCGCCCAAGTCGGCTTGACGGAAGCGCAGGCGAAGGAGAAGTACGGCGCGGACGTGAAGGCCGCGCGGTACAGCTTCCGCGGCTCGGGTCGCGCGCTGGCGCTCGGGGAGGCGGATGGGCTTACGAAGATCATCACTGCGGGGAAGGATCAGCGAATCGTCGGCGTGCACATCGTGGGCCCGCAGGCCAGCGAGCTGATCGCCGAGGCGACGCTCGCGATACGCCTCGAGGCGACCGTCGAGGACGTGATCGCGACGATCCACGCACACCCGACTCTGGCCGAGACCTTCCGCGAGGCCGCGCTCTCAGCGGCCGGTCGGCCGATCCACTCCGCGCGCTAGCCGCTTCGAAAGCGCACGTCCAGGAGGCCGTCCTTCTCCGCTTTGCGGAGATCGATCTTCGGCGCACCCCGCTCCCGAAGCGCCGCAAACCGCCACTCCGCGTCACCGATGTCCGTGACACCGACGACGATCGAAGCGATGCCCATCGCCCCGTTCGCGTGTTCGGCCGCGGCCCCGCCGGGTACGCGCAGCTCGCGCGCGGTGAGATCCTCGATGACGAACGGAAGCGGCGCTTTTAGCATCGCCGTGCGCCACTTGAGCTCCACCCCGTCGGGCCTGATGCGACCGCCCTGCTTCGGCGGGCTCTTCACGAGCTCACCGAGCGCCGCGATGTCTCCGGTAAGGTCGTCGGAAAGCAGCGCGAAGTCCGCGAGCCCACCGCCATCCGCCGCGATACTCCACCAGCGGTGGCTGAGCGACCGGCCGAGGTCGTGAAATCCGATCAGCTCGAGATAGGCTCCGTCGGCGAACGGAATCAGCGCGTTGTGCGTGATTTGATCGGCGTGCTCGCCACCGGGAGTGACGGTAAAGCCGCGCCGCCGGTAGTCGTCGATCGCCGTTTGAAGACTCCGCGCTACGAAAACGACGTGGTCGAGCTGACGGAGCATGGGCGAATAGATAACACGAAGCGAAAGCTAACTGCGGGCCGTGCGAGGCTCGAACTCGCGCGCTCCCACTTAGAAGGCGGGTGCTCTATCCAACTGAGCTAACGGCCCGTACCCGCAATTATGAATGCGATCAGTTTCCCAAATCGACGGCATGTGCAATGTCGTGTGTTTTCGTCCCCAAATGCCGCGTTCCCTGGCCGTCTTTGCCATATGGCAGTTCGCATAGCGGACCTCGCACTCGGCGATCTCTTCGAGGATCGTGTCCCACTTGAAGCCGTTTATGGACATGTACGAGACGTCGGTCCTTTTGTCTTGGAGATGGTCAAATTGAAGAACAACAGGATCTCGCTCTCCGCAATCTAGTCGAGCTTGACGCGCGTCGTCGGAACTTCGCGGATCAGCAGTTGCAGTCCGCGGACCGACTGAGGGATCTCGAAGAACACCGGCAGGCTGATGAGCTGACCGACGGGGTAGTCGCGCGGCCAAACATACGGCGAGCCGCTGTTAGCGGGCGACTGGTACGGCGCTGCGGATTGCGAGAGCGAGGCGTACTCGGTTCCGGTGGAGTCGACCAGGCTGAACTCGCCCGGAGCTAGGACGGCGCCCTCGGAGCCGCGATTCTTGACTCCGACCCGAACCACGAGGTAGATGTCGCGCGACGTCGCTTCACCGGCGGTCGTCGTCCGCGAAACGTTGTTGACGGTGTAATCCCAGCGGACGCCCGTGATCGTCTTTCCGATGGCGACCGTGCTAACCGACGGTGCGTTGACGTTGTTTCTGACCGAGACGAACCCGAACACCGCCACAAAGATGACGAGTACCCCGATGATGACGAACCGCATACCCCAGAGCGCTCCACCCCATTCGAGCCCGCGACTCGACTGCCCGCCACCTGCGTCCGTGATCGTTGTGGTACGCGGGTTGGCGCTTACACGGCTCAGAAGTGTCGATGCCACGGGGTCGGCATATTGCAGGTTTGCGGGCGCTGTAGCCTTCGCCGTCACGACCCCGCGAGAGGCCCCTCCGCCCGGGCTCTCGATCGACCGGGTCGCGACCGTCGGCATTGGTCGTGGGGGCGGGTCGGATTGCGGACGCGCCGGCGCGACCGTGAACGCTTGCTTTCGCTCCGGCACGCGGAGCGCGGGCGGGACAACCGGAGAGCGAAGGGCGCTCTCCGTGGCGGCGCTCTTTGTAGGCGTGGCCGGCTCGGTACGCGGGGGACGAATGCCCCCGTGGTACGCGGTCCATTGGGTCCGGAACGCGATGTCGGGTCGGACCACACCGGCTAGGTCTTTGCCTGCAGTCGCGGTAAGGTCCCACAACGCGCGCTTGCTACCCGTCGGGATCGCCAAGAGCTCGCCGTCTGCGTCAACTCCGCGCGGTCCGACGGTCACCACCGCGTAGGGTCCAAGTTCGCGCGCCGGATTGTTCTCCGCGGATTCTCCGAACGAGGCGAAGCGGAGGTACACACCTTCCCTGGCGGCAAAACGCAAATGAGGTCGTCGTGCACCGCCGGGCTCAACGCCCATAGCGCGTTGTAATTCGAGCTCCGCGTCGATCCAGCGGCCGGCGTTTGCGTGCTCGGATATGTCGACGTGGTGCACCGACTTCCGGTCGGCGACAAGAACTCCATCCCGGAGAACGACGTGCTCGAGTGGCCCCACTGGAGGCAGCTCGCCCTCGCGAGACTCGCCCTCCTTGAAGAACGTCACGTACAACCCGGGTTCCACGACGAGAGCCTAACGGTCGGACTAGGGGTAGTTCGGTAGATTGCTGGTATCGGCCTAGCCGATGATTGCGTCGGCCTCCATCTCAACTTTCCAGCGCGGATCGAGCATTCCGACGATCACGACCATGGTGGACGCAGGGCGTACGTCGCCGAAGACCGCGCCGTGGGCGCGTCCGACTGCGTCAGCGTCGGCAGGATCGGTAATGAACATCCGCGTCCGCACCACGTCCTTCGCGGTCGCGCCGGCTCCGGCGAGAGCCTCGAGGATGATCTCGATGCAGCGCCTGGCCTGGACCTCCGGATCCGGATCGCACGAGCCGTCAGGCCATATCGGCGCGGTCCCGGAGACGTAGACGTTGTGGCCGACGCGAAGCGCGCGACTGAAGCCGATGCTCGGCTCGTACCGTGACCCCGACGAGATGCGCTGCCGATCAGTCACCGGCATGAGAATAGAGTGGGGGAAAGAGTGGCCAACGAAGCTTTCATCGACGAGATGTGGCGGATGGCCCGCGAGCTTTTCATGCCGGACCACCCGTGGTTCAAAGGAATCGTGGACCATCGTTGGACGCGCGAGCAGATCGTCCTGGGCGAGATTCAGCACTACCTCCGCGTCCGCACGAATCCGATCTTCTTCGGCTACATCGTCACGAATGTCGCCAGCGAGCGGAACTACGCGCTCATGGACATCGTGATGGAGAACTTCATGGAGGAGCTTGGCGGAGAGAAGACGCACGTCGACATCATGCTGCAGATGCTCGACGAGGCGGGGATCTCGCGTGACGAAGCTGATAAGGCCGATCCCGCGCCGGGCACGCTCGCCGCGATCGAGATGATCCGCTCCGGTTGCCAGAACCGCTCGGCGCTCGAGGGCATCTCGCTCCTTTCGTTCGTCGAGGCGATGCACGGCGGACCCGACGGCGCGGCCGCGCGCGTGTTTAAGGAGCTCACCGGCCATTACGGCTTCTCACGTCGTGCGGCGGCGACTTACGAGCTTCACGCCGAGCAGGACACCGGACACGGTGACCGGCAGATCGAGGCGATCCGCCGGTACGCGACCGACGACGAAACCCGCGAGAAGTGCCGCCGCGCGGTTCGCTTGGGGCTCGAAGCATTCAACTTCGAGTGGGACGGGCACGTCCAGGCGATGACAGGAGAACGGAACTCGTACTGGAACGGCAGGACCGGCAAGCTCGAGCTACGACACCCAGAGGTGCGGTTGCCCGCGAGGGTCTAGATCGGCCAGTCCTTGGGCAACGCGGCGCGCAGCTTCGTGTACTCGGGATCGTCCGCGTACTTCTTCTTGAACGTTCTGATCCGCTTCGCCAACTCTTCCTCATCCACTTCGAGCACGTTGGAGACCATACCCGTGGTCTCTTGGAAGCCGAGGCTTCAGTTGCCGCGTCAGCCCCGCATCCGCTCCATGACCGTGCGATCTTCGTTGTCCACATCAAAAGCCTAGGGCCTGCGTACCTCCTGAACGTTGACGACGACGGCCTGGCTGGCTATCGGCTCGCCGCTCGTACCCGCGGTAACGCGCACGCGCGCCAGGAGGCGCCACTCGGCGCTTTCGCGAAACAGCAGGATCAGGAACGGGTTCTCGACCCTGACACCTGGCGATTCGATGAACTGGACCGGCAGCGCGATCGTCGTGTCGGAACCGGACGGAACGTCGCGATCGATCCTCGTCTCGGCTGTGCGGAATTGTGAATGTGGGTGCTGTGCGCTTAACAGGCGGATGGGCTGATCGCCGTCATTCCTGATCCGCCAGCGGACCGTCCACGACCCGCCCGTTCCCTCGGTCGTGAAAGGCTCGACGCCGACGCGGGGGTGCCGCTTCATGCGAACTGCGGCATGACATCGGAAGCGAACGCCTCGAGCGCGTCCCAGTCATACGGGCCCTCGCGAAGAGCGATGTTGATGCGATACGCGCCCGCCTCGGCGTACGACGCGACGACGCCGGTCGCCTCGCGCCGCGTGCCGCGTAGAAATCCGGTCATCCCGCGCGTGTCGTTCGACCAATGCTTCTGGTAGAGCTCCTCGTGTCGTTTGGCTCCCGCATCATCAGCGCCCATGTAGAAGCCGACGTTGATCGTGCGGGCGATCGAGTCCGGGTCGCGGCCGACCTTTGCACACCATGCGTCGAGCACCCCGCTCTTGCGTTTCCACTCCGCGGGCGTGAGGTAGGGCGCGTTCCAGCCGTCTGCGAAATGCGCAGCGGTTCGGAGGGTCCGCTTCTCGCCGGCGCCCCCGATCCAGAGCGGCAGCCGCGCTTGGAGCGGCTTCGGATTGTTCGGTGCGTTTACGAACTGGTAATGCGCGCCACTAAAGTCGGTCCGACGGCGATCGAACAAGAGTCGTAGGGCCTCGGCGTACTCCTCCAGCTGGTCCTCGCGCTTACCGATGGACGGGAAAGGAATCCCGTACGACGCGAACTCGACCTCATCCCACCCCGCGCCAATGCCGCAATCAGCGCGTCCGCCAGACAAGTGATCGATCGTGCTGAGCGCCTTCGCGAGGACACCCGGGTGTCGATAGCCGACGCAGAACACGAGGCAACCAACGCGGACACGGGTCGTCTCGACCGCGACGGCCGACAGCGTGGCAACCGATTCGAGGCACTCGCCATCCCCACCCTGCGGTGGCGTCTCCTGGAAGTGATCGGACACCGAGAACCAATCGAACCCGCGCTCGTCCGCGAATCGCCAGAGCCGTCGCAACTCATTTAGCGGCCCGCCGAGCTGGCCGAGATGTATGCCGAACCTAGTAGCCAGGCTCCGAGTATGGGTCGGACGGCGTGGGCGAGGGTGCCGGGTTGCTCGTCCCAAGCGCCGGCGATGCGGAGGTGTACGGGCCGCCGACCCCGCCGCTGCCCGCACTTCCGCAAGCCACAAGCGCGAGACCGCCGAGCAGAGCCGCGAGGAAGAGGGCGCGCACCATGTTCGTAAGACCTCCTGCTAACGTGAGTACGGGCGGGAGGCCGCGACGGATATGGGCAGTTTCGGTGTCTTCGTTGTCATCTTCGTACTTCTCGTCCTGGCACTCGCGGGCCTCGGCTTCGCGCTCGTTGCGGCCCGCGCGGCGCACCGCCCCAGGGCCGCGCTGCCAGCCAACTGCGGCGACTGCGTCTTCATGATCCCGCGCGCGAAGGTCTACAAGCGCGAGACCCTCGAGGACCTCGACGGAGTTGTCCACTATCTCTGCCAGCAGCGGTGGATCGAGATCACTCCGTACTCGCCGCGATGCGAGCTCGGCAAGAGCAAGACCCGAACGACGACCGTCCCGACCTGACGATAGTCCTCGCGCCTTGCGCCGCTGCGGTCTGCTGCTGCGCACCTGCGCAAGCGCAGTGCTGCTCGCAGTAGCCTTCCATCCGTGTCCAATGCCTTTGCGGAGTTCGATTCGTATGTGCGCGCCCGCGAGCGCGAATACATCGACGAGCTCAAGGTTCTGATCCGACAGCCGACCGTGTCCGCGCAGGGCATCGGAATTCCGGAGACCGCGCGGATCGTCCTCGACCGTACGAAGAACCGCGGCGGGATCGCGGCGCAGGCGCTATCCGTTGAAGGCGGGCCTCCGACCATCGTCGGCGAGACGGGTCGCGGCGAGCGAACCCTCCTTATATACAACCACTACGACGTGCAGCCGCCGGAACCACTCGACGAGTGGGCGACGCCGCCATTCGAGCCGACCGAGCGCGAGGGCTTTCTCTTCGGCCGCGGCGTCTCCGATAACAAGGGCAATCTTCTTGCGCGCCTGCAGGCGATCGAGGCGTATCGCGCCACGATCGGCGAGCTCCCGCTTCGCATCCGCGTGCTCTACGAGGGCGAGGAGGAGAGCGGCTCCGCGCATCTCGCCGCCTTCGTCGCCCGATACAGCGAGCGGCTCCGGGCCGACGGCTGCATCTGGGAGGCGGGCTACAAGGACCCCGCCGGTCGCCCCACGATCTCGTGCGGCCTCAAGGGGATCGCGTACGTCGAGGTCCGCGTGCGAGGCGCCAACAAGGACGCGCACTCGTCGCTTGCGACGATCGTCCCGAACCCGGCGTGGCGCCTCGTCTGGGCACTCGCGACCCTCAAGAACAGCAACGACGACATAACCATCGACGGTTTCATGGACGCGGTGCGGCCGCCGACTGTCGCCGACCGCGAGCTCCTCGAGCGTCTCCCGTTCGACGAGGAGGGCATGCTGCGGATCCATGGGATCAAACGTTTCGTTCGCGGCCTCGAAGGTTTCGAGCTCAAGAAGAAACACTTCTTCGAGCCGACCTGCACGATCTGCGGGATGGTGTCGGGTTACACCGGCGCGGGATCGAAGACCGTTCTGCCGGCCGTCGCGAGCGCGAAGATCGATTTTCGCCTCGTGCCCGATCTCACGCCGGAGAAGGTCACGACGCTTCTGCGCGCGCACCTCGACCGGCGTGGCTTCGAAGACGTCGAGATCGTCCCTGGCCACGGCGAGCCGCCGTCGCGCTGGCCCACGGACTCGGTGACCGCCACGGCGGCTGTCGACGCATGCCGAAGCGCATACGGCGTGGAGCCGGTCGTCTACCCGCTGCTCGCGGGCTCGGGCCCGATGGCGCAGGTCTGCGACACGCTCGGCATCCCCGTCGCGGGCTTTGGCTCAGGGAACGCGGCTTCCGCCAATCACGCGCCGAACGAGAACATCAGGGTCACCGACTACGTCGACCACATCCGCGCCTTCGGGCGCTTCCTCCACACCTTCGCCGGCCGCACCCTGGCTTGAGCCCCGGCGAGCGGCGGCGCCTCCTCGGTCTCCTCGGATTCCTCACGTTCAACGCCGTCTACGTCGGCATCGTCATGGCACCGGTGCTCACGCAGATCGCGAGCGAGTTCAGCATCACGACAGGCACGGCCGGCCTCGTCGTCGCCGCCTACGGGGCGCCGGGCATCGTCGTCGCGGTTCTCACCGGCCCGTACTCGGACCGCTTCGGCCGGAAGCGCTTCCTGGTGGCCGGGTCGTTGGTCATGGGCGTCTTCACGCTGCTCAGCGCATTCGCAACGAGCTTCGCCGTTCTCGTCGCGATGCGGATCATCGCCGGCGTCGGCGGCTCGGTCATCTTCCCGAACGTCACCGCGACGGTCGGAGACAACTTCGCATATCGCGACCGCGGCAGCGCAATGGGTACGGTCATCGGCCTCAACACCATGGCCGGGGTCATAGGTGTTCCACTCGCCGGCATCCTGGCCGAGGCGACGAGCTGGCGCGTCTCCGTCGGGCTCGTCGGCGTCCTCTCGATCGCTTCCGCGCTCCTCTTGCTCTGGAAGCTCCACCCGGCCCAGACACCCTTGAGCGAATCGCGGATCCGCGACATGTATCGCTCGATCGTGACGAACCGCTCGGCGCTCGGCGCCATCGGCTCGAGCTTCCTCGGGGCGCTGTACTGGTTCACCTGGGCGACGTACATCGTCGTCTTCTTCGAGAACGCTTTCGGGCTCTCGCAGGGGGTGGCCTCGATCCTCGCGCTGACCCAGGGGCTCGGGGTCCTCTTCGGGAGTCAGCTTGGGGGCCGCCTCGGCGGACGAATCGGACACAAGCCCATCGTCGCGGGCAGCGTCGTCGTCTCGGGCGTGCTGCTGTTGCTCCAGACCAACGTCGCCTTGCCGCTTCCAGCGACGGCGGTCCTCAATCTGTTGCTATCGGCCGTGATAGGCGCGCGCTTCGCATCGAACACGACGCTTCTGACGGAGCAGGTCCCGGAGGCGCGGGGCACTTTGCTCGCGCTGTCGGCAGCTGTAACGAGCGCGAGCATCGTGGCTGGGGCCGCGATCGGGGGGCTGCTGATCGACGGCCCCGGCTTCTGGGCCCTCGGTGCGTTTTGTTTCGTCGCGGCGGTACTCGCGGCCCTTGTCGTTTGGATCTTTGTCCGTGAAGAGCCCATCGACCTTGAGATCGCACCCGCGGTGTGAAAGGGAGCCGCATCGTTGCGCAACTGTTACCGCATATAGCCGTTCGAACGCCTGCTCGGCATGGCACCTGCCCGTACATGTGTCACTCGGAATAAGGAGCAGGCCATGGCACGTAAGGCTGGTGGCGGCATGACCGTCGCCGAAGCGGGACGAATGGGTGGCCGATTGGTCAGCGAGAAGTACGGTCCGGAGTTCTACGAGAGGATCGGCAAGAAAGGCGGGTCGAGCACCGCTAACAAGTACGGACCAGAGTTCTTCGGCCGCATCGGAAAGAAGGGTGGCCGCGCGGTCACCGCGAAGTACGGCGCCGGCCACTTCGAGCGCATCGGACGCAAGGGCGGCCAGAAGGTGGCCGACCTCATCGAGCGCGCCAAGACACTCGAGGCAGGGCCCCAGGAAGAGAAGCAGCCGCAGGAAGCGACCGCCGATTAGACCGGGCTCCGGCCCGGCGTCGACGGCGTACCTTGGTCCCTTGATGGGCCGGAGGGAGCTGGGAGCGGGGACGCGCGTCGTGCGTGCCGCCCGCTCGCTCCCCCCGGGAGAGGGCCAGCCTCTCGTTCCGCCTCTCGTGCAGAGCGTCGCGTTTGATTACGGATCGGCCGCGCAGCAGGACGCCGTCTTCGGCGGCGAGCGATCCGGCTACGTCTACGGGCGTTACGGCACGCCCACCACGGCCGCGCTGGAGTCGGCGCTCGCGGAGCTCGACGCCGTCGAGGCGGTGACGTGCTTCGTCACCGGTATGGCCGCGATCGCGGCAGCGGTCGATGCGTGTGCGATCTCGCGTGGCGGGCGCGTGGTCGCGCAGGAAGACTGCTACGGACAGACGCGGGCGCTGTTCGAGCGCTGGGTCCACGAGCGTTCGGCTGACATTGTCTTCGTCGACACGACCGACCACCGCGCCGTCGAGGCCGCGCTTCGCGCGAAGCCGACGACGCTCCTGTACGCGGAGGCCATCGCCAATCCGCTGCTCAGGGTGAACGACGTCGCCGGGCTCGCTCGGCTCGCCCGCGAGACGGGTGCCAGCCTTGCCGTCGACGCAACCTTCGCCACGCCCTTGCTGTTCCGTCCCGCGGCGCTCGGCGCCACGATGGTCATCCACTCGCTCACCAAATACGTGAACGGCCACGGTGACGTGATGGGTGGCTCGGTCGGCGGCTCGACAGAGCTCGCCCGCGCAATGCGCGACCGGACCATCCTCGACGGTGCGTATCTGCCACCGCACGAGGCCTGGCTCGCGATCCGCGGGATGCGGACGCTCGCGCTGCGCGTGCGGCGCCAATGCGAGAGCGCGCTCGTCGTCGCGGGCCATCTCGCCAAGCATCCGAAGGTCGCGCGCGTCCACTATCCGGGTCTCGCCGACCACCCTCAGCACGAGATCGCCACGCGTCAGTTCGGCGGGCTCTATGGAGGGGTCGTGTCATTCGTCCTCCGGGACGACACAAAACCGGCGGCCTTTCGATTCCTCGACGCGCTCGAGCTCGCGGCGTCCGCGACGACGATCGGTGACTTGTTCACCGAGGTCCTGCACCCTCCGATCTCGTCACACCGACGGCTTCCCGCGGAAGAGCGCAAGCGTCTCGGGATCACCGACGGCTTCCTCCGCATCTCCGTCGGCATCGAGGACCCCGACGACATCCTTGCCGATATCGACCGCGCCCTTGACCGCGTCTAAGCCGCTACCCCGCGCGCTCGTATTCAACTGCCACATCACCGGCCTCGCTGTCGCGCGCTCGCTCGCGGCGCACGGAGTCGAGGTCATCGCGCTCGATCCGGATCCGCGAGGCCTGGGCCAGGCGTCCCGCGCCGTCACGCAGCGTCACACCTGCCCGAATCCGCTCGAGGACGAACGCGGGTTCGTGCAGTACCTCTTAGAGAACGCGAAGCGTTGGGAGGGTGCCGTCCTCTTTCCAACGAACGACGAATGGGTCATGGCCGTCGCGCGTTATCGCTCGCAGCTCGAGGCGTGCTACCGGATCCCGTTCAGCGAACTTGGCGTGATCGACGCGGTCCTCGACAAGCGCCGCCTCTACGCCGACGCACATCATCTCGGCATCCCGATCCCGAAGACGTTCACGTTGAACGACATCAAGGCCACCGCCCGAGAGATCCGCTATCCGGCGATCGTCAAGCCCGCCGAGCAGCGGCGCTTCTACGACCGCTTTGGGGTGAAGGTGTTCCGCGCGGAGAACGCGGCGGAGCTGGTCCGCTTCGCGCGCGACGCGGCGGATCTCGAGTGCGTCGCGCAGGAGATCGTCGAGGTTCCGGCCGGCGGGTTCTACTCGTTCTGCTCGTACGTGGCGCCGGACGGCGAAGTACGCGGCGCGTTCGTCGGGCGGAAGCTCGAGCAGTATCCCGAAGGCTTCGGGACGGGATGCCTGGTGATCGGCGAACAGGTGCCCGAAATACACGATCGAGGGGCCGCGATCCTCAAGGCGTTCGGGTATCACGGCATCAGCGAGGTGGAGTTCATCTGGGATCCGGCGCGCAAGGAGCATCTCCTCCTGGACGTGAACCCGCGCGTCTGGAAGTGGGTCGGGCTCCCGATCGCGAGCGGCGTCGATCTCCCGTGGCTCGCGTACAGCGAGGCGATCGGCCAGCCGGTGCGCGCCGGCGAACCGCGCGATGGCCTGCGTTGGATTTACGAGCGCGACTACGCGCTGCTCGCCCAGTCGCGACCCCTCTTTCCCGCGACGGGCGAGGTCGTGAACGCCGTGTGGGACCCGGACGATCCGGGCCCGTTCGCGCAGCTGATCCTGAACGAGGGACCGGCCGGGAAGTATTACTGCGCCTGCTAGCGAAGCAGCAGGCGCAGCTGCCTCGCCGCGAAGCGGCATGAGGCAGACCGTGCGCGTGTTAGCGGCGAATGAGCACTCGGTCTGAGTACCGCCTAGGTCCTTCCACCGATGGCAGCGCCTGCTGTCGCGGCTAGGTTCCCGTGCATGGGTGATTGGACAAAGTTCCTGGACCTGGCGGCGGATTGGGCAAACCGCCGTAACGCCGCGCTGGCGGACGCCGACCTGGGCGACGGCCGGACACGACGAGTGGACTGGGCAGGCCGGACCTTTCGGCTACAGGTCCGAGCCGGGCGACATGGTCCCAGACTCGAACTGCTGCCCTGCCATGGGTCCCGTTGGCTAAGCCTCTTCGTGCTCGGCTTCCTAAGCCTCTGGTGGCTCGGCTTCGGCGGCTCAACGCTGGCCTGGCTTCTGCGATCTCTTCAGGCTGAGATTTCGAACCCGGTCGAAATTGGAATTGCGACCCTGGCCCTTGTCGCCGCCAACCTTGTCTACGGGCTGTTTGTCTGGTGCTTCGTCTTCGATGACGACTGGTCTTTCGCGCCGCACTGTGCGACTCAGCGCCTCAATCTTCTCGGTCTTCCGGTCCGGGAATGGACCTACAAGGTGATCGACGCCAGCGATTGGCCCGACCGTCTGGTGCTCCGTACGACCGGACCTCGCGACGTTGCCGTGCGCCCGTCCGGATGGGGTCCGGAAACGGACGACGCTTTAATGCCGGTCGCGCTGCGCCGGCTCATCCGGAGGTATCTCGCGATCCCCCCGGTGCGGGGATAACGGAACAGCCGTCGCAGTCCGCGACGGTGTTTGCCGTCGGATGGTTCGACCGGTGTGAGGGCGGTATCGCCAGCGACGAACTGGCGAGCGGATGGTTCGTCGGATACGCGCTGCGCAGATGAGCGACGTAGTGTGTAAGCGGGTTGCTGTGGTGATGATGGGTGGGGATGAGATGCGCCGGCCGGTTCGTTTCGTTGGCTTACGTCGGGCGGTGCTTTTCGCTGGTCGTCCGCGTGTGCCCGAGGCACGGCATCGCCGACACATCTTGTTCGCAATCGCAGGGATCGTTTTCCTCGCCGCGTTCAACATCGCGGTGTACTTCGCGCCAATCGACTACGGCGCGTTCACGTCGTTCGCCTACCTCGGCGCGTTCATCGTCACTCTCCTCGCGAATGCACTGATCGTCATCCCGATCCCATACGTCCCAATCGTGGCGCACATCGGCGCGACTGCCGAGTACCCCTGGCTCGTCGTAGCTTTGGGAGCGCTTGGTTCTGTCCTCGGCGAGTCCGTCGCCTTCTTTGCCGGGCGCGCGGAGTTGGGGCTTGTGTCGGAGCACCCGATCTACCGGCGGCTGCACCGCGTCGCCGAGCGCCCGCTGGTCGCCGGGATCCTGCTCTTCGCCTGGGCAGTTCCCCCGAACCCCCTCTTCGATGTAGGCGGGCTCGCGGCGGGCGCCGTCGGCGTTCCCTACCGCGTGTTCTTCCTCGCGGTGCTCGCCGCGCGGCTGATCCGTCTCGCGGTCATCGTCTGGCTGGGGACGGTTCTGGGTCTCGTCGCCTCCGGCCGCTAGCCTCACCGCATGCGTTTCGGTTTCTGGATGCCCGTGTTCGGCGGCTGGCTGCGCAACGTCGAGGACGAGGGCATGCCGGCGACGTTCGCGTACCAGCGCGAGCTCGCGGAGCAGGCGGATCGCACCGGTTGGGACGTCACGCTCATCGCGGAGCTCAACCTGAACGACATAAAAGGACCCGAGGCCGACTGTCTCGAGGCGTGGACCACCGCGGCGGCGCTCGCGCCTCTTACCGAGCGTTTGGAGCTCATGGCCGCGGTTCGCCCGAACTTTCGCCTGCCCGCGCTCGTCGCGAAAGAGGCCGCGACCATTGATCAAATCTCGAACGGCCGCTTCACGCTGAACGTCGTGAGCGCGTGGTGGGAGGCCGAGGCGCGCCAGTACGGTGCGAGCTGGATACAACATGACGAGCGCTACGCGCGGACTGCGGAGTTTCTCGCCGTCCTCAAAGGAATGTGGACGAAGGATGAATACACGCTCGAGGGCCGCTACTACACGATCAAGGACGCGCGACTTGCGCCGAAGCCCGTTCAGCGACCATGGCCCACGCTTTACGCCGGCGGGGAGTCGGCCGCCGCAAAGGATCTGATCGCGCGTGAGTGCGACGCCTATCTCATGCACGGCGACCCGCCCGAGGCCCTCGCCACGAAGATCGACGACATGCGCGCCCGCCGCGCGAAGCACCCGGAGCTGCCTCCACTACGGTTTGGCGTCGCGGCCTACACGGTCGTTCGCGGCAGCGACGCGGAGGTGAAGAAGGAGCTCGCCCGCATCACCGACGTTCGCGCGAGCGCGCGCGGCTACGCGAGCTATCAGGAATTCATCAAAGGCTCGCAGCTCGAGACCAAGATCTCGCTCGAGGACTACAGCGTTTCCAATCGCGGGCTGCGGACCGATCTCGTCGGGACGCCCGACCAGGTCGCGGAGCGCGTTCGCGAGCTCGAGCGCATAGGCATCGACCTGCTGCTCCTGCAGTGCAGCCCGCAGATCGAGGAGATGCAACGCTTCTCCTCCGAGGTCTTCCCAATCGTGAAGGACCTGCGAGCCGCACCCGTCAGATCAGTCGTCCCCGACTGAGGGGTTGAGTCGTACCCGCGAGAGGGTGAAGCGAGTGATGGGCCCTTCGTCCGCGAAGAAGTGACGGAAATCAAGCGCCGTGTTGGTTACATAGATGCTGCCGCGGCTCTGGACGACGCTCGCAGGAAAGAGCAGCCCTTGCGGAGTCCGGTCGCGCACGCCTTCGAAGCCGCCAATGATGTCCAGCACCCGGCCCGCGCCGTTGATCACATACAGAACGTTCTCCTGATTTGCGCAGACCCATAGCCGGCCGGCGGAGTCCCACGCGATGCCATCCGCTCCGTTGATGCTCTCAATAAAGGTCGTCACCACCTTGGTCGCCGAGATCTTCAGGATTCGGTCATCGGCCGTGTTCGCGACATAGAGGTCGGTGCCTTTGAACGCGAGCCCGTTCGCACCGAACCCCGGGAATCCGTGGTTCCCCGGCATCAGAAGTCCGTCGTGCACGTAGAGCGCCGGGGTGCCCGTCGGCTTCGAGGTATCCACAGTGAAGACGTTCCCGCCGAATGAATCGGACACGTAGAGAAGGCCGCCCGGGCCGAACGCTATCGCGTTCAGGCCGCAAGCCGTGGGAGTCAGGCTGATCGCGCACACCGCGTAGGTCGCCGTCACGCGATGCCCGGTCAATTGCAGGACCGTGCCGTGCCCGTAGTCCGCGACGTAGAGCAGGCGGTCGGGGCCGAACTGCATGCCGAGCGGAACGTGTCCCGTCAGATCAATCGTGTCGGCGAGACGGCCGTTCTTCCCGAATACGTATATCCGGTTGTTCCCCGAGGACTCGAACGACGCCGCATAGATGTTCCCCGCGGCATCGGCCGCGATGCCTTCGGGATGCCCAGGTTGACCCTCTGGCAAAGTCGCGAAACGATTGACGCCGCGGTCCGCCGTCGCGGGCTGTGTATCGACGAGGAGCGCGGCGAGCGCAAATATGGCGACGACCGTGATGAGTTTTCGCATCGAGCCTCCCCCTTCGGTTTTGCGCGCTGTGTCTACGCCCGCTTAGCGCGCCCTGTCAATTTGCGTCAGCGCTCGCGACGGAGGTAGTCGAGGATCTCCGCCATGACCCGGCAGTCGACCTCGTTGTAGCGCGCGATCTCCTGCATGACCGGCGACTCGGTGAGGCTGCGCCCCCGCGCCCGAGAGTCCGCTGCTGCCGACCACGCGCCGACCATCGCGCCGGCTCCGTCTGCCAGGCCCTCGCCCCACGCGGTGTCGATCAGCCCGTGGGCCCGCATCGCGCGGGCGATGGACTTGAGGCCGAACGAGAACGCGCCTTTGACGACGATCGGCTGCGCCCGGAACACGCGGCCGAGGAGGTCATACCACGCGAGAGCCGGCCAGCTCCGGTCGGGGTGACGCGAGCGCGCGGACTCGTAGGCGCGCTCGAAGTTCGATTCCTCCGCCAGCGACCAGTGCACGAGACGCACGTCGCTTGCCGACGCGCATCCGGCGTCGCGTGCGAGATCCGCCAGGTGCGCGAGCCAGTCGTCGATCATCCGCGCTTCGGCTTCCACACCGAGGTCGTCGACGGTGAACTGTCGAAAGGACCACCGGCGGTCGCGATAGGTGCCCGAGCCGATCTGGAAAATGAGTGATTGGCCGCCCTTGCGGGGGAACGCACTGAAGTCGTCGTCAAGGTCGTGGACGAACTCGAAGTCGACGAACGCCTCGGCGGGCGGCGGCACGCGCCACCGCTCCTCGTCCGCGCTGACGTGCTCTGGACGCAGCGCCTCGCCGGTATCCCGGTTCACGGCGATGACCGCATCGAGCGTCCGCGCGTGCTCTCCGTCAATGCCCAGGAGCACCGCGGACGTGCGCCGGTCATCCCAACGCGTGACCCCGACGGCGTGCGCGGCCGCGCGCAGGTCGACGTTGACGCGCGGCAGGACAGTGAGGTCGGCCAGCTTCGCGGCGATTTCGGCTTTGGCCGCGTGCCACGGGAAATCGCTGCCCGCTTTCATGTTCGGCCAGAGCTCGGGGACCGAAGGGAGAGGCAGCACGCGCCATTCGGCGCCCTCGGTCCGGAGGCGCCTCACCCACGTGAGAGCCCGCGCGACCACGGCGCCGAGATCCTCGTCGCGCGATCGCACGAAAGTCTCACGCCCGACTCGCGCGACCTTCTCCCAGCAGCGGTCACCGCGCGCTCCGCCACTCTGTCGCCACGCACGGCCTGCGACATAGGCCGCGGGCGGGGTGAAGCCCTGAAGCCGCCCGAGCGCCTCGTTGTAGATCCACGCTTGCGTAATCACCCCGAGGGACCCCGCGCCGAGGCCTCCGTCCTTTAATAGGTGCAGCGTCGAGAACTTGATATCGACGATCCGGTAGTGGCGGCCGTGTCGCATCGCGGCCACCGGCAGCTCGAGCTGATCTCCGATGAAGGCATCGGGACAGAGCTCTCCGAGCACGTCGGAGCGGACGAGGAGGTCCGCGACACCGTATGTCCGCCGCTCGGGATCGCGCAGCACGCCCGACGCGACCACCGGCGCGCCGTTCTTCATCGCATCCCACGTCGCCTCAGCCGCGGCCAGCGAGCGCGCTTCGTCAGGGCGCGTCGCGATCCGGGTGACCGGCCAACGCTGCTGCAGGTCGACGAGCACGGCCTGCTCGAAGCGCCGGCCCTGCTCCATGAGGAAGCGCGACAGGTCGAAGACGCGGTCGTAACCGGGCAACTGATCGTCGCGACGGAATCCGTGCTGCTCGCCGTATTCGGAGAGCCAGTCGACGAGGAGATCTTCGTCGCACCAATTGCGGATCGCGCCCGCGGCTACCCACTCGAGCCAATCGGCGTCCGTTCGCGGGTCGACGAGGGTCCCGTCGTCGCGCTGCGTGATCGCGGCGCGACCGATCACAGCCCCACCGTCTCGAGCAGCCCGCGAAAGTCCGGTTCCTCGCGCAGCGCGGTGCCATCCGTCGGGGCCGGCGCGCCGCCGCGATTTGCCCAATAAACGTCCATTCCCGCGCGCGCCGCCCCACCGACGTCGTGTGCGGAGCCCGCGACGAAGAGGACCTCCGCCGGATCCAGCCCGAGCCGCTCAAGCGCCATCCGATAGGGAAGCGGATCGGGCTTGTACGCGCCGGCGTCCTCGGCCGTGAGCACGAGCTCGAAGCGACCGGCTCGGAACGCCGCGAGCCGTCCGAGCTTTCGCGAGCAGTTCGTCACCACGAAGCGCCTCGTCCCGTCGAGGCGTTCGAGCAGCGGTGGGACGTCAGGCCATGGCTCGAACTCGCCCCAGCGTCGGAGGAGCTCGCGCGCGCGTTTGGCGTCGATGCCGACCTGGGTCGCGCTCTCGCGGACGATGTCTTCGAAGGGCCGGTAGCGCTTTCCACGTAAGAGCTCCTGGGACGCGGCATGCCAGCGCATACCGTTCGCACGGTCGCCGGCCACGTCGGACCAGAGTGACCACGTGTCGAGGAGAGCGGTGAGAAGGTCGAAGCCGACCGCCGAATACGGCACACCCTTAGCCTATCGGCGGACCAGACCCGGAGCTGATAAAGGGGAGGCACGAGATGGCGCGGTACATCACGCTGATCAACTTCACCGAGCAGGGATCAAAACCATCAAGGATTGGGACAAGCGCATCGCCGCGTCGAGGGAACGGCTCGATCGGGGCGGGCGGCAAGCTTATCGACGTCTCCCTCACCCTCGGTGAGTTCGACGCGGTCGCGATCACCGAAGCGCCGAACGACGAGGTCGCGCTCCGCAGCGCGATCGAGTACGGGATGGCTGGTAATGGGCGCAGCCGCACGATGCGTGCGATCATCTCTGACGAGACCAACCGCATCGTGAAGCAGCTCGGCTAACGCGCCCTAGTCGCGCGAGGCGTGCCTCGTGACCCAGTCGACGACGCGTCGATTGAAATCGACGCGGTGACTCGGTCTGCCATAAGCAACGAACATGTGGCTGCCGCCGGGATAGCGAACGAACTCGGTCGGCACCTTGCCGGCGGCGACGAGGCCGGTGAAGAGCTCCTCGCCCTGTCCGATCGGGCAGCGCTCGTCGGCCTCGCCGTGGAGGACGAGGGTCGGGGTCGTCACCTTGTCCACATAGTTGATGGGTGAGAGCCGTCGGAACGTCTCGCGTCCCTCCGTGATGCCGGCGCCCATCTCCCAGGGTGCGAACCACATCCCGATGTCGCTCGTCCCGAAGAACGATTCCTGATTCACGACCGGTGCGCCGACCACCGCGGCCTTGAAGCGATCGGTATGGCCGATCGTCCAGCTCGTCATGAACCCGCCGTACGAATAACCAGCCACCGCAAGACGATCCGGATCGGCGATCCCTTCGGCGACGAGCTGGTCGACCGCGGCGAGCTGCTCGGCAAGATCGTGTTCGCCCCACTTCCCGCGGATCCCGTGCGCGAACTCTCGCCCATACGACCCCGAACCCGTCGGATTCAGCGCGAGGACCGCCCAGCCGCGCGACGCCAACACGTAGCGATAGAAGTAGGTGAGCGAAAAGACATTTCCGGTGAAGCTCTGCGGCCCTCCGTGGATGTCGACAAGCAGCGGAGACGCACCGCGCCGCTCGGCCGGCAGGAAGAGCCAGCCCTCGAGCTCGCCGCCGTGCGGGCTTGTGAACGTGCGCCGTTCGCCATGGACCGGCGCGATCTGCGAGAGGATCTCTTTGTTGAGATGCGTGAGCCGTCGTTCGCCACTGCCGTCCCAGGCGGTCACGTAAAGGTCTGACGGCGCCGCGAGGTCCCCGGCAGCGAAAGCAAGGCGCAGCCCCGCGCTCGCGCTCGCGTAGACGATCTGGCGCTCGCCACCGACGACGACGCTCGTCGAGCCGTCGCCGATCATCGCGCGCACGAGATGCGCGTTTCCATGGTCCCCGGCGATGAACGTCACGCTCGCGTTGTCTGTGGACCACATCGGACCCGGTGTCACGGTAGGCGGGGGGAGAAGCATCGCGCCGCGGTCGTAGCGCTCGGTAAGGCGCCGCGGCTGCCCGCCCCCCGAGGGCACGGTCCACACGCGGACCATCGGATCGCCGAGGCCGGGGATCTGCGCGTCGTAGCCGTAGCACGCGATCGTGGTGCCGTCGGGAGACCAGGTTGGCGAGGTGGCGCGTCCCACTGTCTCGGTGATCCGGAGCGCCGCGCGGGTCGCGACGTCCGCGACCCAGATGTCGCGCCACGAGTACTCGCTCTTGCCGCCGCGGGTCCGCGCGAATGCGATCTGACGTCCGTCGGGTGACCAGGACTCGGCGCCGTCGTCGAAGTCGCCGTCGGTGAGCTGCTTGGTCTCGCCGGTCGCGACGTCGACGATCAACAAATGGGATCGCGCGTCGAAGGTGTAGCCCTCCCCGTCCGTTTTGTACTGCGCCGTCGTGACGTGGCGCGGCCGCTCCTTCCAGCGCTCTCGCGCGCCGGCGTCCTCGGGGCGCGGCTCGTCCCACATCCGCGCGCTGAAGGCGATCCTCGTTCCGTCCGGCGACCAGCTCGCGGGGCCGGCATGCCCTGAGATCCTGGTGAGCTGACGCGGCTCGCCACCCCGCACGGACATCACGTAGAGCTGACGCTCCTGGCCGGCCCGATCCGAAAGGAACGCGAGCTGCGCACCGTCCGGAGACCACCGCGGCGCGGTGTCGCGTCTTGGTCCTCGCGTGAACTCGACCCCGGCGCCACCGTCGGTCGGCGCGACATGAAGCGTCGAGCGATACTCGTCCTTCTCCGCGTCGATCGAGGTAACCACATACGCGACGCGGGCGCCGTCGGGTGAAATGTCGAGGTCGGGGATCGTCTTGAACGCGAGGAGGTCGGAGGAATCCATGCGGTCCGCAAGATTACGCCTGCAATGACCGGGCGCGAGCGGAGCGAGTGGGTCTTCACGAAGACCGAGGCTTCCGCGCCGAACGGGATGATCACGGCCGATCCGCTCGCGGCGGAGGCCGGCGTCGAGATCCTCCGCGACGGAGGGAATGCACTTGACGCCGCGCTCGCAACCGCATTCGCGCTCGGCGTCACCTCCCCGGTCGGGAGCGGCCTCGGCGGGATCGCCGGCCTAGTCGTGTGGCGCGAAGGAAAGGCGAGCTCGTTCGATGGCTCGACCCGAGCGCCGCTCGCTTCACGGCCCGAGATGTTCGAGCTTCTCGGCGGGGACGTTCGATCAGGGATGTACGGATGGCCCGCGGTGAAGAACGAGGCCAATGTCGAAGGGCCGCTCTCCGTGAGCGTCCCCGGCGCCGTCGCGGCATACGAGCTCGCGCACTCCCGCCTCGGGAAGCTCCCCTGGGCGCGACTGTTCGACCCGGCGATCCGGCTCGCGCGCGAGGGGTTCGTCATCGACTGGTACAGCACGCTCGTCTTCGGCACGTACGCGGCGAGACTGCACAAGAACCCGGAGGCGAAACGCGTGTACTACCGCGAGGGCGGCGCGCCGTACCGCCCGCCGACGGGCTTCGAGCCGCCCGAGCGCCTTCTCCAGCCCGATCTCGCGCGCTCGCTCGAAGCCATCGCGCGCGACGGCGCGAAGGCCTTCTATCAGGGGGAGCTGGCCGCCGCCATCGCCGACGACATCCGAGCGCGAGGCGGAATCCTCTCGCGCGACGACTTCGCCGCGTATGAGGCGGGGGAGCCACCGCCGCTGACGCTCCACTACCGGGCGCATCGCGTGATCACACTTCCGGGCCTGACCGGCGGCCCGACCGTAGCGCGGGCACTCGGACTCCTCGCACGCGAAGACCTGCCCAAGCACCGGCAACTCGGTGCCGAGAGCCTGCATCGCATCGCGGTCGCAGTTCGAGCGGCATTCGCCGAGCGCCTTACGTCGATGGCCGACATGCCGAACACCACTCACGTGAACGCGGTCGATCGCGATCGGATGTGCGTCGCATTGACGGCGACGCTCGGAGGTGGCTTCGGATCAGGAGTGATGGTCAAAGGGACCGGGATCGTCATCACCAACGGGACCTATTGGTTCGATCCGCGACCGGGCCGCCCCAACTCGATAGCGCCGGGCAAACACGTCCTCTGGGCGGGCGCTCCGACGATCGTGCTGCGCAGCGGAGAGCCATTCCTCGTCTGCGGCGCGCCGGGCGGACGCAAGATCATGAGCGCGATCGTGCAGACGATCGTGAACGCCGTCGATTACGGCGACGGCCCCCAAAGCGCCACGAGCCGACCGCGGATCCACGACGAGGGCGAAAAGCTCCAGGTCGACTCGCGTATTTCCGATGACGTAATTGCAGCCCTCGCCGATATAGGGCATGAGATCGAGATAAAGGTTGAGGACATCCTGGCCACGAATTTCGCGCGACCCGGCGCAATCCAGATCGGCGGACAGGAGCTTCGTGGTGGCGTGGAGGGGACCAAGATCGGGATCGCGCTCGGGTACTAGTCCGAGCGCGATCCCTTAATGGCTAGGGAACGGTCGGGCGGATGCCCGCGTCCTCTTGCGCTTCGCGCTCGGCGCTCTCGGTAGCCTCGTGGGCGGGATCCTCGTTCGAGACGAAGGCGCCCGGCGATGCCGATGCGTCGGCGTTGCGCGTGGTGCCGCTGGTCGGTGTGGTCGCCGCATTCACGCTCGAGCCCGCGCTGACGGTGGCCCCGATGGCGACGCCGGCGAGCATCGAACCTCCTGCGAGCGCCGCGATGAGGGCTTTCCTTGGGTCCATCTTGTGTCTCCTCTCTTTCAGCCCCGTCTATTGGGCTCATCCCACACCGTGCGTCCTCATCGAGCGATCGGCATGAAAGCCGCCTAGTAACCGTCTGGGAACTTTGTGAGAGCCGTGGGCCGGGGCGCCGCCGTGCGGCTAGGCTCTTGCCGGATGGCGCGATTCGTTGTCGAAGGCGGGACGCCTTTACGCGGTGAGATCACCCCCGCGGGCAACAAGAACGAAGCACTTCCACTCATCGCGGCGAGCCTGCTCACTGACGAGCCGGTCACTCTCCGAAACGTTCCGCGGATTCGAGACGTCCGAGGGATGCTCGAGGTCGTGAGCGCTCTCGGCGCGAAGGTCGAAGAGCTCGACGAACGCACCGTGCGCATAACCGGCGAGCTCAAAACGATGGATGTGCCGACCGCCTTAGCGCGGGAGATCCGTACGTCACTGCTCTTCGCGGGACCGCTTCTCGCGCGCTACAAGAAGGTGAAGCTCGGCTTGCCCGGCGGCGATGTCCTCGGGCGGAGGCGCAACGACACGCACTTCCTCGCGCTCCGCGCGTTCGGTGCGGAGCTCGACGTGTCCTCGGGCGGATACGGCCTGCATACGAGTGGGCTCAAAGGCGCAGATGTCCTCCTCGACGAGCCGTCGGTGACGGCTACCGAGAACGCGCTGATGGCCGCCGTGCTCGCACCCGGCCGGACGGTCATCCGTAACGCGGCGAGCGAGCCGCACGTCCAGCAGCTCGGCATCGCGCTCATGAAGATGGGCGCGCGGATGGTCGGCATCGGCACGAACACGATCACCATCGACGGCGCCGAGCGCCTCAAGGGGATCGAGCACACGATCCTGAGCGATCACATGGAGGTGGGCTCGCTCATCGGCGCCGCCGCGATGACGCACGGCGAGATCACCATCAAGAACGCGGTGCCGCAGTACCTGCGCATGACACGAATGGTGTTCAAGCGGCTCGGGGTCGAGACCGAAGAGCTGGGAAACGATCTCGTCGTGAAGGCGTCCGGCCGCCTGGTCATCGAGCACGACCTGGGTGGCGCGATCCCGAAGGTGCAGTCGCAGGTGTGGCCGGGCTTCCCCTCGGACCTCACGAGCATCGCGACCGCCGTGGCAACGCAGGCCGAAGGCACCGTACTCATACACGAGTGGATGTACCCGGGCCGCATGTACTGGGTCGGCTCGCTCGAGAGCATGGGTGCCCGGATCATCCTGTGCGATCCGCATCGCGTCGTGGTCGTCGGCCCGTCGCAGTTGTACGGGTCGGACCTGCGCAGCCCGGACATTCGCGCCGGCATGGCGCTCCTTGCGGCGACGCTCTCGGCGAAGGGCACGAGCACGATCAACAACGTCGAGCAGATCGATCGTGGCTACGAAGAGCTCGATAAGAGGCTACGCGCGCTCGGGGCCAAGATCGAACGCGCGGCTTGACCTCGTTCGTCACCCACCTCGAATGCTCGAGGTGCCAGGAAGATTTCCCGGTCGATCAGATCCAGCAGGTTTGCAAGGCCGATGGTGGCCCGCTGCTCGTCCGTTACGACCTCGTACGCGCGCGGGACGCGATGCGGCGCGAGATTCTCGCGGAGCGGCCATGGACGCTCTGGCGTTACCGCGAGCTTCTCCCGATGACCGGAGAGAAGTTCGTCTCCCTCGGCGAGCCGATCACACCGCTCATCGATGCGGAGTGTCTCGGCGCCGAGCTGAAGATCCCTCGGCTGCGCATCAAAGACGAGGGGCTGCTCCCCACCGGCACATTCAAGGCTCGCGGTGCCGCCGTCGGCGTGACCCGGGCTCTGGAGCTCGGGGTGCGCGTGATCGCGCTGCCGACCGCCGGCAACGCCGGCGCCGCCTGGGCCGCGTATGGCGCTCGCGGCCTGAGACATGTCGTCGTCGTCATGCCCGAAACGACGCCGAATGTGATCGTTCGCGAGACGTTGGCGTACGGTGCCGAGGTCTACCTCGTCCCCGGATCGATCGCGGAGGCGGGCGCCGTCGTCCGGCGCGCGTGCGAGCGCTTCGGCTGGTACGACGCGTCGACGTTGCGCGAGCCGTACCGGATCGAGGGGAAGAAGACGATGGGCTTCGAGCTCGCGGAGCAGCTCGGCTGGCGCGTACCCGACGTCATCGTCTACCCGACTGGAGGCGGGGTCGGCCTGATCGGGATGTGGAAAGCGTTCGACGAGCTCCGCGCGATCGGCTGGCTCGACGAAAAGCGGCCGCGCTTCGTCGCTGTCCAGGCCGAGGGCTGCGCGCCGATCGTGAAAGCGTTCGTCGACGGCCGAAACGAGTCCGAGCCGTGGCCGGACCCGCGCACCTTCGCCGCGGGCATTCGCGTCCCGAAGGCACTGGGCGACTTCATCGTGCTCAAAGCACTTCGCGAGGCAGGGGGGACGGCGGTCGCCGTCTCAGACACGGAGATCGCCGACTCGATGCGCGCCGCCGGCGCAGCCGAAGGCATGCTCGTGTGCCCTGAGGGCGGCGCGGCACTCGCGGGAGCGGCGAAGCTCCGCCGCAATGGCTGGATCCGCGAGACCGACGAAGTCGTCGTCTTCAACACCGGCACCGGACTGAAGTACCCCGAGTCCCTCCAGGGCGATGAGGCGCGGCACCTCGGGCCAAACGAGCTTCCCGATGAATAGGCGCACGCCAGCGATCGCGCCGCGGCGCGGAGTTCTGGGCGGGGCGGTCCTCCTCGCGATCGGTTCGGCGTTCCTGCTCCCGCCGCTCGGCGTGCCGAACGCTGGCGCCTATCTCTTCCTCGCGCTCGGCATCGCTTTCGCGGCGGCGTGGTGGCGCGGCGCGAGGCAGTACGTGTACCTGGTTCCGGCGTGCGTGCTCATCGGGTTCGGCCTCGGCCTCGTGATCCCCGCGCTGCTCGGTCTGCCCACTGACACCGCGGGACCCGTATTTCTCGGAACGCTCGCGGTGGGCCTCGTCGCCGTCTTTCTACTCGCCCCGCAGCGCCGAGCGCCCCTCTTCCTCGCCGCCATCCTGGCGGTCGTCGCGATCGCCGACCTCTTTCTGCAGATCGATCTCGTCCCGATCGCGCTGCAGCCGTACTTCGTGCCGGTGATCCTCATCATCGTGGGCCTCTACCTTCTCGTTGAACCACAGGGGTAGGGGCCCCTGATGGGGTAGGGGCCCCAGCGGGTAGCGGCGGCATAGCATCACCGGATGGGCATCGAGATCGCGCCGAACATCCTCGGGCTCGTCGGTCACACGCCCCTTGTACGGCTCTCGCGGATCGGCAAAGGGCTACGGCCCGCGATCGTCGCGAAGCTCGAGCACCTGAATCCGGGCGGTTCGGTCAAGGACCGTATCGGCCTGCTGATGATCGAAGACGCCGAGCGTCGCGGCCTTCTTCGACCAGGCGGCACGATCGTCGAACCGACGAGCGGGAACACCGGCGTCGGGCTGGCGATGGCCGCCGCGATCAAGGGTTATCGGCTCATCTGCACGATGGCCGACAAGCAGAGCCAGGAGAAACGCGACCTTCTCCGCGCGTACGGCGCCGAGGTTGTGGTCTGCCCGAGTGCGGTGCCTCCCGAGTCTCCCGAGTCCTATTACAAGGTCGCGGACCGCCTCACCCGCGACATCCCCGGCGCGTTCCAGCCCAACCAGTACTACAACGCGATGAACCCCGAGGCGCATTACCGGACTACCGGCCCTGAAATTTGGGAACAAACGGAAGGCCAGATAACACATCTCGTCGCGGGGGTAGGCACAGGTGGAACCGTGACTGGAGCGGGGCGGTTTCTCAAGGAACAAAAGAAAGCCATCGTCATCGTCGGCGCGGACCCAGAGGGATCGCTCTACACGGGCGACATCCATCCGTACAAGACCGAGGGCATCGGCGAAGACTTCTATCCGGGGACGTTCGACCCGGCGATGGTCGATCGCTGGGTGCGGGTCTCAGATCGCGACGCATTCCTCACCGCGCGCCGCCTCACGCGCGAGGAAGGGATCTTGGTTGGGGGATCCTCCGGTACGGCGATGTTCGCGGCGCTGGAGGTCGCGAAGGACTTGGATGAGAAGGCGCTCGTCCTCGTGCTCTTCACGGACTCAGGCCGCAGCTACCTATCGAAGATCTTCAACGACGAATGGATGCGACAGAACGGCTTCCTCGGTGGTCTCATCCCGGCGAACGTCGGCGACGTGATGAAGGATCGTGGCGGCACGCCTGAGCTCATCGTCGTCTCGAAGACGGAGACCGTGCGCCGCGCGATCGACACGATGCAGCGCTACGGCATCTCGCAGATCCCGGTGACCGCGAACGGCGCGGCTAGCGCGGTGACCGACATCGTCGGCAGCGTTTCGGAGAAGACGATGCTCGACCGCGTGTTCCGCGAGCCGGCGCTCGTCGACGAACGCGTCGAGCGGGTGATGGATCCGCCGTTCCCCGTGGTGCAGGCGACCGACGACATCGAGCGCCTATACCAGGAGCTCTCGGGCGGCGCGCCCGCGCTGCTCGCCGCGCGCGACAACCGGCCGGTGTCAGTTATTACGAAGGCGGACCTACTGGAGTTCGTCGCGCACCAGCGGAAAGCCGCCCCTCGCTAGCGATCCTCCTTCCGGGAGGCGCCGTCGGAACCGGCTCGCTCGCGCATACCGCGCACGAGGATCTCGAGCTCTCCCATCGAGACGCCGCCGGTCGCTTTCCACTCGTGACCGTCTGTGCGCACGTTTGGACGGGCAATACGCCCAGTCGGTCTTGTGGATGGTGAGGTGGTAGACCAGGGCGCCGTTCTTTTCCAAATGCGCAGGCGCGATGCAGACGAATCCAATTCGCGCACCCGCCGTCCCCACGCAGGCTATTTGCGCCATGACGACGCGTCATCTCAAGTGCCTTTTCGGCCAATACGCTCTCCTACAACCCGACGGGTAATGGCCGAAAGTCCATATACTTTCGTTCGTGCCGATCCAGCGCCCGCTCACGCCGAGGCAACACGTGATCCTCCGGAACGTCGCGCGCGGCAAGACCAATAAGGTCATCGCGGCCGAGCTCGGAATATCGGAGCAAGGCGTCAAGGTCCACGTCTCCCGGCTCCTCGAGCGTTACGGCGCCGAGAACCGGGTGGAGCTGGTCAGCCTCGCACAGGCATGGCCCGAGGCGGGCGGTTACGCGGAGCTCTCGGGCGACATCGCCGGGATCCGCGCCGGCCTCAACAAGACTTACCAGGACGCTACAGCGTTCGGCGAGATGCACGCCGGCACGGGTCATTCGGTCGCGGGCGTCCCGCGAGCCGAGACCAGCGGCCACGCGCCGAACGTCGGAACGGAACTCGTGGCCGAGGTTCGAAGGCTCCGCGAGGTGCTGGGCGAGATCAACGTGGCTCTCAAGCTCGCCCGCGAGCTACCTGCCGATGCCGACGTCGGCCCGCTCGTGGATGCGATCCGCACGCGCGTCGGCGCCGCCCTCGAGCAGACCGCGCGGCTCGACGCGCTTGTCGACCGCGAGCGCACCCTCGACCGCCGCTCGAGGCAGAGCGCGAGCTAGCGACGACCGAACCCGCCGCGGCGGGTTCGCGCGGGCGTTCTCTGCATACTGGCCACTGACGTGAAGGACTCTCGCCGAAGGCTCGGATTCGAGACGCTCGCCATCCATGCCGGGCAAGAACCCGAAGCCGCGACCGGTGCGGTCGTCGTTCCAATCTTTCAGACCTCGACGTTTGCGCAGGAAGCGGTGGGGAAGCACAAGGGCTACGAGTACGCGCGCACGGGCAACCCCACGCGTACGGCGCTCGAGACCTGCCTGGCCGCGCTTGAGGGCGGCCGTTGGGGCCTCGCGTTCGCGTCAGGTATGGCCGCGACCGACGCCGTCGCGCATCTCCTTTCCAAGGGCGACCACATCGTCATGACCGACGACGTGTACGGCGGGACCTATCGCCTCTTCTCGAAGGTCTTCGCTCGGCTGGGCATCGGCCTAACAGCGGTCGACATGCGCAAGCCCGAAGCGGCGCGCCGAGCGATGCGCCCGCGCACCAAGCTCGTATGGATCGAGACTCCGTCCAATCCGCTTCTGAAAGTGCTCGACATCGCGGCCCTCGCCGAGATCGCACACAAAGGAAAGGCGCTCGCGGTGGTCGATAACACGTTCGCCAGTCCGTATCTGCAGCAGCCGCTGCGACTCGGCGCCGATGTTGTGCTCCACTCGACGACCAAGTACCTGGGTGGGCATTCCGATGTGGTCGGCGGCGGTCTCGCCGGGAACGACGAAGAGCTTCGCGGTCGCATCGCCTTCTTGCAGAACGCCGCCGGCGGCGTGCCCGGTCCGTTCGACGCATGGCTTGTCCTGCGCGGGGCGAAGACTCTGGCGGTACGGATGGAGCGGCACTCTGCGAACGCGCAAGCCATCGCCGAGTGGCTCACCGAGAACCCCAAGGTCACGACCGTCAACTACCCGGGACTCGCGACGCATCCACAGCACGCCCTCGCGCGCCGGCAGATGCGCGCCTTCGGCGGGATGCTCTCGTTCGAGCTGCGCGCGGGCGAGCTCGCGGCAAAACGGATGGCGGCTCGCACGAAGATCTTCGCGCTTGCGGAGTCGCTGGGCGGCGTCGAATCGCTCATCGAGATCCCGCTCGCGATGACCCACGACTCGGTCCGTGGCACCAAGCTCGCGCCGCCGGCCGGGCTCGTTCGTCTCTCCGTGGGCATCGAGACCGTCGACGACCTCATCGCGGACCTGGGGCAAGCGATCGGCTAATGCCGCTGCCGCTCCGGACAGAACGGCTTGTCATTCGTCCCTACCGTGAAGACGACGCAACCACGTTGCACGAGGTATTCGGATCGCCCGACGTCATGAAATGGACGCCGAGCCCGCCCTCGAAGGATGTCGCCGAGACCGCGCAGCGTCTTGCGCGCACGATGGCCTTCACGGCGCGACAGCCTCCGGGTTTTGGTCTCTGGGCGCTCGAGCTCAAGGACACGTCCGAGTTCCTCGGGCAGGTCGGACTCTTTCCCGTGGAGGGAAAGGGCCCCGAGGTCGAGGTGGCGTACGAGCTCGCACCACGAGTTTGGGGTCATGGTTACGCGACCGAAGCGGCCCGCTCGCTCATCGAGTACGGCTTCGGCGAGCTCGGCCTCGAGCGCGTCGTTGCCCTCATCCTTCCTGACAACGCGCGCTCGCGGAACGTGGCCTCCAAGTGCGGTATGACTCTCGAGAGGCCGGGGCGCTTCTACGGGCTCGACCTCCTCGTTTACGCGCGGACGCGCCCTAGGCTGACCTGGTGAACATCGCGATCGCGTTCGGCGCGGGGATTCTCTCGTTCGCGTCGCCGTGCGTGTTGCCGCTCGTGCCCGCGTTCCTCGTGAACATGGCCGGCGAGGCCGCCCTCGCGGGCACACAGCGAGCGCGCACCCTGGCGCACGCGGCCGCTTTCGTGGTCGGATTCTCGACGGTCTTCACGCTCCTCTGGGTCGCGGTCGCCCTGGTCGGCGCGCTCGCGGGCGAGATGGTCTATTGGCTCCAGCGGGTGGGCGGCCTGCTCCTGGTCGTGCTGGGGATGCAGATGCTTGGGCTCATCCGGATCCCGTTCCTCGCCCGAGAGCTCGACCTGCGGCTCGAGGGAAACACCACTGGGCTACCGCGGAGCTTTCTCATCGGTGTCGCGTTCGGCGTCGGCTTCACGCCGTGTGTCGGCCCGTACCTCGGCGCGATCCTGACCCTCCTCCTGAACGAGGATGTCGTGTCGGGCGCGGTGCTCCTCATCGCGTACGCCCTCGGGCTCGGCGTTCCGTTCTTGCTGCTCGCCGGTGGACTGGGCGGGGCCCAGCGGGTTGCCCGATGGCTTGCCGCGCACATCCGGGCGGTGAACCTGGCCGGCGGTACGCTCGTCATAGCGATGGGTCTCGTGCTCGTCTCGGGGCAGTTCGCGAGGCTGCCTCAGCTATTCAACTTCCTGCCGCTCCTCGGATGAGCGTGTTGACCGCGGAAGGACCCGACCGGGAGCCGACCGCGCTTCCGCGATGGATCGCCGCGATCATCATCGGCGCGATCGCGCTCGCCTCGATCGCTGCGCTTTTCTGGCCGCTCCTCGCCAAGCCCTCGTCGCCGGCCGACGCGGGCGTCATCCGCGCGCAGATCGAGGGCGAGGGAGCCGCCGGACGGATCGGCGCGACCGCCCCCGACTTCGAGTGGACCGGAGAGGATGGACAGACCCTTCGCCTCTCGACCTACCGGGGCAAGGTGGTCGTCGTGAACTTCTGGGCGACGTGGTGCCGGCCCTGCCGCGAGGAGATGCCCGCCCTCCAGCGGGTGGCCGCCAGCGAGCCCGACGTCGTCGTGCTCGAGGTCGATCTGATGGAGTCGGGCGAGAAGGCGCGATCCTTTCTCGACTCGCTCGGGCTCGATCGCCTACAGCCGGTCCTCGACACCGACGGCGCGACGACGCGCCGCTTCGGCGTGCTCACACTTCCGAGCACATTCTTTATCGACAAGAACGGCGTCATCCGCCATCTTGAGTTCAGCGCGCTAAGCGAGGAGCAGATCAGGGCCGGGATCCGCAAGGCGCGCTGAGTGTCTTGAGCGGCACAGACCGTTCATGTCGTGCGTGATCGTCCACATCGCGGCCCGGGTGCAGGCTCCGCCCATGACATGGGAGGAGGACACCAGAGTGGAACGTCTACGTCAGCTGTTCCGTTCGTGGAGCATCACCCAGCGAGACAACGAAGCGCGGCGCAAGCGCAGCAGCCGGATCCGCGACTTCCTCACCGTCTTCGGCTCCCAGCACTGGGCCGAGCGCATCGAGGCTCGTCGCCTCCCGCCTCAGCGCGGAAAGATCCTTTTCTAAACCTCGAGACCTAGAATCGCCTCGCCGAAAGAATCGGGGAGGGAACGACATGGCGGTAGAGCTCACGATCAAGCTGCCCAACCGCACGGGCCAGCTGGGAGCGCTCGCAGGCGCTCTCGGTGACGCGGGTGTCAGCATCAAGAGCATCGCGGCGACGACCGGTGGCGGATCCGGGACGGTCCACATCGTGGTGGACGACAAGGACGCGGCGAAGGCTCGCCGCGCCATCAAGGCGAAGAAGTACCGCATCTCGGGAGACCGCAAGGTTGTCGAGTTGCGTCTCGCGAACAAGCCGGGCACGCTCGCGCGAGCCGCGAAGCGACTCGGCAAGGCGAAGGTCAACATCGAGTCCGCGTACATGCTCGGCCAGGGGAAGAAGAGCTCGACACTCGGCCTCGGCGTGAAGGACGCGCGCGCGGCGAAAAAGGCACTCGGCCGGCGCTGACGTCGTCCGGTACTCGAGTACCGGCCGGTCTGACTATCGCTAAGACGGAGCACTGAAGCGAGCCTCCCCGAATCCACGAGGGAGGTTCGGTATAGGTGCTTCGTCGTTTCTACTCCGCAAGTGAGGGTCTCGCGACGATCGAGTACATCATCGGAGCCGCGGTCGTGCTCGGGACCCTCGTCGTAGGCGTGACCGCATGGAACAACGGTCTGGTCGCTCGTCTCCAGGCTCTCGTCAGCCAGATGCAGGCGGTGAGGTGACGAAGGCACGGAGCGACGATCGTGGTCTTGCCACGCTCGAGACGACGTTTGCGATCACGATCCTGGTCCCGCTCCTCTTCTCGGTGCTCGAATTCGGATCCGCGCTCGAGCGATGGCTGGCGCAAGATGCCGTGACAGTTCAGGCAGCGCGTTACGCGGGTGAGCTCGGCGGCGACGCGCCTGAGCTGCGCCGGTTCGTCGCCGATCAGCTGCGCGGAGCGGGCATCAACCCAGAACACGTGAACATCGATGTCGCCCCGACACGCGTGGGATGGCGCGAGCCGATTCGCGTATCGCTCTCGTCGGCTCACCCCGTCAGCATTCCGTTCCTGTTCTCGACCACGGTCCCCCTTCGTTCGAGCGCGATATCGCGTGGCGAAGTGAACCGATGAGCTGGGTTCGAGACGACCGAGGGAGCGCGATCGTTCTCACGCTCGTGCTTGCGCCGATGCTGCTCGTCGCGCTTGCCGGGGTCCTGCAACTGGGCGCGTTGCGTGTCGCGGCCGCGCGCGTTCGCGCCGCGGCCGATTTGGCGGTACTCGTCGCGGTCAACGACCAGGACGATCTTGAACTCGCAAGGTCCGGCACGTTGCGCTTGTCGGCGGATGCCGCCGACGTGGCGCGCGAGTACTTCGCCCGCGAGCTCGAGTTGTCCTCCCCGCTCCTTGATGTCCCGGCGAATGAGATCGCCGCGGCTGCGGACGTGGCGGCGTACCCGTCCGCGCCTGCCCACGACACACGGACCGGCGCGCGATACGAACGCCCGACCGTCCGCATCGCGGCCGACGTGCCGGTGCGGACGCCGGTCTTCGGCGCCCTCGTGCTCCGCCCGGTGACCATCCTTCACGTCGTATCGGTGAGCTCCCCACGATGAGGCGCCGCAGAGCCGCCGCCGCCGGGGCGCTCGCACTTCTTGTGTTTTCGTCTTCGCCGGCGCTTGCTTGGGACCCTGACCGCGAGCGCTCCGAGGCTCCGACGACCGAGCAGTATCCCGATCCCGCGCCCTTCATCGCGCCGCCGCCCGACTTGTACTACGTGACCGATACGTACGTGGCGGACGTAGTTGTCTCGAGCGGACCACTAACGACGTACTTCACAACCACAGTCCACGAGTCGACGGGTAGCTACGCGCGTGTTCTCGACACGGTCGGCACCGGCGTGTCCAGCGCCTTCGATGGGAGCGCGTTCAACGGCCGACGCGCGCTCGGCGACGGCCGTCTCGTGGCCGGCACCTACTACGAGAACTACGTGCTGACCGCTGGCGGGTTTGTCCCGGTGAGCATCGTTTTCTTCCAGGACGACGCTGAGCTCGCGCGCCTCCTGGCCGTCGAGCCGCCCGGGCCAACGACGACCGAACCAACACCGGGGGCTCAGTTGTCTATCGCACCAGCACTCGGGGCGACCTGTTGCACCGCGGGGCGGACAGCTGCGATCGCGCCACCCACGCCTGGCGCAGTCAAGCCGATCCGGCCCGGGATTTCGCTCCTTCCAGCCAGCGCGCCGCTGTCCAGCCTCGAGGTACTTCGCGGTCGCGCGGTTTCCTTGTGGCCTCGCGCATTTGTGGACGGCCGCGAAGTTCCGGTGCGGTCGTGGACGGTCATCGCGGGCGAACCTGGGGACGAACTCGCGAGCCGCGGCCCGGGCACGGTTCCTTTCCGAAGCTCGTGGCCCCGCCTGGCGCCCCCCGGTTCCGCCTACGAGGTCGTGTTCAGGATCGAAGTCGACTCTCCCGATGCCGGTCACCGTACCGTCGATGCGGCGATCGCCGTCGTCGTCCGCTCGCCTGCGCTCGAGGAGTGATCGGTCAGCGCGCTCTCATCGCTCTCGCTCTGGCAGCCGGAGCGCTCGCCGGGATCCTCTATTACACGGGTGCCCAGCGGAGTTCGGTGGTGGTCGCCGCTAAGGACCTCGACGCGACCCATCCCCTCGTCGCGGACGACCTCGCGATCGTGTCGATCCCCACCGACGCCGTCCCCGCGGGCGCGCTCGCCGACGCAACTGCCGCCGTCGGCAAGGTCCCGCGCGCGCCGCTCTGGCGGGGCCAAGTCATTCTCAGCCCGGCGCTTTCCGACGGCGCCTCCTCGTTCCACACAGGGCTCGGGCTGCCCACCGGCATGCGCGCCATTGCCTTGCCGGTGTCGAGCGCCGCGCACGCGGTCGGCGGCGCGATCGTCCCCGGGGCACGTATCGACGTGATCGCTGTGCCCGTCGCGGGGCGCGCCCCCGGTGGCCGGACCACTGAACTCCTCGTGCAAGGCGCGATGGTGCTCGACGTGCGATCAGAGGCCGGCTCGCCGTACGGCGTGGTGTCGAAGGGCCCCACCTCGGGCGTGAGCGAGCGGATCGGGAGCGTCGTCGTCGCTATCGACTCGGTCGAGGAGGTCCGTTTCGCGGATCGCATCGCGACGAGCATGTTCGTCCTTGTACTCGCTGGATCGCGCTGAGTGACCGTGCTTCGGTGCGAACGTTTGGCGAGCGGCGACGTAGACAGCGCGATCGCCTCGCTCGGGGCAGTGACGCTCGCGCGAACTCCGGTCGGCGCCTTCGTCGAGGTCGATGAGCACCTCGTCGATCGGGCTCGCCGCGCCCTTGCCTTCGCGGGCGTGCGAGTCGGCGTATCACTCGAGACCCTCGCGCCGCGTCCTGGCACACGAGGCGCGATCGGCCGTGACCTCACGCCACTGCCTTTGCCATCGCTTGCGCTCGACCTCGTCCACGTCCGGTCCCTTCCAGTCGGCCCGGAGACGGCTCGGCTCCTGCGTACCCGGCCACTGCAGCGCAGGAACAATGCACGGCGCGCACTCGTGCGCGACCTTTTGGGTGGCGTCGATGCCGCGATCGGGTGGCGTCGCCGTGCGTGGTCGACGCGGGATGTGCTGCGTACGGCTGAGGCGCGCCGCGTACTCCGTCCGGTCGTCTTCGACATCGCCGCGATCGGCGCGCCACCGGAGCGTCGTGCTCTTGCGCGAGATGCGGCGATCGCGCGCTGGCTCTTCGCGTGAGCCGGTTGCGCGCATTCCTCGATGCTTCGCCGGTGTCGCAGATCGCGCTTGCCTTCATGAGGGAGGCGACGGGCCGGACCGAGCCCCTCGCGGCCATTGCGCCGGCGCGGCCGGCGGCTCTGCGGAGAGGGCGGCGTGTTGGGTTCTGGTCGCTCGCGGCCGGTGCGGGGTCGAGCACCGTTTCCGCGTTGCTTGCGCATCGCTCCGCAGCGGGTGGCGAGGCACCCCTCCTCGTCGATCTTGACCGTTGGGTTCCCTCTCTCGCGCTGCGGGCGGGCCTGACCGCGGCGAATGTCGCCGACGCGTTGCTGCAGCCGGGGCGCGAGGTGGACCTCGTCTCGCGCTGGTCGGCGATCCCTTTCCTGCCCGGGGCGCCCTCGTTGCACGCGACCTTTGATGGTCAGCGGCTCGTTGCTCTGATCGACGCATGCGCGGCTGGCCGCGCCGCGGTGCTCGATCTCGGGTCCGGCGCGGATTCGCTCGATTCGGCGATCCTCACCTCTCTCGATCGCCTTTGCCTCGTTGCCGGGACGCGCTCGGCGCAACTGCAAGCTGTGTTTTGCGCGGCGCCACTTCTTGGGCGCGTCCCCTGCGCGGTCGGGTTGGTCGTCGTGGGTGCGGGGGAAGACGATGCCGCGCGCGTCGCCGAGCGTGTCGGGTTTCCGCTGCTTGCCGCGATTCCGTACGACGCTTATCTCGCCGACGACGCGTTCGCGGCACGTGCCCCGACGCTGCGGGCAGTCGATGTCCTCCTCCGTGCCCTGGCATGACCGATTTGGCGCTTGTCGCTCGCGTTCGAGCCGAGGTCGCGGTGGGCGTCGACCCCGCGGGCCTCCTCGCTGTTTACGCCGAGCCCGCGCGGCGAGCGCTGCTGCGGGAGCGTGTGCGGATCGCGGCACGAGTTCCAGTCGCCGAGACAGAGCTCGACGCGATCTGTGCCGAGCTTTTCGGATTCGGCCCGCTTCAGCCTTTGCTCGACGATCCGGAGGTCACCGACGTTCTCGTCAATGGCCCACGCGAGATCTTCTGCGAACGTTCGGGTCGCTTGGAACGCGTCGACGTCGCATTTCGCGGCGTCGAGGATGTTGCGGAACTCGCGCATCGCATCGCCGGGAGCGTTGGACGCGAGTTGACGCTCGAAAAGCCATTCGTCGACGCGCGGATGCGCGACGGAAGCCGAGCCAATGCTGTGATCGCGCCGATCGGCGGCCCGAGCCTCTCGATTCGGAAGTTCAATCGGCGTTCGATCCCCCTGCGTGGGCCCGCCCCTTCGTGGGTGGCGAGCGGTCTTCACGACGATGCGGCCGCCCTGCTCGAGGCGTGCGTGCGCGAGCGGGCCAGCATCCTCGTGAGTGGGGCCACCGGATCGGGCAAGAGCACCTTGCTCCGTTCACTCGCGGCGGCGATCCCTGACGACGAGCGGCTCGTGGTGATCGAAGATACGAACGAGCTCGTACTCCCACACTCGCATGTCGTCCATCTCGAATGCGTCCCAGCGCGCGACGGATCGGGGATTGGTATTGCCGATCTGGTGGCGAACGCTTTGCGGATGCGCCCGGACCGCATTCTCGTTGGAGAGGTGCGCGCTCCGCGTGAGGCCTCGGCGCTCCTCGAGGCGTTGAGCACGGGGCACGAAGGTTCGCTTACAACCATTCACGCGGGATCGGCGGCTGGCGCGATCGACCGTCTGGAGTTGCTGCTCGCGCGCGCGGGGGAGCTCGACGCGGCCGCCATCGCACGTCATGTGGTGCAGGGGATCGACATCTTGGTCCATGTCGTCCGCGACCGCGCTGGCACGCGATCGGTGCGTGAGGTGGCAGCGATCGAGGGCAGTGGCGTCGTGAGCCTGTGGCGACCCGGCGAGGTCACTGTGCGAATGCCCTCGCGGCTCCGACACCGACTCGGGTGAGCGTCGCGGAAGCCGGAGCGCTCGCGGCCGCTCTGTCGGTGAGCTGCTCAGTCTTCGCGCCGTTCGCACGAACGCATGCGGTGGCCGTGCATATCCGGCACCCTGACAGCCGCGCGCTCGACGACGCGAACTGGCGTCGGCCACTCTGGCAGTGGGAGACGCTGCGCGCGGCCAGCGTCGGCGCGGGCGCGCTGCTGTCTTCCGTGACTCCATTGCCGGCTATCGCGGTCCTCGTGGCGATTGCGCTTGCTCCGTCGTTCCTGGTGCGCTCCCGAGCCGCAGCGATTCGCTGGCAGGCGCGACTTACCACGACACGTCTCCTTCGTGCGACGGAAGCGGCGCTCAGATCGGGTGCGTCGCTCCCCGAGGCGCTCCGCCGCGCGTGTGACGCCGCCACCGAAGATCGGCTGGCGCGGCGTCCGTTCGTCGAAGCGCTTCGCGCTTTCGACCTCGGCGCCCCGCTCGATCAGGCGCTCGAGGCCTCGGCGCACCGCGCGACCGATCCACGTTCGCGGATCGCGCTCGAGACGCTGGCGATGGGGATCGCTTTGCGATTGACATACGACCGCGCGGGGATCCTGGTCGCGGCTGTCGCCGATCGTTTGGCGTTCGAGGAGCGCCTCGATGAGGAAGTGCGCGCGCGGACCGCGGGGCTGCGTTCGCAGGTTGTCCTTCTCGCTCTGGTGGTGCCTGCGATCGCGGCCTACCTCGCGTTCACGGTTCCGTCGCTCGGGGCCACTCTCGGACAGCCGATCGGGCGGTTTATTCTCATTCCCGCGGCGATCGTCCTCGAGGTGGTCGGTCTCATCGCCAGCCGTCGCGCCGTCGACGGGGCCCGGCGCTGATCGTCGTCGGCGCCGCTCTGGCGGCGGCTTCAGTGGCGGCAGCGGTCCTGGCAAGCCGCCCACGATCCGCCGTCGGAAAGCGTCTCGCTCAGCTCGCGCCGCGGGCCCGGACGCCGCGCCTCGTTCGGTCGGCGCTCGTTACGCGAGACCTCGCGCAAAGCGGGCTTGGCTGGACCGAAGGTGACCTTGTGCGCGCGAAGATCGTCGCGGCGCTTGTCGGTGCCGCTTTGGCGGCGGCCGTCGGGGTGGTCGCTCCGGTCGGGCCCGTCGTTCTCGTGGCGGCGGGCTACGCGGGCTTTGTCTTGCCGACGCTTCGGGTCGACCGTGCTGCCGCGGATCGGAAGTCGGCAGCGGCGCATGCGCTGGTCACCCTCGTCGAGTGGGTCGAAGCGCTCGTCGCGAGCGGTCGTCCGGTTGAGGCAGGGTTTGTCGCAGTTGCGGAGCGAGGAGTCGGCGCCGGGCTGATCGACGGCGCGCTCGCCGCCGCCGCGCGCTCGTACGCGCTCGGAGCGCCGCTCTTTCCCGCGCTCGCGCGCGAGGCAGGATCGGCCGGACTGCCCGCCCTAGCCGCGGTCGCAAGCGATCTCGAACGAGCACGCGACCTCGGGCGCGGCGCACTCGTAGTTCTTCGTGATCACCGCGATCGGCTCAGAGCGTCGGAGCGCGCCAGGTCCCTCGATGCCGCCGGCCACGTCGAAGGACGGCTCATGCTCGTTCTGGTGCTCTGCTATCTCCCAGCGCTGATGCTGCTCGTGGTCATTCCGTTGTTTCTCGGGCTCCTCGATGGTCTCTTCGTCTAGGGACATGCGTACACTGAAAGATCGAGGCGCACCGAGCACGCCTCGCGAGGGAGTCAACAATGCCGAATTTTGGTGGGCCCGAGCTACTTCTCATCCTCGCGGTCGTGCTGATCGTCTTCGGGGCGGGGAAGCTTCCCGACGTTCTCGGCCAGTTGGGCAAGGGCGTGCGCAGCTTCCGCGACGAGTCCACGAACGACAAGACCGCCTCGGTGACCGCGGGATCGACGACGACCGCCGCCACCGCCGCGCCGGGCGCGAACGTCTACTGCCGCAACTGCGGGCGGCCGAACGCGAGCGACTCCAAGTTCTGCACGAACTGCGGACAAGCGCTCTAGCTCACGGGCTTCGCCCAGGACGCCTACGACTTCGTCCACGGGCGCTACGCGCTCGATCCCGTCACGGCCACGATCGCGGGCGTCCACGCGCACGATCATCGGCTCGGTGACTTCACCGCCGATGGGTTCGCCGAACGCGACCGCTTCATCGACGGTTGGCTCGCGCGCTTCGAAGTGTTCACCGAGAGCGAAATCTTTCCCGGGGAGCGCGTCGACCGCGCGCTGATCGTCGCGGACCTGCGCGGGGAGCGCGCGCTCCGCCCGTTCGCCCGCTGGCGCCGGCAGCCGACGCTGTACTCCGACGCGATCACTCGCGGCGCGTATTACGCGTTCCTTCGCGAGCACGCGCCCCTCGCCGAGCGCGTCGCGACGCTCGCGGAGCGGCTCGCCGAAGCGCCGGCGGTGCTGAAAGCGGCGAGAGCGAACCTGGATCCCAAGCTCACGCCCCCCGAGTGGGTCGAGATCGCACTGCGCACGGTGCCCGCGGGCGCCGCATTTCTTCGTATCGCCGCGCCGGCGATGGTGACGGGAGCGACCGCTATCGAGCGCGCCGCGGAGCGCGCCTTTCGTCCGGCCGCCGAGGCTGCCGCGACCGCCCTCGAGAAGTACGCGGTCTGGCTGGAGGAGCGCCTCCGTCCGAAGGCCCGAGGCACGTTCGCGATCGGCCGCGACGCCGTCGATGCGTGGCTGAAAGAAAAGGAGCTTCTCGATCACGACGCGACCTCGCTTCACGAGTGGGGCGACGAGTTCTACGGCGAGACCGAGGCCGAGCTCAACAGCGCCGCGATGGAGCTGGGCCATCAGGACTGGCGCGCCGCGGTCGAAGCTTTGCGTGAGGATCATCCGCCGGAAGAAGCGCTCGTCCAGACGTACCGCGCGGAGATGGAGCGCTCGCGTGCCGCTGTCGCGACCGCGGGGCTCGCGACGATCCCGTACGGCGAGGATCTCGTCGTCGAGGCGATGCCCGAGTTCCAGCGCCCGACCTATCCATACGCCGCATACGTCGGTGCGGGTCCGTTCGAGTCGTCGCGCAGAGGACGCTTCTGGGTGACCCTTCCCGATGCGAACGACGACGCGAAGACGCGTCGCGAGCGTCTCGAGGGCCATCCCCGCGCGGGGATCGCGGTGATCGCCTGCCACGAGGGGTACCCGGGCCATCACCTGCAGCTCACCGTCGCCGCGGATCAGGCGTCCCTCCCGCGCAAGGCGATCCGCTCGAACCTGATGGTCGAAGGCTGGGGCCTCTACGTGGAGGAGCTCATGACCGAGCTCGGCTATCTCGACTCGCCGCAGACCCGGCTCCTGCGGCTCAAAGACTTGCTCTGGCGCGCCGCGCGGGTCACGGTCGACGTCGGGCTCTCAACTGGCGAGATGGCGTTCGACGAAGCGGTGCGCTTCATGGTCGAGCGAGCTCGGATCGAGCCGCCGAACGCCGTCGCCGAAGTGCGCCGCTACACGCTCACTCCGCTACAGCCCTCGAGCTATGCGCTGGGTCGCGCCGCGATCCTCGAGCTGCGCGACAAGGCGCGGGCCGCGGGCTGGGGGATGCGTCTCTTTCACGATCGTCTGCTCGGCGCGGGCTCGCTACAGCCGAAGCTGCTAGCGCAGGACCTCGGGCTCTAGGGGCACTGCCCGATCTGGTTCTGGCCCTGACATGGGCTGTCGTGGACGGTGTTGCCGATCATGCTGAATAGGTTCCCAATCTGGTCGCGCATGAACACCATCGAAACGATGACGGCGACCGCGATGATCCCGAGGATCAATGCGTACTCCACCAAGCCTTGCGCGTTCTCCTCGAGGAGGAACTCGGAGATTGCCCGCACACGCCTACCCACGTGGCGAAGGATATTGAACGCGTCTGTCAGACCGGTAGCCGTCTATCGGATCGGTAGCGACGCCCGAGGGGGCTAGTGCTCCCCCTCGAACTCGCCGTCCTGCTCAGTGTTCTGGCCTTGCTCGCCCTGCTGTCCCGCGGCGTCCTCGTGGTCACCCTGCTGCTTGTTGCCCTCGTCGGCGTCGCCAGCGGTGTCGTCGTGCTCGCCCTGTGCGCCGTCCTGCTCGTCGTTCTCGTCGGCGGTGTCTTTGTCGTTCTGGTCCCCGTCCTCGTGTTGGCCGTTCGACCCGGTCGCGCCGGTGGCGCCGCTCGGACCGGTTGTCTCAACCCGGCCGTGCGTGTTCTGCTGCGACGTAGTCATCGCGTTCGCGACGCCGAACCCGAAGGTCGCGACCAGCGCGAGCGATGCGAGGACGACGAGAGCTTTCTTCAATGGTTTGTCCTTTTCTATTCGACGAGCGTCGGCAGGCCGCTCAGCGCCGAGCCATCCGGGTCGTAGATCACGTTCAAGTCGCCGCTGGACTGGAAGTTGATCGAGCTCACCACGATCTGCGCGTGCATGGTCATCGATGACTGCGATTGCAGGTCGAGCACCGCGGTCGGAGCGTAGAGAGTGCCGTGGATGTCGTACGCGCCGTTCGACTGGATCGCGATCATCTGAGCTGCGCAGGCCGCGTCCTGATAGAGCGCCATGCCCGCGTAAGTCCCAACGGTCATCGGGTAGAGGTTGAAGCCTCCGCCTGACTGCGCCTGGATGGAGCCGCACGTGCCGCCCGCTGCCGGGTAGCTCGAGTTCGTGTTGAAGAGCATCGCACCGAGCGGCACGGTCGTGATCACACCGCTCGAGGAGTTCTGATTGAAGCCGCCGCCCTTCAGAATGAAGGGGCCGTTCCCGAGGTACACGTTGCAGTTCTGGTTGTTGGTGATCCCGCCGGTGTAGATCCCGGGCGTCAGCGGAGTCGCCACGTTGCACGCGCTCGCCGGGACGGTGAAGCCGGGGCCGAAGGTCGGGAGGCCCGCTGTGGTGGGCTTCGGGAAGAGCGCGAAGGGGTCGGGCTGCTTCGATGCGTTCTGCGACAGTGAGTTCGCGGGAAGGACACCGGAGGAGCTGGCCGTGCCGACGGTGCGCGTGCCGTCAGCGTCGGTGATCTTGCCGGAGCCTCCGAACGTGATCGAGGTGCCGGTGCAGTTCGCCTGGATCATGCCGCCGTTCGTGCCCGCGGTGTCGACGTTGATGTTGCCGGTGCCGCCCAGCGCGATGCATGGGCCGGTCTGCTTGAGGGCGACGATGGCGAAGGGGCTGTGAATCGGGTCGGCGCCGGCTACACCGCGCGAGTGCACGGGGTTGAATGCGGCTTCGGCCGGGACGAGCGTCGTCCGGACCTGCTCGACGATGGTGACCTGTACATATCTGTTGTTTCCTGCGAAGGCACCGGTCGTTGGCGGGGAAGCGACGGTGACGACGACGTTTGCGCTGTTCGTGAAGCCGTTCCTCGTCGCGTCGGCTGTCGCGGCCGCGGTGGCCTGGGCCTGAGTCCCACCTTGGTACAGGACGACCGCGCCCGCGAATGCCGCGGCGTCCGCCGCCTCCTGCATCGTGCGCTTTGCCACGAAGAGCTGGCCGGCATCGACCGCAAGGCCGACGACGAAGAGCATCGCCATCATCGAGATCGCGAGGAGAACGATCGCCTGACCGCCCTCGCCCTTCGGTCCAAAAAAGTCTTTGAGTGTTTTCATTGTTGAATCACCAGCATCGAGCCGCCTTTCAATGTGATCTGGAAGATGCTCCCGAGCAGGTACTGCGACGGAAGCGGGACGAACTGCGAAGTCGCGTCGACCGAAACGCGCATCCCGCGCTCGTTGTTGCCGTCAGGCCACGCTGTCACGATCGTGATGCCAGGAACACCGACGGCGGCGTTGCGCACGACTTGGGAGATGTTCGGCTCGGCAGGATCGTTTGGACCGAGCGGGAGGGCTGCTCCAGAGCCGTGCACGATCGCGTAACGCGTGCCTTCGCGCGCGGCGTACGCAAGCGTGTTCTCCTCCCACACAGCTCGGGCGACATCGAAGAGGCCCGTAACGAGCAGAAGGAACAGCGGCAGCACCAGCGCGAACTCGACCAGCGTCTGCGCGCCCTCGCCGCGGTGGAAGCCCCGCAGCGTTCTCATACGAACGTCCGCATCGTGGTTCTGCGGTCGAAGTTGTAGACGTTCGGGATGAGCGGCCAGGCGATGATCGTTCGGAACGTGAACTGCACGCGCACCGTGGCGAAGCAGGGTGTCAAGATGTCCGGACTCGCGATGCAGTTCGTAATCCCGTCCCCTTGCTTCCTGGTCACTGTGATCGTGGCCAGGGAAGCGTCCATACCGGGGGTGCGGTTCATCTCCTGCTGGGCGTGGAGGATGGTCTCGGCGCTGGTCGGTGTGAAGTCGATCGCGTAGGCCTCAGCCCCGGCGCGCGCTCCGTTCTGGACCGCGAGCTGGATGGCGAAGGCTCGTGCCATGTCCGCTCCGCCCAGGAGCAGGAAAACCATGATGGGAAGGGAGAGCGCCATTTCCACCATGGACTGGCCGAATTGATCGCGAAGGAACTTGCGCATCGATTGAAAGCATCATCGGACAGGCAGGCGTCGACCAGCGCCCGCTTCTCCCCCGTTGGTACCAGTCAGAACCCTTTTCTGGTCCCTCAGCCGGTTGGCGTAGTCAATCCGCTGCCGCGACCGGTATACGTCCGCTAGACAGGACCTTCACGACCGCGTCCAGCGCGTTCTCTATGTCGCTCGATTCGACACCGTGGTGGGTGACTGCGCGTAGACGCGGAGAGTTCCCCAGATATCGCGACAGGCGCAAACCCTCCGCCGCGCACGCTTTGACGAATGCCCCCGCATCCATGTGAGCGGGGTCGACTTCGAAGGAGACGATGTTGGTCATGACGCGGTCGGCATCGACACGGACGCCGGGAATCCTGGCTAAACCTTGGGCGAACGACTTCGCGTTCCGATGGTCCTCTGCGAGACGGTCGCGCATCTCCTCAAGCCCCACGAGCGCCGCAGCGGCGATCACGCCGGCCTGCCGCATCGCGCCTCCAAGGAGTTTCCGCACGCGGCGCGCCTTGGCCACCGTCTCACCGCTGCCGCACAGGATGGATCCGACTGGCGCGGCGAGACCCTTTGAGAAGCAGAACTGAATCGTGTCGACCGAGGCGCAAAGGTCGCGCGCGTCGACCCCGAGCGCCACCGCGGCATTGAAGATCCGCGCGCCGTCAAGGTGAACCCGAAGCCCGCGGCGATGCGCGAGGTCGGCGACGGACTTCGTTTCGTCTACCGTGATCACCGAGCCGCCGCAGTTGTTGTGCGTGTTCTCGAGGCAGACGAGTGACGTCCGCGGATACATGCCCGCGGGGCGGATCGCAGCTTCGATGTCTTCAAGAGCCGGCAGGCCGTTCCGGTTGGGGACGAGCCGCGGCTGGATCGAGCCGAGGACGAAGGCCGCGCCCATTTCGTTCTGATAGATGTGCGCGAGGTCGCCCAGGATGACCTCGTCGCCGCGCTCGGTTTGGGAAAGGACGCCGCACAGGTTCCCGAGCATTCCGCTGGCGACGTACACCGCCGCTTCTTTCCCGACGATCTCGGCGGAGCGCCGCTCCAGTCGATTCACGGTCGGGTCTTCTCCGTACTGATCGTCGCCCACCTCGGCGTCCGTCATGGCGCGACGCATCGCCGGCGTCGGCACCGTGAACGTGTCGCTGCGAAGCTCGATCATCCTTCGTGCGGTCACTTGCCTAACGCCTCCATCAGTCTCCCGAACGCCACGACCACGAGCGGCGACACAATGATCGCCGGCAGGAAGTCCGCGACCTTTACGTCGCGGATGCCGAGAAGTTTGAGCCCGACCCCGATGAGGAGCAAGCCGCCGACCGCGCTCATCTCCCGGAGCTGCAGGTCGCTAAGAACTCCGGCGAACAACGAGGCGCCGAGCGCGAGGCCACCCTGATAAAGAAGGATGAGCGGGACCGTCAGCAGAACGCCCCAGCCGAGCGTCGCGGCGAGGGCGATAGCCGTGAAACCGTCGAGCACGCTCTTGACGCTCAAGAGGGTCGCGTCCCCGGTGAGGCCGTTCTGGATCGATCCGAGGAACGTGAGCGGACCGACGCAGAACACGATCGACGCCGTGACGAGTGCCTCGGCCACCGTGCTCGCGCCTGCTCCGCGCGCGAAGCGCCGTTGCAGCGCCTCGCCAAGCTCGACCAGTCGCGCGTCGACACCGACGAGCGAACCGATGATTCCACCGAGCAATATCGCGCCGAGCATGTAGAGCAGGTTCGACGTGTCGATGGCGAACTTCACGCCCATCGCCATCACGAACAGGCCGACTCCGCCGACGACGTTCTCGCGCAGCCGTTCCGGCAGGCGATCGCCGACCACCGTACCGACCAAACCGCCGATGAGCACCGTCGCCGCGTTGAGGAGAGTCCCAGTGAGGACGGCCACGAGGGTCCGTAGTATGCGGAGCCGGTGACGAACATCGTCGTGTGGTCGGCGTTCTCGACTTCGCCTGACGCGGTCGTGGCGCAGTTCCCCGACGATCGCGTCGTCGCGATCGCCGACGAAAAGGGGCTCGCCGCGGCCGCGGACGCGGAGGTCGCATTCAGCGGGAACAATCCACGAAGGGTCCGCCAGCTGCTCGACGCGACGCCGAAGCTGCGCTGGTATCACACGGTCTCGGCTGGCGTGGAGAACATGCCGCTCCCTGAGTTCGCTCAGCGCGGCATCGTGCTCACGAATAACAGCGGGTCGTACGACATCCAGATCGCGGAGCATTTGATGGCGTTCGTCTTCGCAGCGTCGCGTCAGCTCCACCGCTACCGGGACAACCAGCGCGCGAGCGAATGGAAGGAGCAGACGCACCAGGAGCTCCGCGACGCGACCATAGTCGTCTACGGCATGGGGAGCATCGGTGGCGAGATCGCTCGGCTCGCCAGCGCGGTCGGGATGCGCGTGATCGGTGTTCGCCGCAAACCAGCTCCGCCGGGGGCGGGTATCGATCGCGTGGTCGCCGCCGAGAAGCTCGCTCTGGTCGTGGGTGAGGCCGACTACCTCGCGATAGCGGCGCCCCTTACCTCCGAGACGCGCGGCGCCATCTCACGCGAGGTCATCTCCCGCATGAAGCCAACCGCGTGGGTCATGAATATCGCTCGTGGCGCGATCGTGGACGAGCCCGCGCTGATCGAGGCGCTGCAGGCAAAGCGGATCGGGGGCGCGGCGCTCGACGTATTCACGACGGAGCCGCTGCCACCGGAGAGCCCGCTCTGGAAGCTCGAGAACGTCATCATCACGCCACACCATTCGGGCTCGTCGCCGCGCGCAAACGAGCGGACCTTGGCTCTTTTCGGGGAGAACCTCCGCCGCTACAAGGCCGGCGAGCCACTCATCAACCGAGTCGACTACGAGGTGGGCTACTAATGCGCGTGGCGCGCCACCGCGTCGCACAGCGCACCGTGGGCTTCACCGAATCGGTCATCCGCGAGATGACGAGGCTCTGCGCGATGCATGGGGGCATCAACCTCGCTCAGGGGTTTCCGAATTTCCCGGCACCGCCACAGGTGAAGGAGGCCGCCAAGCGCGCGATCGACGCCGACATCAACCAGTACGCCATCACGTGGGGGTCGAAGAGGCTTCGCGACGGGCTCGCGCGCACGTATCGCGAGCTATATGAGATGAACGTCGATCCGGAGACGATGCTGACGGTGACCTGCGGATCGACGGAAGCGATGATCTCAACGCTTCTCGCGATATGCGACCCGGGCGATGAAGTCATCGTCCTCGAGCCCTTCTATGAGAACTACGGGCCCGACGCGGCGATCTCCGGCGCGACGCCGGTCTTCGTTCCGCTGCGGCCACCCTCGTTCGGATTCGATCCGGACGAGCTCGCCCGCGCGTTCACACCGCGCACGAAAGCGATCATCGTCAATACCCCGAACAACCCGACCGGTCGGGTCTTCACGCGGGCCGAGTTGGAGACGATCGCGAGGCTGTGCCGCGAGCACGACGTGGTCGCTGTGACCGACGAGATCTACGAGCACATCCGCTACGAGGGCGAGCACATCCCGATCGCGACCCTCGATGGGATGGCCGAACGCACTGTGACCATCTCGGGCGCGAGCAAGACCTTCTCCGTCACGGGATGGAGGGTCGGATGGATCGCCGCCGCCGCTCCCCTCACGGCCGCGATCAGAAAGGTGCACGACTTCGTCACGGTCGGCGCACCGGCGCCGCTGCAGGAGGCGATCGCGGTCGCTCTCGAGATGGGACGCGAGTATTACGACCGGCTGGCGACGGACTACCGCGCTCGCCGCGACCATCTCGTGCGCGTCCTGAACGCGGCCGGATTCAGTCCGAACATTCCCGAGGGTGCCTACTACGTCCTGTGCGACATCCGGCCCTTCGGGTTCGACGACGACGTCACCTTCGCGCATTGGCTTGTGAGTGAGATCGGGGTCGCCGGGGTGCCCGGCTCGTCATTCTTCTCACGACCCGAGCTCGGGCGCCATCTGATCCGTTTTACTTTTTGCAAGACCGCGGATCTTCTCGACGAAGCGGGCGCGCGCCTGCTGAAGGCTCGGCCGGCGACGAGGGCTCGGGCTCATGGCTGACTTGCCGACATGCGTTGCGCGCGGCGCTCCCCCAAATAGGGGATAAGTCGAACGTACTAGCCGCTCGTCGCTGCGGGCTGATACGAAGGTCCCACACCCAGCCACCCCCGCGGTCGTTAGCCTCGTGTGGTGCAGTTTGGCCGCTCGGAGAAGGGGCAGGCAATCGTCGAATTCGCGTTGATATTGCCGATCCTTCTCCTACTGGTGATCGGGCTTATCGAGTTCAGCTTTGTGCTGAACGCGCGCAACACCGTGCTGTTCGCGAGCCGCGACGGCTCGATGCTTGCGGCCGAGGGCGGCAGTCTCGACGGGACCGATTGCGTCGTCCTCCAGAAGATCGACGGTGACGTCGTGTCGCCGGCAACCACCCTGCGCGTGCAGCAGGTGCAGATCTACTGGTCGGACCGCAACGGGGACCAGATCGGATCGAATGTCAATGTCTATACGCGCGGCGGCTCGACGTCGTGCACGTACGCGGACGGCACCACGATCACCGTGCCGTACACGCTTTCAACGGCCGGCTACCTCGAGGGGTCCCGGTGCAACGTTCTGGCCGGCTGCGGTGGCAGCCACACGACCGTGGACACGATCGGCGTGCGAGTCACGTACCAGCACTTCTGGCTGACGAGCTTCGCGCGGATCACCGGAGCCGGTGTGACGTTCACCGAGGCGTCGATTACACGCGCGGAGCCGCAGCTGTGATCCGGTTTTTTCGGAGCGAGGACGCGCAGGGATTGGTCGAGTTCGCGCTGATCCTGCCGCCTCTCCTTCTCATCATGGTCTTTGGCGCCGTGGAGCTCGGCACGGTGCTGAGTGACGCGATGACCATGTCGTCCGCGGCGCGAGAGGGTGCGCGCGTTGCGAGCGCTCTTGTGAACGGCGGCGGTGCGCTTGGCTGCAGCGCCGGTCAGTCGCCCAACGCCGCAACCGTCGACCCGAACGTCATCGCGGCGGTCGAGCGCGTGCTGATCGGGAACGGCACCCGCGTGATCCTTGCGGACGTCAGCCAGATCCGCATTGCCAAGGCCACGGCGGCGGGAGGTGAGACAGCCGGTTCGATCAACACGTGGAACTACCAGCTGAACGGCGGCCCGGTGGTGGACGGACAGCAATTGGACTTCGTACCCGTGAGCCAACCGTGGCAGGCGTGCGTGCGCAACAATGTCGCCCCGGCCGACTCGGCCTCCATTACGGTCGTCTACACGTACCGCGGCCGGACTCCGCTGCGGTTGCTCGTGCCGATGTTCAACCTATTCACGATGACGGACCGCACCGTCATGGCGATGAATGCGAGCCGCTGAGTTCCGCCGCGATCAGCGCGGCCAGACCCTTGTGATCGTCGCGCTGATGATCGTCGTGTTGCTCGGGTTCACCGGGCTTGTGACCGACGTCGCCTGGTATGAGGTCAACCTCATGCGGATCCAGCGTGCCGCGGACGCGGCCGCGCTCGCTGGGGTGGTCTACCTCCCGGGCAACGTCCCCACCGCGCAGACCGCGGCTGGGCAGGAGTCCGCGAAGAACGGCTACACCAACGGCGTCGGCGGCGTGACGGTCAGCGCGGTGCCCGAGGCGCTCAACAACCGGATCCTCAACGTGACCGTGTCCTCGCCGGTTCGGTCTTGGTTCGCGCGACTCTTCGGCGTCAACCAGTTCAACGCGACTCGAAACGCCCGCGCGGAGTTTGTCTTGCCCGTGCCGATGGGCAGCCCTCAGGACTACTACGGCATCAACGTCCTCTGCCGGAACTCCGACACCCCGCCGGCGTGCCCGCAGGTCGCCTCGGCGACGGGCGCGGGCAGCCTCGCGCCGCTCGGCTTCTTCGGTGGCGTCGAGGGTCGGGGAGGCGACCGGCAGAACGGTGACGCGTACTCGCCCTACTACAACCCGAATCCCACGCTCAACGCCGGTTATGACCCGAACGGCTACCAGTACATCGTCGAGTTCGGGCCGGGCACGGTCGGTGGCGCCGTCTGGGTCTACGACCCGATGTTCTGCGCGACCGGCGCGGGGACGTCAACCGGCCGCCGTCTCGGCGTAGGCGACTTCTGGTTCGCGAACGGCGGCAACGGCTTCACCACCGTCTACAACCTCATGGACATGAACGGCACGCCCTACACGCTCGGCGACGACACGCTCATCGCCACGAGCGGGGCCCTTTTCGCGAACTCCAACGCGGTCGACAAGGGTCCGACCTACCGCGGCAATCAGAGCTACGGCGGCGGCTCGAATGGATCCGGCTCAGCGGACTGCCAGTCGAGCCCGTACCACAACAACTGGTGGCGGCTCGCGAGCGGCCTCACCGAAGGCCAGTATCGCCTGCAGGTCGTATCGAGCAGCGGCTCGCTCATCGAGAACGGCATCAACGGCTTCGGTCTCCAGGCAACCGCGACGGCTGGTCCGAGCGCGCGCGTCTACGGGCAGAGCCGGATGGAAGCCTTCATCGTGATCAACAACACGTCAGTCTTCTATCTCGCGCAGATCGAAGCTTCGCACGCAGGCAAGACGCTCGAGATCAAGCTCTTCGACCCGGGTGACATCTCGAGCACGACCTTCAAGATCCGCGTGCCGACGACGACCGGCTTCGTCTACCCATCGTTTACCTACACGGCGACCGGGAGCTCGTGTGGCGCGCCGACGAGCGGCGGGCCGACCACTTCTCTGACGACGTCGAGCAGCTCCTGCAACTTCTACAACAACCAGTGGGTCACGATCTCGGTGCCGATCCCGTCCACATACACGGCGCCCACGCCTCCTGGTGAGCCCGGTCCGGGCTGGTGGAAGATCGAGTACGGCACGCTCGGCACGGGCCAGGACATCACGACGTGGGAAGTCAACATCCGCGGCAACCCCGTTCACCTCATCACGCCCTAGCGCAGGCGTTTCCCGAACGGCATCGCGGGTCCTGTCACGGCTCAGGTAGGCCTATCGCGAGAGTCCTACGCCCTCGCCGTGCCACCCGCAACGCAGCTATCGACCGCGATCGGAGGGGGCGTCCACATAGGTTGGCCAGGCTGACTCGTGTTGCATCCGCTGGGGCTGTCATCCCGTCGGCGGGGATGTATCGCGGTTAGTGCAGCTGCGCCCAGTCGTTCTCGTGGTCTCGCATGAACGCTAGGTAGAGGGCGTAGGGATCGGGTGGCGATGCCACGGCGGACGAGTTCGCTGATGTCGAGAGGCGCTGCTGCATCGCGTCGGCGTCAGTCTGGCGGCCGAGCGCGCGGAGCGCCTGCGGGTAACTCGAGCGGAGCGTGAACACTCCCTGCACCGAGCCAAGCGCCATCCCTCGCTCGAACGCAGTCACGGCTTCGCGGAATAGGCCGTAGCCGTACGCAGCCTCGCCGTAGGCGAGCCACGCGGCGGAGGTCTCCTGCGAGTACGCGTCGGCCTTCGTGCGCTCGTAGAAGTTCTTGCGCATCTTTGCGTCGTTCCAGTCGTCACCGATGATCGCTTTCAAGAGCGCCTCGTCCTTCGGGTCGTAGATGACCATGTAGCGATAGCTGAAGGACTGCCAGTTGCCCTGGAACCACTTGTAAGAGAGCGGGACCATGTTCCCGAGCATGGGATCGTTTACATAGAAGGTGCTCGCCGCGTCGTCGTACCCGCGGACGACCCTCCAGTGAGCGATGCGTGTGATCGACGGATCCTGCATCCACTG
>JALYSZ010000178.1 GCA_030854525.1 Chloroflexota bacterium | reverse complement strand
ACCTAATTTCAGCACCCAGCCGGGCCAACGACGGTCCCGGCGCGGTACGAACAAAATTCGTTCGTCTTCCTCGTCACGATCACCGTGAAGCTCGAAGAGGCCTCCGCTTTTTGTGGAGGCCTCTTTTCTTTTTGCCCATCCGTCACCATTGCGTACGCAGCAACCTGCGCGGGATAGGGTTGAACCCACCGGAGGTGCGGAAATGACACTGGGGATCCAGGTCAACGAGATAAAGCAAGTCCTGCTCGCCGATCGCTGGCATGAGGTCGAGAAGGAGTCCTTTGCCCTGGACACATACGAGTTCATGGAGGGACAGCAGGCGGTCGCGCGCGGCGACGGTCAGCTCATCACATCGGTCGGCTTCATGTTCCGCGAGCCCGGCGGACAGATCGTCGCGGGTCCCCTCTCATCGATCCTCGCGGTGCAGCTTCCACGGACGCGGGGCTAGGCGCCGTGGCCACGCAGACGCTCGATGCGGCCACGCTCGAACAGCTCCGAACTGGGTTTCGTGGTCGGCTGATCCTGCCGGGCCATCGGGACTACGACTCGAGCCGCATCGTCTGGAACGCGATCGCCGACCGTTACCCCGCCATCATCGCGCGCTGCACCTGTGCCGAAGACGTCATCGCGGCGCTGCGCTTCGCGCGTAAGCACGGTCTCCTCATCGCGGTCCGCGGCGGCGGCCACAGCGTCGCCGGCTTCTCGACGTGTGACGGCGGAGTGGTCATCGATCTCTCGGGAATGCGAGCGGTCCACGTGGATCCGGCGTTGCGAACCGCGCGAGTCGAAGGGGGAGCGCTCCTTGAACAGCTCGATCGCGCCGCGCAGGAGTACGGCTTGGCGTGTCCGGTCGGCGTGGTCGGACACACCGGGGTAGGCGGCCTCACCCTCGGCGGGGGGATGGGACGCCTCCAGCGAAAGCACGGGTTCACGGTCGACAACGTGCTCTCAATGGATCTGGTCACCGCGGACGGCGCGCTCCACCACGTGAGCGCCGAGGAGGACCCCGAGCTCTTCTGGGGAATGCGCGGCGCCGGCGCGAATTTCGGCATCGCGACGGCGTTCGAGTTCCGGCTGCACCCCATCGGTCCGAACATCACGACCGCGGTCGTAGTGCTTCCGATCGAGCGCGCACGTGAAGCGGCCGCGCTCTTTCGGGAGCTCTCACGATCGGTGCCGGATTACATGCACCTCGGGTTGAGCTTCGGGGCCGCGCCGCATGGGGAGGCCGGGCGCGGCGCCGCGACGGTAGCGGTCGGCGCGGCGCACTTCGGATCGCCGGAGGATGCCGAGCGCGATCTCCGCACGCTTCGCGGACAGATCGAACCGCTCGCCGAGACCGTCACTCCGACTACCTACCTCGCATTCCAAGGGGCGGCCGATGAAGAAATGGCGTGGGGCAAGCGCTTCTACATGAAGGGCGCGTTCCTGCAGGAGCTCCCCGACCCCGTGGTGGACGTTGCAGCGCAACAGATCTCGGCGGCAGAGGGGGAGTGCTCGATCACGCTTTGGGCGATGGGCGGGGCGACCGCGAACGTCGCCGAGGACGCGATGGCCTTCACCGGCCGCGGAGCGGCGTACTGGCTCGACGCCGACGCGCTGTGGCTCGAGAAAGAGCACGACCGCGATCGCATGACGTGGGGCCGCGCGACGATGGCAGCCATCAAGCCGTACGCGAGAGCCGGCAATTACGTGAACGCCCTGGTCGAAGAGGGCGACGAAGTCGTGCGCTCGATCTACGGCGATGGGAAGTACGAGCGGCTTCGCGCTCTCAAGCGAGCGTACGACCCCGACAACGTCTTCCGACTGAACCAAAACATCCGCCCCTAGACCTTTGCCGACTTGCGGCGAGGCGTACCCTGCCGAGTGGCGGCGCGAGCCCCTTGTGGCAGCGCCGGGGGAGGAATAGCGATGGCAGACAACCGCAAGACCGTCGAGCAGTTTGTCCAGGCGATGGCAGCCAGTGACATGGAAGCGCAGGACCGTTTGCTCGCGGACGACATCGTTGAGGACTACCCGCAATCCGGTGAGCGGATTCGCGGGAAGCAGAACCGCCGCGGGATCATCGAGAACTACCCGGGAGGCCAGCCCCAGGATGCGAAGGCGGAAGGGGAGGCCGTCATGCCCGAGATCAAGGGAGCGGGGGATGAGTTCACGGTGACCAGCCCGATCACCTATCCGAACGGCGAGACCTGGCAATACATCGGTTTCGTCCAGCTGAAGGACGGAAAGATCGCGAAGATCATGTCGTTCTTCGCCGCACCGTTCGAAGCGCCAGCCTGGCGGGCACCCTACGTGGAGGTCGACAAGTCGGCCGCGGGGGCGAGATCGCGTTGACGCGCCGCGCCAACGCGGTAAAATCATCTCCTCGGTCCTTGGAGCGATGGGGTCATACCTGTTCCCATCCCGAACACAGCAGTCAAGCCCATCAGCGCCGAAGATACTCGGGACGTCGGTCCCCGGGAAAATAGGTCAGGGCCGGGATCTAAAGAC
>JALYSZ010000160.1 GCA_030854525.1 Chloroflexota bacterium | reverse complement strand
CAGTGGCGAAGGCGTCTCGTGTGCGCGCGGGCTCCTGAATCAGAGAATCAGGACTGACCCCAAACTGCTTCTCCGGTTTGAGTCGGAGCAAGCAGAACGCGAGCGACCGACGGCGGCGAGCAAACGGAGCGCGAGCCGATGAACGAGTTCAGCAAGGAGTTCTTCAAATGAAGCACACGGTCACGCTGAGTGGTCATTGGCGGGTTGGCCGATAGTGGTTGGATTGGCTAGGGCAACCGAGAGTCGTTCCGAGGACAGCTGGCGGCGCAAGACCTTCAAGGGGTCGTTATCGGAACGGAGAGGTCTGAGATGAGGGTTTCGAGTAGGGCTAGCCGAGGGCGGGAATCGCCGAAATGAGGAGCCGCCCGTGCTCGGTAGCCCTGCGGAGAGCTCCATACCTCTCGATGCTCATAGCGTTTTCCGGAACCGCTCCCACTGTGCCCTCTGCTTGGTGAGGAAGGACCGAAATGCCGGGACCCCGCGCAGCCGGTCGAGATACGGGTCCTTTTCGAACAGCGGATAGCAGGGCATACCGTCCTTCGCCGTCTTCTCGAGCCAGACGAGCGCATCTTTTTTCCCGCCGAGCAGCGCGTACGCGGTCGCGATGTTGTAGGCGGCGTGATGGAAATGCGAGTTTCCCTCGCCGTCTCGCACCGCCTCGGCAATGCGCTCCTCGGCGCCTGCGCGATCGCCGGTTAGGGCGAAGAGCACGGAGAGCGTGCTCGCGTTGTCCGAGCGCTCCGCAGTCTTGCTGTGGGTCGTGTTCGTGAGCTCAGCTCTGGCGAGCGTGAGAGCTTTATTGGTCCGCCCGAGGTGCGCGAGGACTAGCGGCTTCAAGAAGTCGCTGCGAAACTCGGGAGTCGCCTCAAACCCGGCGAGGGCCTCCGCATAGTTCTGTTGATAGAGCGCGATCCGCGGAAGGCGGTAGAGCGAATCGAGATCGTAGGGATCGATCCGCGAGGCCTTCCGATACTCCGCCACGGCCTCGTCGAGGAGGCCGACATGGTAGTAAACGCCGGCGAGCGCTTTGTGGGCCGGCTCCAGGTTCGGGTTGAGCTTGAGCGCGCGCCGGAAGTCCGCCGCCGCCTTCTCGTGAGGAAAGCCGTTGCCGAGCGTCCATGCGAGGTTTCCACGTGCCAGGTAGGCCTCCGCGAGGTTTGGATCGAGGGACAGCGCCTTTTCCGTCTCCTCCCGCGCCTTGGCTCGCCAGGTCCCCTCCGGATCTTTCTCGAACGCCTTCTTCGCGTAGGCGGTCGCGAGCGCCGCGTGCGCCGGAGCGAAGCCCGGGTCGAGCGCGATCGCACGCTCGAAAAAGGGAATGCCCTTGTCTTTTTGCTCCCACTCGAAACGATTGAAATAGAAGACTCCCCGGAGATAGGCGTCGTACGCCTCAAGATCGGGTTTCGGGCTCGGAGCGGCGGGCGGCGCGGCAACCGGACGGAGAGCGACCCGGAGCGACGCGATGATGTTCTTCGAGATGTCGTCCTGGAGCGCGAAGATGTCCCGCATCGGCCGATCGTATTTGTCCGCCCAGACGTGGTACCCAGTCTCGGCATCGACAAGCTGCGCGGTGACGCGGACCGAGTCGCCCGACCTCTGGACGCTCCCTTCCAGCACGTAACGGACGTGGAGGTCCTCCCCGACCTTGCGCACGTCCACGCTTTTCTTCTTGTACGGAAAGACGCTGTTGCGGGCGATGACCAGCAGGCCTTTCACCTTGGCCAGATCCGTAATCAACGACTCCGTCATCCCGTCGGAGAAGTACTCGTCCTCAGACCGCCCGCCGAGGTTCTGAAAGGGAAGTATGGCGATCGAGCGCTCTCCTCCCCGCGGACCGGGCGAGGGCCTGGCGCGCAGGAGAAGCCAGCTGGCGATCGCTGCAATCGCAAGGGCCGAGATGGCGACGGGCCAGAGTCGGAACCCGAGCCCGCGTGAAGCAGGCGGTGGCGCCGCGACGGCCTTCTCGCTCGGGCGATCGCGCAGGTCAGCCAGGTCCCGGGCGAGATCGCGCGTCGAGGCGTAACGTTCCTCGGGATCCTTCGCCAGACATCGCTTCACGATCGTGCTCAGAGGCACCGGTACCGAGGGACTGAGAGCCGCGAGCGGTGGCGGCTCCTCGTTCAAGATCGCCGTGAGCGTCTCGACCGCGGTTGCGCGCTGAAACGCGCGCCGCCCCGTCAGCATCTCGTAGAGGATCGCGCCAAAGGAGAACTGGTCCGAACGGAAGTCGAGAGAACGACCGGCCGCCTGCTCGGGAGACATGTAGCCAACCGTCCCCAGAACCACGCCCGGCTCGGTCTGCCGCGTTTCCGTCGCGATCTGGCTTTGCAGATTCGAAGGGGAAGAGAGAGAGAGCTTGGCAAGGCCGAAGTCGAGGATCTTGACCAGACCTTCGCTCGTGACCATGACGTTCTCGGGCTTCAAGTCGCGGTGCACGATGCCCGACGCATGCGCCTTGGCCAGCCCCGAGGAGACTTGGGAGGCAATGTCGATCGCCTTCTTGGGCGGCAGAGGGCAAGAAGCGAGAGCCTCCCGCAGAGACCGGCCCTCGACCAGCTCCATCGCGATGTAGGAAACTGCTCCCTCCTGACCGACGTCGTGAATCGTGACGATGTTGGGGTGATTCAGCGCGGACGTAGAGCGTGCCTCCTGCTCGAACCGGCGCAGCCGCAGCGGATCGGAGGACAAGGCCTCGGGCAGAACCTTAACCGCGACGTCGCGCCCCAGCCGCGTGTCGCGTGCCCGGTAAACCTCCCCCATCCCGCCCGCGCCGATCGGGGAGAGGATCTCGTAGGGACCGAGGCGGGAGCCGGATGCGAGTGCCAACGTCTCTGGATTCTAGTCCGACCCATCGGCAACCCCGAAACGGCGAAGTAGATGCCGGCAGCGACGAGTGCGAGCACGGTCCAGAAGATGAACTTGCTCGAGCGCAGCTGCCAGGCAAACGTCCGTTGGCGATGCTCATACCCGGCGACGCGGTAGGCATAGTACGCGCGCAGCGCTGCGCGATAGCGCTCTTGGGTGACGGGATCCAGTCCGGCGGCCGGGAC
>JALYSZ010000158.1 GCA_030854525.1 Chloroflexota bacterium | reverse complement strand
AGAACCCGACGACCGGCGTCGTTACGCTCAGCATCGGCGGCAACTCCCTCGTTACGACCGACCCCGCGATCTTCGTCGGCGCGACCTGCGCGACGGAGAACGGCGACCATCAGAACGGAAACGGGAACGGCGACCATCAGAACGGAAACGGGAACGGCGACCATCAGAACGGAAACGGGAACGGCGACCATAATGGAGACGGAGACCACCAGGGCAAGCACAAGTAGTCGCCCATTCGATCGATAGCACGAAGGACGTTGTCCTCACCGACGGTCTTCATGCCGGGCATGTAGTCCTCGCCGGCCTTGGGTCGTAAAGCGGTAGACGCCGGTCCGCGAGAAGGTGACCTTCACCTCCGCGCCCATTCGCGAAACCGCGAAACCGCGAAAACTGAATCCGCGTGCCGGCCCCTGCTTCTAGCGAAACCGCGAAACCTCTTCGCCGTCTCGGTTAACGCCGTGGGCGTGCAAGAACACGCCTCGATCGAATGTTCAGCGGCGACGCCTACCCGTACGTGCCCTTGACGGCTGGCTCTGGCACGACAACCATCGACGCTGACACTCAGCCCTCGGCCATCAACCCCCGGCCACCAGATCCAACCTGCTCGGGTCGTACACCCTAGACGCGGGAACGCCAGAAGCTCCCATGGCGATACACGAACGCACGCGCGCCTCCTGCAGGGGCGACGAGGTAGACGCCGGGCTTCGAGGCGCCGCTGCCGCAGGCGCCCTTCGGCAGCTCGACGAGCGCGCGGCCGTCTCCGGCCCAGCCGAGCGCGACCGACTCCGGTGCCCGTCGCAGGCTTCGCTCTCCAGTGACCGGTCGGGCCTTCCCTCCGGTCGCCGGCGCCAAGAAAGCCGTTGGGCTCTCGCACTCGCCCGACCACTGGAGCAGGAAGCGCGAGCCATCGGCCGAGAGGAAGGCTGACGTCCACCAGCCGACCGGTCCGCGGCCGCGGATCGTCGATGTCTCTGCCGGGCCGACGAGCGTGTGCACGCGCCCGTCGCGCTCACGCAGGAGCAGTGTCGAGGAGGTCTTGACGGAGTTGCCACCTCCCCGGAAAGGGAACGGGTAGCCGCAGAGTAGGAACCAGCGCGAGCCTCGGCGCGCCGCGGCCCGGCAGCCAGCGGGGACCGTCGTCCAGCGCCGATCGCTGACGTCGAGGACGCGCGTACCGTTCCCGCCGAAGACGGTCAGCAGGTCGCGTCCCTCCGAGATGAAGTCGGGACCGAAGCGGCGAAGCTGCGGCAGCGGGGTTGTCGCCTGGCCTCGTCTGAGCGTCCAGCCGGAAACCGTGCGCACTAGAACTGCACGGCCGGCGAGCGGGATCCGGTCACGTCCCAATCCCACCAGCTTGCGGTTGCCGCTTTGGAGCAGGAGGCGTGCGCCGCTGCGGTCCCTGACCTTGAGCGGCCAAGGGCCTGGCGCGTGCCACTCGAGTGCAGGGTCGGAGTCCAGCGTGTACCCAACGAGGTGTCCGAGCACCCGCCCGTTGATCGAGACGAGCACCAGCCGTCGCCCGACCTGCGCCGCCAGGCCCTCGCGCGGGAGCTGTGGCAAGCGTGAAGGATCGAGCCGCGGCCCGACCGCCTGTGGGTCGCCAGCGGAGCGCGCTACGGTTCCGGCGACAACGATGCTGGCGAGAGCGAGAAGCAGTGTGCCGCGGACCACACGCAAGATGATTGCGCACCGCCGCCGTTGACCGCCAGCGGCCCAGACTGCGATAGCGACCCCGTCGCCTGCGGAAGCGGTCACTGACGCCGGGGAGGTGGGCGGGCGGCTCGTCGACGTAAGGATGGCCCACCGCGGCTATAGCGCCCGCCACGGCGCCATCCGGCCTTGTTTGGGCGTCGATCGGACGTCAGCATCGCGGAGCGATGCGATGCTTCGCTCGTGAGACTCGCAGTGGTCGCGCTTCTCGTAGCCTTCCTCGCTGGATGTCGCGGCGGCCCGATAGTTCCCCCCGCTCGGCATGACATCGACAGGCAACTGGGCAGGATGCGGAACTCTGCGCGGCCGTACTACTTCGCGGGACGCGAGTTCGGGGGCCTACCACTGACCGCGGCGATCGCTGAGGGGAGAGGACGCGGATTCTTCGCCTACGGGACGTGCACCATCCCGGCTGGGCAAGATGGCGGTTGTTCGCCGCCTCTGCAGATCCAGATCTTCCGGTTCAATCCGTCCCAGTGGCAGCTGGCAGCCAACTGCCACCGGAGACCCTCGCTGCTTGGCGTGCCGACAGTTCGCCACGACGGGCTCGTACTGGTGAGCAAAGGTGCGATCGTGAAGATCTACGCACGCAGCCCCGCCGAAGACCGTCGGGTCGCCCTAAATCTTCGAAACATCGACCATCCAGAGCGGCCACTGCACCGTTTACCGATGCCTTCTGCCGCAGCTCGCGCCTTACTCGCCTCGGTCTGTCCCTAACGCGCTAGTCCGGCGCTACAGTCGGCGCGTGCCGAGCGCCCTCCCGCAGTGGCCTGTCCGCGAGCGCGCGGAGGCGTTGCGCCAGTGGCCGGTGATTGTCGAACTTGTCGAGAGAGCGAACACCGGGACCGCCGTCACGGAGTTCCACGGCGACCGGACAACCTCGTCGCGGGAGGCAGTCATGGCGTATCCGAATCAGGCACTGCTCCGCAAGGGCGCTCGACCTCCTCTTGGCGGGCGACCTAACGAGGCGCAGTTGAGGGGAATAGGGAGACGGAGCTGGTCGCAGTCAGTCCGTCGATCATGGCGGACGCTATCTTCAGCGCCGGAGTCAGATTCACATCCCTTTGCTACCGGTGGGTCGACATTTTCGTCACAGGCGGACGCGGAAAGCACCTGTTGCGGTCCCTTCGGAGGCGGAGGCCGTGCAGGCTTCCGTCGCATTTCCACCAGAAAGCGACAGCGCTCGCGTCGACGGTGTCGGTCGACTAACTCTCTCTCTTCGTGAACCGAAGTATCAGCGCGGGAACATCGCGTCGATTGCTCGGCAGATCGACGCCTTGGTGCTCACGAATGTAGCTGGGGCCGTCAACGCGTGCCTGCTCGACGAAGCCGTGACGTCTGTAGAAGTTGACCGCCGGCTCATTGCCGGCGATGACCATGAGGATGTACGACGTCCCAAGTGCGAGACGTTCGTGGAGCTCTCCGAGGAGTGCGCTCCCCGATGCCGCGGCGTTTCTGCTCAGGGTCGACGTAGATCCGATGAAGCTCTGGCTCCACACCGGCACAGTCGTAGTGAAGATATCCCAGGAGAGCGCCATCGCTCTCCGCGACAAGCGGCTCGGGCACCCCCGGCGGTAAGAGCGGCGGCAGCGCCACCGTCGTGCTGGATTGACTCTCAGTTCGACCGATCGTAATATCCGTTACGTGTTGCGGCTGCTCGTGCTGGTTGGTCTCGGCGTCTCCTGCGCTGCCGGTCTCGTCTCTACGACGTTTGCGCGGTCCGCGGCAACCGCGGACCTCAATATTTTATTCATCACCAACCCCCTGGGTTTTCCGCCGCAGGTGCAGGAGAAGACGCCATTCACGCTGGAACTCTCGGTCAACAATGAAGGACCGGACGCATCCCACTATCGTGTCCGGATTCAATTACCGAGCGGAATTCGTCTCGCCGCAGCAGGCAGCCTCGAATGCACTGGAACGAATGACCTCACGTGCACGGAGGACAACGCGAATCCCGGCTATGACGGGCAGGCGCGCGCAGCCTTCATTGCTGATGCTGCGGGCTCGTATACGATCGTTGCGCGGCTCACGGAACTCACGGCGACGGATCCAAACCCTGCGAATAACGAAGCGTCGCTTACGGTCAGGGTCGTCGCGGCGGCGCGCGCGCTCGTCCCTGCACGTTTTTCGATTAGGCCTGCAAAGCCCGTAGCCGGGCGCCTACTAGTCGTGTCATTCAGGATCCTCGACAAGACGAGCGGCGCATACGTGAAGCCCTCGTCGGCGTCGTGCAGCGTCAACCTCGGCCCCCGCCGCGCGCGGATTGTCGGCGACGCCGCAACGTGCACGCTTCGTCCGCCCGCAACCGCCCACGGGAAAACGCTGCGAGGCACGCTGGCTGCGAACGCGAACGGCACACGCGTGGCGAGACGTTTCTCGATCCAACTTCGTTAGTTCCGCGCGTATACAGCCAGCGGCCGATAAAGCGTGTGGGGTGCGTGAATCCATCCGGTGGGGTTTGAGAGCGCTTCGGTGGCTGGTTCGCCGCCGTAGAGTCGGCTTCTCTGGAGTCGGATGGTGGAGGGAGGCTGCTTCTTGGTCGTGTCGTTGCTGTACTTGCTTTTCCGGCGTGCGCTTGCGGTCGCAGCGCTGCGCCTGCGCTCTCGTGAGTTCAAGGAGCTCGAGATCGTCGTGCTTCGACACGAGCTTGGGATTCTTCGCCGCCAGGTCTCCCGTCCGCGCCTAGATGGACTGACTACACACCTGCGAGACGGCTGATTCTGTCCGGGCCTCCGGCGAGCCTTGTGGTCGACCAAGACCCGACTCGCTTAGGAGGCCCGGATGCCTAACGTAGTTTGCCCGCCGCGACGGATGCGCTTCTCGTTCGAGTCGCGTTGCCGAATCGTGCAGTTGATCGTTGCTGGTGAGAGCCCGCCGGTGGCCGCGGCCGCCTGCGGCGCGAGCCGTGCGACGGGCTATCGCCTCTGGCGCCGCTTCGAGGAGGGTGGCTGGGCTGCGCTCAACGATCGTCCTTCGACGCCGCGGTCTCAGCCGCGCCGGTTGCCGCCCGAGGCTGAGCAGGAGATCCTCGCGTGGCGTGAGCACCTGCGCGGGCCCTCTCTCTTTCCACCTCGTCGAAGTCGGCGCTGAACTTGCTGTCGCCGGTCGTGGACAGGCCAGTGAAGCTCAGGTTGCGGGTGTGGGGTGCGTTAATTCGGTTTCGCCTGCAAATCGGGACGTTGCGAGCGGTGGACCTGAGTTTCGGCACCCCACAGGCAAGCGGCCGCGTCAGGGCGAGCGAGTCGCTGCTGTAGAGAACTCGCTCGCCACGTTGTCGGGTCCACTGGTAGAGCGAGCCACTTCCAC
>JALYSZ010000147.1 GCA_030854525.1 Chloroflexota bacterium | reverse complement strand
GTGGCCAGGAGACCCTCTCGTTCACGTTGAACCGCGCGCGGTTCTCGGTCCCGCTCGAGAGCGACACCATGATCGACGGCAACATCGGCCGGATCGAGGTGCCGCAGCTTGTCGGCGCGGTCGCCGACGAGGTCTCGAACGCGGTGAAGCGGCTCAACGCGAACGGCGCCGGCGGGCTAGTGCTCGACCTTCGCGGCGACCCGGGCGGCGACCTTTCGGCCGCGGTCGACATCGCGAGCATCTTCGTTCGACAGGGCACGCTCGTCTACCAGACCGGCCGTGACGGCAACCGGACTCCTCTTGACGTGAACCGCCGCTTCTACATCGACAGCCCGAAGCCGCTTGTCGTCCTCGTGAACAAGAATTCCGCGTCTGGGGCGGAGATCATCGCCGCGGGGATCCGCGCGAACGGCGCGGGCGTCGTCATGGGAACGCAGACCGCGGGATGCGTCGGCACGGGACAGCCGCGCGATCTGCCGGACGGCGGGATCCTCCTCGTCACCATCACCAAGATCCAGGACGCGAAGACCGGCGCGGATCTGAACGGGCCGGGCAAGGGAATCGTCCCGGACCAGGTCGTCGATCAGCCGACCGGCGCGCAGGGAGACCCGCAGCTCGACGCGGCGGTCGCCTATCTGCGTACGAAGGTCGCCCGCGCGAGCGCCGCGCCGGAGCTTCTGCTGGCCGCCTAGCTGACCGCCCCGAGCGCGACGAGCCCGAGCACCAGCAGACCGATCCCGGCGAGCTGATTCGGCGCGAGGCGTTCGCCAAGGGCGAGCATCCCAAGGACGGCGGGGATGATCGGGTACATCCCCGTACCCGTTGCGGCGAGCGAGGCGTATCCCGATTCGATCCCGCGCGCGAAGAACACGTTCGCGAGCGTGTCGAGCACGCCGACGGTCGCGCCGAGCACGAGCGCGGTGCGCACGCGGAAGACGCGAAGATCGAGCCGTCGCGCGGCTATGTATGAGCCGATGAAGACGAAGCTCGTCGCGCGCAGCAACAGGATCATCGGAATCCACGCGTACTGCCGTGTCGCGATCGCGAAGACCGCGCTCCAGAGGCCGAAGCCGAGCGTGGCAACGAGGCCGATGCGGACCCCGGGGACCGGTCGTCCAAGAGTGACGCGCAGCTCCCGCGCGTCGGTCGACGTGAGAACGACGCCGACGAAGACCACGGATGCCGCGACCAGCTGCGCCGTGGTGAGGCGCTCGCCGAGAAAGATGACGACGAGGATCACGGTGATCACGACGTATGACGCCACGACCGGCGCGACCACCGCGACGGGACCGAGCGCTAGCCCGCGGTACAGCGCCGCGACCGAGATCACGCCGAGCACGCCGAGCGCGATGGCGAACGGGACCATGCCTTGATCGAACGCGGGCCAACGGCCGAGTAGCCAAACAACGACCGCGAACGATGCGAGACCGGTCGCCTGCATCCCAAAAGCCGTCCGGATCGCCCCCACACGCCGGGCGCAGATCCCGGCCGCGTAGTCGGCGAAACCCCAGACGACCGCGGCGGCGGCGCCGAAGAGGAGAGCTTCCAGCTAAACGACGAGCTCGCGCGGTGCCTGCGTGAGATTGCGTGCGCCGTTCTCCGTGATCACGAGCATGTCCTCGAGTCGAACGCCCCCGATGACCGGGTCGTACACGCCCGGCTCGATCGTGACGACGTCGCCGGCGAGAAGCGGCGTGGTGCCTGACCGCGAAATCGCCGGCGCCTCATGGATCTCGAGACCGACCCCATGGCCAGTCGAATGAATGAACCCGCGCGGTGTGGGATCGGTGGGATCCTTCTTTTGTCCAGGCCGCAGGGTGTCGTAGCCGGCCTGCCAGATGATGTCCTCGACAAGCTCGTGAACTTCGCGCCCGGTCACACCCGGACGAAGCGCCTTGATGCCGGCGTCCTGAGCTCGCTTCACGACGTCGTAGATCTTCCGGATCGCGGCGGGAGGCTCGCCCTTCGAGACAGTCCGCGTCATATCCGCCCAGTACCGCGTCGCCTTGTGCTGCGGGAAGATGTCCATGACGATCGGCTCGTTCGCATGCAGTGGCCCGGTGCCGATCTGGTGCGGGTCCGCGGCCTGAGGGCCGGGCGCGCAGATCGCGCCGTCGGACGCATAGCCCTGCTCGAGGAGCGCCGACTCGACGATCGCGCGCAGCCGCTCGGCCGTGAAGACGGCGCTGTCAAGCTCGAGCGTGCGATCGGCGCGCGCTGTCGAGCGTCGGATCGCGTCGACGCCTTTGCGCCAGGCGTCCTCGGTCGCTCGCTGCGCCGCTTCGATGGCTTCGACTTCATCGGGGCGCTTCACGCGGCGGCGCTCGCGTAGATCGTTCGCGATGACAAGCTCGACACCCATTTCCCGCAGCTGATCGGCCTCGGCGATCGGGAAATAGGGCGCGACAGCAACACGCTTCAGGCCGCGCTGATCGAGGAAGCGCTTCATGATCGTTGCCCAGAACTTCGTGCTGGAGATGCCCTCGCCGGTCAGCTCCTGCGCGCCGTATTCGTTCATGTTGACGACCGTCGTGGCCCGCGACTCCTTGCGTGCTCGACCTTCCTCTAGCGAGCTAACGACAAGCACGAGGTCCTCGACATCCTCGAGGGCGAGGATCGGATCGGGTGCGAGGAACCTGCTCGTGTGATAGATATCCGGGAACTTGTAGCCATC
>JALYSZ010000130.1 GCA_030854525.1 Chloroflexota bacterium | reverse complement strand
CCCGACAGCTGGTGCTCGCTCGCCTAGAAGGTGAACCTGGTCAGGCGGCGGAGCAGTCCCAGCTTCCTGAGTATGGGTTTCATGTAGTGCTTCAGAAGTTCGTCCTTTCTCAGTCCGAGATCAGGATCGTCGCACTCGTGCCCACGGCTCCGCGGGCGATGACCGTGATCTTGTTGTTGTTGCCGCGGCGCATCCAGCGCGCCACGTTGACGATTCGCGTCTGGCCCGAAGCGAGCCGGATCTGCTTCAGCGCATGCCCGTTGACGCGCAGGGCGACCGTGCGGATGCCGGGCTTGCTGTTGATCAGGCGCACCTTGCTCTCGCTGCGGGCGAGGTGCGTGTAGGTCTGCTTGGAGGGCTGCCCGGCCCGGCGGATCGCAACCGACGACAGCACCGGGTCGCAGACGGTCACGTTGCCGGCCATGTCGGTGACGGTCAGCTTGACGACCGAGTTCTGGCTCTGGTTGATCTTCGCCGAGGTGACCATCAACCTCCTCCGTCGTCCTAGAGTGAACGGCGGCACGATCGTGTTGGCGTTCTTGGTGATGTTGACGACGATCGTCTTCAGACCGCTACCCCTGTCCTGCGTCTTGATGATCAGCTTCTTCGGCGGGCCCTTGACGACGTGCTTGATCACACACGTCGGCGGGGTCGTGTCGCCGATGCCGCCGGTGTCACCGCCGCCGGTGTCCCCGCCGCCAGTGTCGCCGCCGCCGCCGACAGTGATCTCGCGTTTCAGGCAGAGGCCCAGGACGGTGTTGAACCCGGTACCGGTATTGAAGCTGTTCTCCTTTACGCCGCTTGCGATGTTGAACTTGACGACGTCGGAGGTGCCGAAGTCTGCCGACCAGAACGAAGTCCCGTTCGGGTCGAGGTTCAGCGCGAACCAGTTGTCCTCGCCCACGAGGTCGTAGCTCTGGATGATCACGCCGGCCGCGTTGTAGCGCTGAATGTTGCCGCTATTCGCGGCGAGGAGCCCGCCGTCGGGCAGGATCCGAAGCGCGTAAAGAGTTGAGCCGGAGCTGGCGAAGTCCGGAAGCGCAGTCCCGCCCGGTGTCGAGACATCCACGCGGTGGATTGTCGATCCCTCGTCGGTGTAGAACATCGTCTTCTGATCCGCCGCGAGATCGATCCAATCGATCCGAGTAAACGGCAGGATCGTGTTGATCAGCGCGCCACTGGAGTTGTATTCGCGGATCCCGCTACCGCTGCTGCCAGTGCTGACGAACACATTCCCGCTCTTGTCGAAGACCACCGCCTCCGGCGTGATGATGCCGCCGGCAAAGAGGGCAAACGTGTGCGCGTGAGCCGTCGCGAACGTCTCGACGTTGCCGTTGGAGACGTATGTCGTGAACAACTTCGACTGGGCGTTGTTGAATGCACAGCCGGCCGTGTACCGGGTCCCGGCATTGATCGTCTCCTTGAACGTTCCGCTGTTGCTGTAGACCTTGTACTTGCCGGACGCGACACCGACAAAGATGTCGCCCGCATTCCAGGTCGAGGCGAACGCAGCCGTACCCGACAAGGCAAACAGCGCGATGGCGAGCACGGTTGCGCACAAAAACCGGTTTCTGAGCGGTGTCGGGCCTCTCCCTAAGCGAGCCACGCATAACTCCTTCGTCGCAAATGACTTCCGATGCTCCTCCGATGTCCGCTTCGCCACAACTGGCTAACTGGCCAGCAGGGCGTCAGTTCGTCCTTTTTTCATCCCATGTGGCCCAGGCACCCTGAGAGAGCGAGGAGACCGGAGTCGCTGAGTTCGACCGTCAGTCTTGAGGTCAAAGGACGTCGCCAGGAAAACGGCCATCACTACCTCGTCACCGGCGAGACGCGCGCGCAGGACTAAGGCGCTCGCGTCTTACGCTGAGCAGGAGAGGCCGTATTCAGGACACCTGCCAGCAGCTCCGTAACCGTGACCGCTCGCAGCTGACGGCGAGCGGCCTCGTGCAGGACCTTTTCGACGGCCAGAACGGTTTCCCGGCGCGTCGGTGTGCTCATCGCATCCGATTCAAACGGGGGCCGACCGTCGTGCAAGTCAACGATGTCTCCCGGCTCTAGGCGTTCGAGCACGAACTGCGTCGTCTCGTCCGCGCTCCAGGCGTAGTCGGCGGCTACGAGAGATGCGCGAATCTCCCGCAAACCCAGTTGGGCCGCAGTCGCGGCTACCTCCGCCGTCGACTGAAGATACGGCGCGCGCCAGTACCGCGGCGCGGCTCCGGTCACCCGCTCGATTTCGATGCTCGTGCGCTGAAGCTCGTCGCGGATGTCCTCGACGCTTAGCGCGGCCAGGGGGAGGTGGAGAAAGGTGTGGGTTCCGAGCTCCCCACCTTCCGCGACGATGCGCCTGAGGGTCTCCTCTCGCGCCGTGCCCCTGATCGCCGACCCGATGACGAAGAAGGTCGCCCGCGCCCGTTGGGACGCCATCCGATCGAGGATCGCGTCGGTCCAGTCGGAAGGGCCGTCGTCGAACGTGAGCGCAAAAAGCGGTTCCTGGATGCCGCGGCAGTGCTCGATAGGAGTCGGGCTAGCCGCCATCGTACCCGCGCGCGGAAAACTGCAGACTCGCCGCGACCGCCCGAAAGTAAGGGTCATACCTCCTCAGCGCCTCCCGCACGACACGCAAACCGCGTTCCGTCTCGGCCTCGGCGATACTCGCCTCGACCTGTTCGAGCGCAGCGGCGAGCCACGGGTCGAGAGTGGTGCGCCGGCGCACCTCCTCGACAGCATCGAGCACGCGCTCGGCGCTCTGCGCGAGGCGCGCCTCCACGAGTCGAAGAGGAGGCCCAAGCGTGAGCCAGCGCGGATCAAGCCGCAGGGGGCTGCTCGGCATGGCCAGCGCCGTCGCCTTGGCTGCCCACGCTTCGGCTTCGCCCCATTCCTCGAGTGCCGCGTACGAGGTAGCCAGGCCCAGGCTCGACTCGACCCAATCCGGTCGCGCCGCAGCGGCCTCGCGCTCGACGTCGATCGCCTCAGCAATCTCACCCTGTAGGCGCAGGCAAGCCGCAAGTTGATGGCATGCGTGGACGCGCTCGTCGGTCCAGCCGGGACCGGACTCGGCCAGATACCGCCGGAGCCGCGGAATGGCTTGCACGAATTCGCCGAGCCCAACGAGCTCGAGACTCAGGCTGAAGAGAGAGCTCGAGTCGAGTGTCTCTCCGCCCTCACGCTCTCGTTCCTCTGCGCCGAGCAAGATCCTCAGGTTGCGCCTCGGATCCGTTTCCGTCCCCACAGAACGGTGGATGACACGAACGCGATCCTGGTCGACCGCTTGCACTCTCGGGTGCGAGCCGGTCGGAGCGACAAGGCCCTCGTGGACAGCCCCCTGCCACCGGTAGCCCGCACTCCGACGGAGAAGACGAACTCGCCAGACTTGCTCTACAACCTGCTCGCTTGCGTCCCGCGCGCAGTCGTAGAAAACGGCAAACGCATCGAGCTCTGCCGCCGCCGCCACGAGCGAACGCAGCTCTTCGCCTCCCACGAGCTCGTCGTCAGCGTCGAGCCAGAGGAGCCACTC
>JALYSZ010000116.1 GCA_030854525.1 Chloroflexota bacterium | reverse complement strand
GCGCTGATCGCCCTCGGCTTTGAGCTCGTCGGTCGCCGATGCGAGTGTCGTCGCCGCGATATGCCGATTGAGACGCGTCGTGAGCCACATGAGTCCGGCGCCGGCGGCGAGGCCAACGACGATCCCTCCGAAGAGACCGCGAGCGGCGCCGTCGACGAATGGAATGAGGACAACACAGAGCGCCATAGGTGCGATCCACGGCAGGTACCGCTCAGTTCGCACGTGCGGCCGAGTCGTGTGGCGCAGAGCGGCCTTCGAATGCGCGTCACAGAGGGCGCAGTCGTGGCCGAGCCGGTGTTGCATGGGTCCGTTCAACTTGTCGTCCTCCCGTTCCTGCTGCGGAGATTCGCCTCCGCCGGCCAAGCGGGCATCCCGACAACGGGGGACCCCAGCGAAGACCCCCCAGACGGGGGAGTACGAGAGGTGTAGGACCCTGCCCCTCCCGGTGTATCGGCGTAGGCCCTCTTCGCCTCTCGTTACGGGTGCTAGGGCTCCCTAGCGTTCGCGGTGCTGGGGTGGGTTTTCCCGGCGGAGGAAATAGAGATGAAGGGTCTGCTGCGTCCCCTGTTCGTGGGTGGGCTCTGCGTGGCGATCGCCGGGACGACCCTTCTGGGTACGTCTTCGGTGGCGTTCGCCGCCGGGACCAAACCGACCATCACCGCGTTGTCGGTGCCGACTTCTGTCAACGAAGGCGACAAACCGACCGTAACCGGAACATTCACCGATCCGGATGCGGCGGATCAGCACACCATCCAGATCGGCTGGGGCGACGGATCGATGGACTTCTACACGCTCGCCATCGGGGACCGGAGCTTCTCGGTCCAGAAGTCCGTCGGATACCCGAATGTCGGGGCCAACATGTCGATGCAGTTCACGCTGAGCGACGGGTCGTTCTCAGTGAACCGGTTCCCGGTCATCACCGTGTCCAACGTCGCTCCCTCGATCACCGCGTTCTCGCTCTCGTCCACCGACCTCGACGCAGGGTCCGCGGTCACCGCCACCGGCGGTTTCGACGACCCGGGCACGGGCGAGACGCACACCGTCACCGTCAACTGGGGTGACGGCAGCACGAATACGACCCTCAACCTCGCGAGGCGCGTCTGGGCGTTCATGACCGCCGCGCACACGTTCACCGCGGGCGGGACCTTCACGGTCACGGCGACGGTCGCGGACAGCGCCGGCGGAAGTGCCGTCGCGACGTCGATCGTTACCGTTCACGGCGCGAACCAGCCGCCAAGCGTCGTGTCCTTCGGCGTCGCGGCCGGCAGCGAGGGGGGCAGCTCGGATCTCGCGCTGACCTTCGCCGACGCCGACGCTGCCGACACGCACACGGTGTCCGTCAGTTGGGGAGACGGCTCGACATCAGGCCCGGTTTCCCTCGCATCGACGGCCACTACGTTCTCCACGGCGCACGTGTACGCGGACACGGGGACGTACCAGGTCGGACTCACGCTCGACGACAACGGCGGCCACTCTGTGACCGCGGCCGCATCGGTCTCGCCGACCAACGTCGCGCCCACAGTTGGCGCCCTCACCCTCTCGCCCGCTTCCGTAGTCGACCATCAGACGCTCACGCTGAGCGGCGACTTCACCGACCCCGGCACGGCCGACACGTTCACGCTCACGATTGCCTGGGGCGACGGGAAGTCGTCGACGCAGTCGCTCGCGGCTGGAACACGCAGCTTTTCGGCTACGCACGCGTACGACGCGGACGGCCCGGTCACCGTCACGGCGACCGTCGCGGACCGTGACAACGGCGCGGGCAGCTCGAGCACGAGCTTCGTCGTTCTCCCGAGCAACCACGCGCCCGCGGATCTTGCACTCAGTGCGACCGCGGTGCTCGAGGGTGGCAGCGCGACGCTCACGGTGAGCTTCAGCGATGCCGAGGCGCTCGACACGCACACCGTCGCGATCAACTGGGGCGATGGCTCCACTGACAGCGTCTCTCTCGCGGCGGGCGCGACCACGACGAGCCAAACGCACACCTATGCCGAGACGGGAACCTACGCCGTCGCGGTCACCGTCACGGACGATCGCGGCCTGTCGGTCAGCAGCGGAACGACCGTCGCCGCCGGCAACGTCGCACCCTCGGTCACGAGCCTCGCGTTGTCGCCGTCAACGGTGACCGATGGCCAGGCTGTCACGCTCAACGGAAGCTTCACCGACCCCGGCACCGCCGACACCTTCAACGTGTCGCTCGACTGGGGCGACGGGAGCGCTGCCTCGACGCAGTCGGTCGCGGCGGGTACACGGACCTTCACCGCGTCGCACACGTACACCGCGGCCGGCACCTACACGGTCACGCCGACCGTCAGCGATCGCGACGGCGGCTCGGGTTCACAGACCTCGTCGTTGGTCGTGGGCCAGAGCAACAGGACGCCGTCCGGGCTCTCGCTCAGCCCGACCGTGAACGGATCGACCGTCGTGGTGAGCGCGGGCTTCGCCGACCCCGACGTCCTCGACACGCACGAGGTCACGATGAGCTGGGGTGACGGCCGCACGACCATGAGCCTGCCCGCCGGCACGACCTCGTTCACTGCTTCGCACGCCTACTCAGCCACGGGGACGTTCACGGTCGCCGCGACGGTGACCGACCCGTCGGGCGCATCGGCGAACGCAAGCGTGCAGGTAACCCTGACCGCTCCCTCCGGCGGGAGCGCCTCGGAGCTGCTCGACGAGATGAGCACGCTCATCCAGAGCTTCAACCTCGACCGCAACACCGAACGGTGGATCCTGCATAGGATCGATGACCTGAGGGCGTCGCTTTCTCAGGGCAACACCCAGGTCTGCGCCGACCTGAAGACGCTCAGCAAGATCTCCGGCTACGCGACTCGCACGCTCGGCACGGACCAGTTCGCCGCCTTGAGTGCCCTCGCGTCCCAGCTCGAGACCGCGGCGGGATGTTCCTCCAGCTTCCGCATGGCGGGTCATTTCCAGGCGAAGAAGCCGGTCCTCGCGCCGGTGAAGCAGGTCGCAAAGCCAAGCGATGACGACAGAGATACGTCGGAGAAATCCGACAAGACCGCTAAGTCCGACAAGCCGGCGAATCCAGAGAGGCCGGCCGCCCCGACCAGCCCCACGGTCACGGATAGGAAGGACAAGCAAGAGAAGGCCGATCGGAAGGCCACGAAGCAGTCGGGAGATCGCGACTAGCGGCAAACGAACAAGCCCCACCTCCCCCAAGCAGCGGCGGGCCGTTCGCGCGGAGAGCGCGAGCGGCCCGTGCGTGTCAGGCTATAGAGCGATGAGCGACAAGAAGCTGCCGCGCCCACGTACCGAGCTGGCGCAGTTCCAGCCCTACCGCACGCAGATGCTCAAGGCCGACGTGCGCATCAACGCGAACGAGTGGCCGGAGCCGAACGTCGCGGGGCGGTACATCACGGCCGAGGAGCTCAATGGCGTTCTTCTCAACAGGTATCCGGGTCGAGGCGATGAGCTCCGCGAGATCCTCGCAGCGCGCTGGGGTACCAAGCCGGACCGGCTGATCCTAGGCAACGGGAGCAACGAGCTCCTGCTCCAGGTCTTCCTTGTCTTCGGCGGCCACGGGCGAAAGACGCTTCTTTTCCACCCTACGTACTCGATGCATGGCAGGCTCACGCAGCTGGCCGGCGGGACCGTCGTGGAGGAGATGGTCGGCCTGCCGTACGACGTCACGAAGGAGCGTGCGCTCGCGACGATGACGAAGGTTCGGCCCGAGATCGTCGTGTTCACAACGCCGAACAACCCCACGGGCGGCGAGATCGACGGCGAGGTCATCCTCGCGGTCGCCGAGCGATTCCCCGAGACGCTCGTCCTGGTCGACGAGGCGTACTCGGACTTCGCCGGAAAATCGCTCGTCTCACGCATGGATGAATTCCCGAACATGGTCATCGCGAAGACGTTCTCGAAAGTGCTCGCCGCGGCTGGGCTGCGCGTTGGGACTCTCATCGTGCACCCGGACCTCATGGGTTACTTCACCGCGGCGGCGCTACCCTACAACGTGAGCACGTTGAGTCTGGCGGTCGCCGCGCGCATCGCGCGTGACGAGGAGTCGATCGGACACCGTCTCGAGCTGGCCAAACGAGAGCGCGACCGCGTTTTCGCGGCGCTCCAGCGTGTCTCCGCGATCGAGGTGTTCCCGTCGGTGACCAACTTCATCCTGTTCCGGCTGAAGAACGAGAAACCGCCGGACGTGCACGCGCGGTTGCTAGAGCAGAGTGTCCTCATCCGCGACATCTCAATCTGGCCCGGGTGTGACGGGTGCCTGCGGG
>JALYSZ010000074.1 GCA_030854525.1 Chloroflexota bacterium | reverse complement strand
CCTTCTTCGATCCTTCGTATGGACACCGGACATTCCTCGCAGCGCGTGAGGCGATCGACCTCGTCCAAGCTCAACAGACACTCAGTAGCGCGCTATCGGTCCGGGAAACATCGGAGCTTCGCGCCGCACTCGGAGAGACGCTCTTCCGAATGGGCGACCTGGCACCTGCCCGGACTAACGCTCTCCGCGCTCTAGCGCTCGCACCGGAGAACGAGGACGCGCGCGAGCTGCTGCGGCAGCTCGGGCCCTAGCTCGATTCGGCCCGCGACCTTGTGCGGGGATCACCCGCGCGTCGGGTGGCCCCGCCGGAAGGGGGCGAAGGTGGCTCCGTGGCTGCCTCGTAGTAGTAGCCCGGGCCCTCGACGCCAGTCTTGTTCAGGATGGCTCCGAGGATCACTGCATTCACCCGGCGCAACGACTCCACGGCCCGACGCGTCACTCTCGCCTGAGTCGTGCCCGAATCGATCACGAGCAAACACCCATCGACGTTTGGCGCCAGCGCTGCCGCGTCGGTCACGGCGAGGACAGGACTCGTATCCACGATCACGACCGTACCCTCCGAGAGACCGACGAGCTCTTTCAACAAGGTCGTCATCTTGTTCGACGACAGAAGCTCGGCTGGATTTGGCGGCAGCGGTCCCGACGGAATTACCGCGAGCTGCGGCGAGATGCGGAACTGGTGCAGCGCGGACGTCTGCAGCGTGCCCGCCAGCAGATTGGTCAACCCCGCGCTCGAAGAGACATTGAAAAGCTTGTGCTGGGAAGGCCGTCGCAGGTCGGCGTCGACGAGGATCGTTGGCGTTCCTGTCTGCGCGAAGGCCAGCGCTAGATTGGCGCTTACGACCGACTTGCCCTCGAGTGGCATCGCCGAAGTCACAAGGATCGTCTGGGGACGTCGGTCCACGTTCGCGAACGAGATGTTCGTCCGGAGCGCTCGGAATGCCTCGGCTTCTGTCGAAGACGGCTCGTCGCGCACGAATAGCTTCCCCGCGATCGCCTCGGGGTGTTCGGCTCGCGTGACCTCGCCCATCGTCGGGATGCCGACGCGGGCGCGAACTGCTTCGAGATCCTTCATGCGGTCGTCGAGGTAGGTGATTAGCCCGACGGCCAAAGCCGCCGCAACGGCGCCGCCCAATGCTCCAAGGAGCGTATTCAATCCGACCTTCGGCGACACGGGCTCTGTGGGGGGTGTCGCGGGTTGCCAGAGGCTCACCGAGTTCTGTCCCCGGGCGCCGGCGATCCGGATGTCGTCGCTTGCCTTTGCGAGCTGAGCCAGCGTCTGCTGTTTCGACTGACGAGACGCATCTGCTTGCGCGAGCTCGGCCTGTTGCTGCGCCCTCAGGGCGGGGTCCGCCTGTGCCGCAATGGCGGTGCGAAGCTTCGCGATCTGCGTGTCGAGACTTGCGATCTCCGCCTGCAGCGATCGCACTTGCTCGTCCAACTGGTCCGCTGTCGTCGTCTGTAACGTCGACTGGAGAGTCCGACTCTGGCCGATGAACGATTCCGCGATGGCGTTTGCCGCGAGAGCGGCCCTCGCCGCGTCTTTGTCACGGAAGCTGACATTCATTACGGAGGTGTCGCGAACTTGAGCAGCCTGGGTGCGGTCTCGGAAGGTCGTGAGGTTCGTCCACCCCACCTTCGCCATAGCCGGCCTAAGGACGACCTCCGCGGTCACGAGCGCGACGTAGGTCCGCGCGAGATTCTGGCCGAGAACCACGTCCTGGAAGATCACGGTGGAGCTGGAGGCTGGCGTTACGTAGAGCTGGGCGGTCGCCTGATATTCGGCCGGGAGGACCTCGCTGATGAGGAACGCGGCGATGCCAAAGATCAACGCGCCGAGTGCGATCCACAGGCCCCATCCGCGCGCCGCACGGAGGATCCGATCGAGGCTTGGCCGCTCGGCGCTCAGAACTCGGTCCATCGAGAGAGGCAGTATCGAACACTAGCCGAGGCGAATTCCCCTACGAATAGGGAGTAGGTATGGCGAGTTGGCTTCTGCCTCAACTCGTCCCGACGCGTTGCATAGAACTGGGGGCTTGGCGCGATGGCTGGTACCGCATACGTGGTACTACCCATTCCGGTGATGCTCATAACCCGTATAGTTTGCGAACTCCGATCGGGGACGCCGCCGCACATGGCGGTAAAGCGAAGCAGGTGGGGAGCAAAGCTGTGGGCGTGGCTTTTACCGCGACGGGCGGAGTCTTGGTCATAGACCCCGACGGTGGGGTCTTCAGGGCATTGCGTTCCGCAAAGTTGGGCGTTGCGCTTTGGCGCATTACGAGCAGGGTGAAGCCGGCGGACGTCGCCGACATCGGCCTCGCCGTAATGGCGACGAACGGCCAACCTGATTGGGGCGCTATCGCCGAGCTGGCCGATTGCGTGCCGACCGTGGTCATCTCGACGCATCACGATGAAGAGGAAGCGGGCAGGGCGCTATCGGTCGGAGCATTTGGCTACGTTTCCGCCACGCTCGAGCCCGATGCCCTTAGACGGACGATCAATGGGGCGCTGAACGGCGAGCCTGCCTACTCCCGACGGGTGTTGGCCGAGAGGCTCCGCGCGATGACGCGACCGCACTATTCAGGTCGCGCTCTCGCGCTTACGCCGAGGCAGCGCGAAGTGGTCCTCTTGATCGCACAAGGTGCCGCCGACAAGGAGATCGCCCGGACTCTCGGGATCACCACCGCTACGGCCCAAAAACACGTGACGAATCTCCTGAAGCGCCTGAACGTCCCCAACAGGGCCGCCGCCGCGGCTGTGCTCGTGAGTTCGACAGCGTGGATGACGCCGGAGCGATCGAATGGCCAGGAGACCGGATCGAACGGTCACATAAGGGCGGCGTCTTAGAAGCCGCAAGCCCGCCGACCTACCGACAACCACGTACAGCCGCAACCAGGAGCAGGCCAGACCGTTCAGCCCCAACGAGGCGGGATATGCGTACTCACAAGACACCTGTTGGGGAATGAGCATTGACGCCGACGCGAAGCGGCTCAGTCTGTCCAAGTCAATCACGCTCTGCCCGCCCAGACGATCCAGGGAAGGAATGCCGTGAGCCGAGACCCGCATGAGTTTTCGGCCCTTGGCAAGAGGCCACGTGTCTGTCTGATCGATTCGCGGACGGACGGCCCGGCCTACGACCGCCTTGACGAATGCAACATCGACGTCATGGCCGTCTTGCCGCGCCTGAACGAAGTGAACCTTCCTCTTCTCGGCAACTTCGACCTGGTGATCATCGGCTGCAGTGACTCCTTGCTCATGAACCCGGCGTTCCAAGGGCGGCTCACGAAGGTCGCACAACACGCGCGCCTGATGGGCGTTGCCGCGAACCCGTCCGCCGAAGCCGCGGCACAGGCGGCACGTATCGGATTCCACGGCTTCGTCGCCCGCGAGGTGTCGCCCGCGGCATTCGATCGTTCGATAGAGGCCGTACTGAACGGCGAGTTGGCATTCCCGCGAAGTGCGATGTCAGCAGTGATCCGACTGATCCGTCGCGCCTATCGTCGCCTGCCGAGGTTCGAGCAGGACGTCGAGCTGACGCCACGCCAAAAGCAGGTCGTAGATCTGATCGCGCAAGGCGCGAATGACCGGGAGATCGCAGATGCGCTACGCATCAGTCCATCCACCGTTCACAAGCACGTTCAAAACGCCCTGAAGCGCACGAAGATGAGAACGCGAAGTCATCTGGCGGCCGCCCTCGGCCAGCCAGGCTGATTCGGACAAATCTGGGCTGAGGCGTCTCGCGTTCTCACTTTTCAGTAAATAGTCATTCGATCGCGCAGAGACCGTCACCCTCTCGTTACGCGTTCACCACGCCGTGGATTGCCGCCTGCCTTATCGCATGGCTGAGTCCAAACCAATCAATCGGACGAAGCCGCGAAAGGATGGCACCACAGAGATGCGAAACGTCCCCACGCTTCCGGCTCTCATCGCAGTCTTCGCTCTGCTTCTCGCACTCTCCATCGGCACGAACACGGCCGCAGCGGCGACAAGTACCGCGGCGAACGCGACTCAGACCGTGACCTGCCCATCAGGGTTGGCGCAAGTGAGCGCGGGCGGCGCCATTCAAGGCGCGAGTCAGGGCGGGACGGCCACGGTGAACTTCACGGTCGCCGCGGGTTGCAACGTTCAGCTCTCTCTTGTTTCTTACAAGGCCCCTTCGGCGGCGTTCTCGGCTGAGACCGCCAGCCAGCAGGTGCTATTCGACTCGGCCACAGCCACGCTCGCGGCCGGTGCGCAGACGCTTTCGGTAAGCGTGCCGAACTGCTTCTTCCAGGTCGACTTTGTCCTCGGGTCGCCGATCGCGCAGCTCGGCACGGGCGGCTTTTATGGCTCGCAAGGCCGGCTCATCTCGGCTATGAACGGTGGCACCACCTCCTGCACCGCGGCAGGCGGCGGAACCACTGACACCGGCGGCACGGGCAGCACAGGGAATGTGATTCCCGTCACCGTGACGGTAGCTCCGACCGTGACGACCACGGTGACCACCACCA
>JALYSZ010000073.1 GCA_030854525.1 Chloroflexota bacterium | reverse complement strand
GTCTCTACATGCCAGAGCGGCCGCAGACCGAGCGCGTCGACGCCGAAGATGCACGTGTCGCCGACACGCACCAGGATCCCGGCCGGTCCCTGCGCGAGCGGACCGATCGCGGCGCGGCCCTGCACGTACGCGTCCTGGAGCTCGGCGCTCATCCGCTTCATTTCGTTGACGATCGGCGGGAAGAGGAGCTCAATCGATTCGATCGCGGTCAGTCGGTGACGGATCACGAGCGCGCGGATGGCCGCGTCGACGTCCTGCGAATCGCTCCCGTCGCGGGAGAGCGGAAGGCCGAGCGCACGCGCCTCCTCGCGCAGTCGGCTGATCGTGTTGATCTCGCCGTTGTGCGCGAACACAGGGAAGGGCTGCACGCGTGTGAAGCTGGTCGTCGTGTTCGTCGCGTAGCGGTTGTGTCCGAACGCGGACGATGTCGCGAAGCGCGAGTCGGCGAGGTCGGTGAAGTAGGACGTGAGCTGATGCCCCGCCCCGCGCAGCTTGTAGACGGCGGTGTGGCGCGAGAGGCTCACCACGGTCGCCGAGGTCACGCGCTCAATGTCGACGCCGGCCTCGTAGAGCGCACGCGAGCCAAGCGCGGCGCCACGCGGCGCGAGGAGCGCGAGCTGAAGGAAACGCGGCGCCTCGATGCGGCCGCGCGGGCCGAGCGCTGCCTCGTCGGTCGTCTCGCTCCGCGCGAGGAGGGTCTCGATGCCGCGACGGGCGAGGATCTCGACGATCGTGCGGACGTCGGCAGGGTCGTCGTGGAAGAAATGGCCGACCGCGAAGCGCTCGAGCTGCACGTCCGTTTCGTCGCGTCCCGCGCGATCGAGCTCATGCGCCCAGAGAGCGCGCGGGATATCGGTCAGGACGCCGGCGCCGTCGCCTTCCCCGTCGACGACACCCGAACGATGGGCGAGCGCCGCCATCCCGTGGAGCACGAGCTCGAGGACCGCGCGCGTCGGCCGCGCGTCCTTGCGCGCGACGGCGACCAGCGCACAGGCATCGTGCTCGCTCGCCACGTTTCCTCCTATTAACTAAAGAGGCCTCCCGCTCTCGGGAGGCCTTCGTCGCTTCGCGGTATGAGCGGTCGCGACTAGGCCTCGTCCTCCAACGCTGCTGCTGCGGACGAGGTCGAGCGAATGCTCACGCGAGCGAGGCTATGGGAGTCGAAGGTTGCGGAACAGCGCTCGGACGGTCGTGGTTCGGTGCTGAACCTACGCGCGGACGAGCACGTCGATCGGGTCGCCTACGCGGACAAAAGATGAGGGGAGCCCCACGGGGCTCCCCTCTGCGCGAAAGGCGAGTTAGAGGTCAGTCGAGTCGGCTCTCAGCGTGAACCTGCCGACCGCCGCGGAGAAGGACCAGCCCCATCGCAACGGAGGCCAACCCCAGGAGAAGCATCCCGCTGTGGTCTCCACCCTCGGTGCTCGTCGATGGAAGGCTCGCCGCGGCTACGGGTGCCGCCTGCGTACCGAGAACCGCGCCCGAGTTCGTTGCGGTCCGAGGAGCAGTCTGGACGGAAGCCACCGCGCCATTCGGTCCGAAGCCGGGTGCCCATGTGATCGGGCCGGCAGGGATGACCGTCGTCGTGATGGTCGTCACCGTAGTCGTCACTGTCGGAGCTACCGTCACGGTGACGGGAATCACATTCCCTGTGCTGCCCGTGCCGCCGGTGTCAGTGGTTCCGCCGCCTGCCGCGGTGCAGGAAGTGGTGCCACCGTTCATCGCCGAGATAAGCCGGCCTTGCGAGCCATAAAAGCCGCCCGTGCCGAGCTGCGCGATCGGCGACCCGAGGACAAAGTCGACCTGGAAGAAGCAGTTCGGCACGCTTACCGAAAGTGTCTGCGCACCGGCCGCGAGCGTGGCTGTGGCCGAGTCGAATAGCACCTGCTGGCTGGCGGTCTCAGCCGAGAACGCCGCCGAAGGGGCCTTGTAAGAAACGAGAGAGAGCTGAACGTTGCAACCCGCGGCGACCGTGAAGTTCACAGTGGCCGTCCCGCCCTGACTCGCGCCTTGAATGGCGCCGCCCGCGCTCACTTGCGCCAACCCTGATGGGCAGGTCACGGTCTGAGTCGGGCTTGCCGCGACACTTGTCGCCGCCGCCGCCGTGTTCGTACCAATGGAGAGTGCGAGAAGCAGAGCGAAGACTGCGATGAGAGCCGGAAGCGTGGAGACGTTTCGCATCTCTGTGGTGCCATCCTTTCGCGGCTTCGTCCGATTGATTGGTTTGGACTCAGCCGTCCGATAACGCAGGCGGCAAACCACGGTCTGGTGGACGCGTAACGGCAGGGTGACGGTCGCTGCGCGATCGGATGACTATTTACTCAAAAGTGAGAACGCGAGGTGCCTCAGCCGGGAATTAACCCGGTTGGCCGAGTGCGGCGGCCAGGTGGCTCCGCGTTCTCATCTTCGTGCGCTTCAAGGCGTTTTGCACGTGCTTATGAACTGTGGATGGACTGATGCGTAGCGCATCCGCGATCTCGCGGTCATTCGCACCTTGCGCGATCAGATCTACGACCTGCTTTTGGCGTGGGGTCAATTCGATGTCCTGCTCAAACTTCGGCAGGCGACGATAGGCGCGACGGATAAGTCGGATCACCGCTGACATCGCACTTCGCGGGAACGCCAACTCGCCGTTCAGTACGGCCTCTATCGAACGATCGAATGCCGCGGGCGACACCTCGCGGGCGACGAAACCGTGCAATCCGATACGTGCGGCCTGTGCCGCGGCTTCGCCGGAAGGGTTCGCGGCAACGCCCATCAGTCGCGCGTGTTGTGCGATCTTCGTGAGCCGCCCTTGGAACGCGGGATTCATCAGCAAGGACTCACTGCAGCCGATGATCACGAGATCGAAGTTGCCGAGGAGAGGAAGGTTCACTTCGTTAAGGCGCGGCAGGACGGCCATGACGTCGATGTTGCACTCGTCCAGACGGTCGTAGGCCGGGCCATCGGTCCGCGAATCGATGAGACAAACGCGCGGCCTCTTGCCAAGGGCCGAAAACTCATGCGGGTCTCGGCTCACGGCATCCTTCCCTGGATCGTCTGGGCGGGCAGAGCGTGATTGACATTGGACAGACTGAGCCGCTTCGCGTCGGCGTCAATGGTCATTCCCCAACACGTGTCTTGTGAGTAGGCATATCCCGCGTCGTTCGGGCTGAACGGTCTGACCCGCTCCTGGTTGCGGCTGTACGTGATTGTCGGTAGGGAGCCCGGCCTAGCCGGCTCCTACGACGCCGCCCTTATGTGACCGTTGGATCCGCTGTCCTGGCTATTCGATCGCTCCGGCGCCATCCACGCAGTCGAACTCACGAGCACCGCCGCGGCGGCGGCTCTGTTCGGGACGTTCAAACGCTTCAGGAGATTGGTCACGTGCTTTTGGGCCGTAGCGGTGGTGATCCCGAGAGTCCGAGCGATCTCCTTGTCGGCGGCTCCTTGCGCGATCAAGAGGACCACTTCTCGCTGTCTGGGCGTGAGCGCGAGAGCCCGACCTGAATAGTGCGGTCGCGTCATCGCGCGGAGCCTCTCCGCCAACACTCGTCGAGAGTAGGCAGGCTCGCCGTTCAAGGCCCCGTTGATCGTCCGTTTAAGGGCATCGGGCTCGAGTGTCGCGGAAACGTAGCCAAACGCTCCGACCGAGAGTGCCCTACCGGCTTCCTCTTCGTCATGGTGCGTCGAGATAACCACGGTCGGCACGCAATCGGCCAGCTCCGCGATAGCGCCCCAGTCCGGTTGGCCGTTCGTCGCGATCACGGCGAGGCCGATGTCCGCGATATCCGCAGGCTTCACCCGGCTGGTGATGCGCCAAAGGGCGACGCCCAACTTTGCTGAGCGCAATGCGCTGAAGACCCCACCGTCGGGGTCTATGACCAAGACTCCGCCCGTCGCAGTAAAAGCCACACCCACTGCCATGCTCCCCACCTGCTTCGCTTTACCGCCACTTCCGGCGGCGTCCCCGATCGAAGTTCGCAAACTATACCGGTTATGAGCATCACCGGAATGGGTAGTACCACGTATGCGGTACTCACTTTCCGGCTAAGCCCCCAGTTCTATGCAACACGTCCAGACGAGTTGAGGCGGAATCCAACCCGCCGTACCTACTCCCTATTAGTAGGGGAATTCGCGCCGTCCGGTGTTCGATACTGCCCCTCTCGATGGACCGAGTTCTGAGCGCCGAGCGGCCCAGCCTCGATCGGATCCTCCGTGCGGCGCGCGGATGGGGCCTCTGGATCGCACTGGGCGCGTTGATCTTTGGCATCGCGGCGTTCCTCATAAGCGAAGTCATTCCGGCCGAGTACCAGGCGACCGCCCAGCTCTACGTCACGCCCGCCTCCAGCTCCACCGTGATCTTTCAGGACGTGGTCCTCGGCCAGAATCTGGCCCGGACCTACGTCGCCCTCGTGACCGCGGAGGTCGTCCTTAGACCGGCTATGGCGAAGGTCGGGTGGACGGACCTCACGACCTTTCGAGACCGCACACAAGCTGCTCAAGTTCGCGACACGTCGGTAATGAATGTCAGCTTCCGTGACAAAGACGCCGCGAGGGCCGCTCTCGCGGCAAACGCGATCGCGCAATCGTTCATCGAACAGAGTCGGACTCTCCAGTCGACGTTACAGACGACGACAGCGGACCAGTTGGACGAGCAAGTGCGATCGCTGCAGGCGGAGATCGCAAGTCTCGACACGCAGATCGCGAAGCTTCGCACCGCTATCGCGGCGCCCGCAGACGCCGCCCTGAGGGCGCAGCAACAGGCCGAGCTCGCACAAGCAGATACGTCCCGTCAGTCGAAACAGCAGACGCTCGCTCAGCTGGCAAAGGCAAGCGACGACATCCGAATCGCCGGCGCCCGCGGACAGAACTCAGTGAGCCTCTGGCAACCCGCGACAGCCCCGACAGAGCCCGTGTCACCGAAGGTCGGATTGAACACGCTGCTTGGAGCGCTGGGCGGCGCCGTTGCGGCGGCTCTGGCCGTCGGGCTGATCACCTACCTCGACGATCGCATGAAGGATCTCGAAGCAGTCCGCGCCCGCCTCGGCATCCCGACGATGGGTGAGGTCACCCGAGCCGAACACCCGGAGGTGATCGCCGGGAAGCTATTCGTGCGCGACGAGCCGTCTTCGACCGAAGCCGAGGCATTTCGAGCGCTCCGGACGAACATCTCGTTCGCGAACGTAGACCGACGTCCCCAGACGATCCTTGTGACTTCCGCGATGCCACTCGAGGGCAAGTCCGTCGTCAGCGCCAATCTTGCGCTGGCCTTCGCGCAGACAGGAACGCCAACAATCCTCGTCGACGCCGACCTGCGCCGACCTTCGCAACACAAGCTTTTCAACGTCTCTGCAAGCGCGGGGTTGACCAACCTGCTGGCGGGCACGCTGCAGACGACCGCGCTGCAGCAGTTCCGCATCTCGCCGCAGCTCGCGGTAATTCCGTCTGGGCCGCTGCCGCCGAATCCAGCTGAGCTCCTGTCGTCGAACAAGATGACGGCCTTGTTGAAGGAGCTCGTCGGTCTCGCGGAAGGTACCGTCGTGATCGTGGATACAAGTCCTGTCCTCGCCGTGACCGACGCCGCAGCACTGGCGCCAAACGTCGATGGCTGTTTGCTCGTGATCGATTCGGGCAAGACTCAGGCGAGAGTTACGCGCCGGGCCGTGGAGTCGTTGCGCCGGGTAAATGCTGTGATCCTTGGAGCCATCCTCAACAAAACTGGCGTCCAGGGTCCGGGCTACTACTACGAAGCGGCCACGGAGCCACCTTCGCCCCCTTCCGGCGGGGCCACCCGACGCGCGGGTGATCCCCGTACAAGGTCGCGGGCCGAATCGAGCTAGGGCCCGAGCTGCCGCAGCAGCTCGCGCGCGTCCTCGTTCTCCGGTGCGAGCGCTAGAGCGCGGAGAGCGTTAGTCCGAGCAGGCGCCAGGTCGCCCATTCGGAAGAGCGTCTCTCCGAGCGCGGCGCGAAGCTCCGATGTTTCCCGGACCGATAGCGCGCTACTGAGTGTCTGTTGAGCTTGGACGAGGTCGATCGCCTCACGCGCTGCGAGGAATGTCCGGTGTCCATACGAAGGATCGAAGAAGG
>JALYSZ010000294.1 GCA_030854525.1 Chloroflexota bacterium | reverse complement strand
CTCGTTGGGTACTTCGTCATGGTTTCCTGGGTGCTCAACGTTGCCCACACGCCGGCGCCGGGTGATGCCGATGTCGAGCCCCTTTGTCCTATCCCGGCGTGATCCCCTCGCGCGTCGGGTCACAGCCGACCTGGTCCGCGGCACCCGCCGCAGGATCCGATCCGGGTCCCGCCGTCTTGCTCTGGGAGGCAAAGTCCTGATCCCGTACGCAAGGCATGCGCCGGCGCTGCCGGTGGCGCCGGGAACGATTGGGGTCGCACATACGAGGGCTTACGTGCTTAGCGCTGCCTGATCGTGCCTACAGCCTCGTAACTGATTGCTCACGATGCTAACACTCGTTAGTATTAAAAGATGGCCAGTGGGCTTGGGCGCGATTTCTGGCGCTATTGGACGGCCCAAACGGTGTCATCGTTCGGCACCGCTTTCACCGATTTCGCTCTGCCGCTGCTGGTGTTCCGGTTGACCGGGTCTCCCGTGGCCCTGGCAGGTGCCGCGAGCGCCCTGCTGTTACCAAACCTGCTATTCGGGTTGTTCATCGGGGCGTGGACCGACCGGCTTGAGCGCCGCCCGCTGATGATCCGGCTGGACCTCGCGCGCGCCGTGGTCGTGTCGACCATTCCGCTCGTGTCGTTGGCCGGCGGCCTCTCGGTCCCGTTCATCCTCGCCGTCATCGTGGTCCACCAGACGCTCACGATCTTCTATGAGGCCTGCAATATCGGGGCGGTCGTCAGCCTGCTGCAGCGGGACCAGCTTGTCGTTGGCAACAGCCGCGTGGAGGCGAGCAACCAGGGCGCGACGGTGGTGGGACCGCTCGTGGCCGCCGCGCTGATCCTATTCATGCCCCTGGAGAGCGTGTTCGTCTTCGATGCTGCGACGTTCGCGTTCTCGGCCGTGCTGTTGTGGCGCATCGCTCGCTCGTTCAACCGGATGCGCACCCGGCCCAGTCAGCACATCGCCCGCGAGGTAATTGAGGGCCTGCGCTTCTACTTCGGACATCCCGTGCTCGCGGGAATCTCGTACTTCATCGCCGCGGTCAACTTCTTCGGCGCGACTCGCGAGGCCCAGCTGGTCTATTTCGCGAAGACCCGCTTCGCCGTCACCGACAGCCAGGTCGGCGTGCTGTATGCAGTTGGCGGTCTTGCCCTCGCCGCCCTCACCTTGTTGGCACCTGCGATCCGACGCCGGATCGGATACGGAGGGGCGATGATCGGAACGATCGCCGCCAGTGGCATCCTGACGCTGCTTCTCGCGGTGGCGCCCTCATACCCGGTCGCGGTCCTGTTGTGGGCGGCCACCTGGGGGTTCTATGGCGCGTTCCCGATGGTAGCCCTCAGCGTGCGCCAGGCGGTGACGCCCGACCATTTGCTCGGCCGGGTCGCCACTATCGCCCGGGTCTTCCGCCGTTCCCCCGCACTCCCGGGCACCATCATCGGCGGCTTCGCTGTTGAGGCCACTGGCAACATCTCGCTGGTCTACTTCGTGATCGGCAGCGCCGTCCTGGTCATCTGTGCAGGCTTCTGGCTGGCCAGCCCGCTGCGGCACGCTGATGCGTATGTCGTGGCGCACGATGCCGAGCCCACTGCGGGGGCGCAGTCGATCCCGCCGGTTCTGTAGTGGCGGAATCAGAGGCAGCCCGATGGAGCAGGGCCAACACTCAGTAGGCGGCTCAGGCCATAGCATCGCGTTCATGGCGCGCGCGTGGATGCTGCTCATCTATGGCGTTCCGACGAAGCCTTCGCGGACCCGCTGGCACGTCTGGCGCGAGATCCGCCGCGCCGGAGCGATTCTTCTTCGGGACGGGGTCGCCGTGCTGCCGAGCGAACATGCTGCGGCGTGGATGCACGATGTCGCCCGCGATATTGCTACGGGCGGTGGGAACGCGCAGGTTGTGACGGCACAATTCTCAGCTGCCGATGAGCGCGCGATCCTGCGTTCGTTCGCAGCTGATCGCGCACGGGAATACGGTGAGATCGCCGACTCGTGTGCAGGCCTGCTCGAACACGTCGACCGGGAGGCAGCCCACGCCCAGTTCACCTTCGCCGAGCTGGCTGCACTCGAGGCCGACATCGACAAGCTCCGCCGCTGGCTCGAAGCTGCACGCGGTCGTGATCACTTCAAGAGTTCGAGGGTGAAGCGCGCCGAAGGCGCGCTCGCTCAGTGCGAGCGCAAGATCGCGCGCTTCGCCGAACAAGCCGAACGGGCCGAGCAGAGGCCACCATCGCGCCGGCCCGGATCGGCCCCGCGGCAGCGCTCCGGCTCGGCCTGACCCGTGGGTACTTGGATCACGCGCAAGAACCTGCACGTCGATCGCACGGCGTGTCCCTGGCTGATCCGACGGTTTGTGGACCCGCGCGCGAAGTTCGTCTTCGTCGAAGCTAAGGCGCCGCCGCGGTCGGTAGGACGGACCTTCGACATGCTCGAGGCAGAATTCACCCACGCCGGTCCCAAGTGCACCTTCGAAGTCATGATCGAGCGACTCGAGCTCGCCGACGATCCCGCGCTGATCGAAATGGGATTGATCGTCCGTGGCGCCGACCTTCCGGCCGGACGCCGGCTGCGCCCTGAGTCGGTCGGGCTAGAGGCGCTCATCGACGGAATTCAGGCGACTACTCCGGACGATGACGAGAAGTTGCGACTCACCGGGCCGCTCTACGAAGCCCTCTATGCGTACTGCCAGAAGAAGGTCCGCGGCCACAAAAGCCGCGATCCGCGGCGACCGGCGCTGCGAGTTGGTCGGCGGGTCCGAGATCACCTCGCGGAGTAGCCCGCACCCGGCGCCGGAGCACCTTCATGGCGTGCTCGATGCCACTCGGGATGGCATAGCTGCCTCCGGGGTGGGTCGCCACACGAGAAAGTTCGTTGAACGGGACCGTGTCCGAACGAATCCGACGCGCACGTAGTTAGCTCACCGACCCGTGAACGCAGGCCTGATCTTGGCGATGAACGACTTCGTTCCGATCGCGAAATCCTCGCTCGCCGCAGCTATGCCGAAGAGATCCGCACCGAGCAGCGCCGACTCTCCGAGGCTCAGGTCCATCCCGCGGTGCATCGCCTCCCAGGTGAGGCGCACCGCGACAGGCGAGCAGGAAGCGGCCTCGCGTATGAGATCCTCCGCTGCACCCAACAGGAGCTCCGCCGGAACGACACGATTAACGAGGCCGAGGGAGAGCGCTTCATCCGCTGCGACGATCCGACCTGTGAGCAGCAGCTCGGCGGCGCGTCCGCGGCCGATCAGCCGAGGGAGCCGCGTCGTGCCGCCGAAGCCCGCAACGGCGCCGATCTTCACCTCTGGGTGTCCGAGCTGCGCACGCGGGGTCGCGACCCGGAATGTGCACGCCTCCGCCAACTCGAGCCCACCTCCGAGCGCATATCCGTCGATCGCGGCGACCACGACGATTCCCAAGCTCTCGACCTGGTGGTTGACCGCGACGGCCGCCCGCGCGAGTTCACGGACCTGGAGGGGTGAAGCGCCACTGAGCAGGCGCACATCCGCGCCGGCTGAGAAGGCCTGCCCGCCGGCGCCGGTCAGAATCACCCCGACGGTCTCGGGATCAGAGCGAGCGCGGTCCAGGGCAACCGCGATCTCGCTCAGCGTCTCCATGTCCATCGCGTTCAGGGCTTCCGGCCTGTTCAGGACGATTTGGGCTATGCCGCGCTCCGGCTGGTAGAGCACGCGAGCTCCGCTGGTCACGTCCCCCTCCTTGATCCGGTGTTCGGATGCGCATGTGAGCGCGGTGTGCGAATCGGGCCGGCCGACCGGCGTCGTGCCCCTCCTCGTACCGGCAGTCAGTGTCTGCATGTTCGGAGCGTGGCACGCCCGGATGGGTCTGAACAATTCGAGCACGTGGATTCTCGGAACGTGAACGCCTGTAACGAGGGCCGCGCGTTAAGAGCGGCGCTAGATGAGGTCTCAGCTAGACCGCCTTTTCGCCGAGCCGCTCGTCGAAGTCCATCGCTTATCCCCGCTGGTTGGGAGGCACGAACGTTCGTGGAGGACTACGGGAACCGCAGGCCACGCGTTTGCCCGCTACCGGTCGCATCGCTGTGGTGGCGCGCGATACAGGAAACCTCGACTGGCTGAACACCCAACGCATCTGCGCGCTCCTGCAAGAACTTCAAAACGGCGGCGTGACAATCGCCGCAGACCTGAGGAGCTGGTGGTAGGCCCGAGAGTAAGTCCGGGCCGGCGAACCTTAGCCTTGAGTCCCGACGATTCCGTCTTTGTCGACGACGACACTCTTGGGCCGCGCCGCGCGGGTCCAGGGATCACTGCTCTCCGGCCGCACCGCGATGATTTCGGTCTCGGGCTTATCTCCGTTCGGGCCGGGGTTTCCGCCTGCGTCCGCGGCGGCGGCCGCTCGATGCTCAAGGTCCGGGGTAGCTTCCTCAGCCGGGGCGTGACGCGGCGCCGCAGTGTCGCTCTCCGGCGAGCGTGCAGGCACGTACCCAGGCATCTCCCGACGGATCGTCTGTTCGAGTTTTTCTCGATCTAGCTTCGCCATCGTTTACCTCCCGGAGGGCGCCGCTCCTGCGCCCGTCATTACCAGCCTAGGCCCAGGCACGTGTACTGGCGCAGGATCTTGTACTCAATGGCACGAGACTGATCGGCTTCCTGGCCGTGCGGCAGACCTTGGGCATAGGCGATTTTGGCTTCCCGCAGCGCCTGCGCCGGTGAGCCACTCTCTTGATATGCCCGCCAGAAAGCGGAGTGCATAGGCCCACCGAAGAACGTGAAAGGCGGGCGATTCGGTGAGTAGTGCGACCCGGTGCAGCCGACGAAGGCGAGGGCGCCGGACTGCAAGAAGCGCAGCGCAATCGAGCCCTCCGGGGTCTTGGGTGCGATTGACTGGCCTTCAACCCAACGGCCGGCAGGGGGGTCGACGGTGAGTGCGCCCCAGCAGCAACCGGTGAAGACCACGCTCCGCGCGCGGTCGGGGATGTTGGTCACATTGACCGCTTCCAGGTGCTGTGGAGTCTGCTCTCCCCAGAAGCGACTCGAATCCGTGTAATCGCCGTGCAGCATCAGATAGACCGCGCTGGCGCTGAGCTCATAGGGGGGCCGGACGTTGAAGACGGTCGGGTGCGATACGAGCAAGTCGCCTCCGGTCGGTGCAATCGCGGTAAACACATCGACCGCGAAGGGCCGAGCGATGTTGCGGATTCCAGACTTCGAGTTTCCTTCTGGTCGCGTCGCGCTCAGCGCGGCTTGGACTAGTGCAGCGCTCCGGCCGTCGGGAATCCGACTCACCGGCAACTCCGGCATACCGTCGCCGTTGTAGTCGGTATAGGGATCGTCACTCCACACCACGAAGTCGTCAGCGTCATCCGTGAATCCAATCCGCGCGCGAAGTGCCGCCGGCAAAGCATCCACCCGACGGGCGGGCGCGACGGTGTGGCTACCGACTAATACAACGCCGACGAGGTCGGGGCGTGCCTGTAGTCGCTCACGGACGGCTGCGATCGCCTCGTCCGAGGTGGCTGGAAGGTCCAAGATGGTTTCGCCCGCGACCTGCAACGCGGCGCAGGTTGCCTGCGCCCCGTCGGTTCCAATTGCGGCCGTGAGCCGATCACGGTTGGTGACGAAAAGCAGAGGTGGCAGGGTCCGACCGCCACCAACCGCGAAGCTCGTGGCCGTGTTCGCATCCGGACCTCGCACAGGCGAAACCAACGAGGAGCCGGGGGTTTCGATCGCAATCGAGACAGTGACCCGGGCGTCGGCGTTTGGGAGGTGCGTGATCACTTCCACGTCATCGCGTGTCGCTCGCGTCGTGAGTGTCGGCGCCATCGTGGCGCTCGGGCTTGCAGTGTCGGTGCTATTGGGTTGTGCGTCGTTCAGTTGTCCAGAGGTGACCGTGACTCGGGTGGAAGCTCCCCGAAGCTCGAACGTCGAGAGCCCGTTGTGATCGGTACGCGCCCACTGAATCGTCCGCTTGCGCGAGTCGAGCAATTGGAGCGTCGTCGGATTGGGATGGTGTGTGCTCCCGGCACCGGCGCAAATTCCAAACAGCCGGGTAGTGCCGAGCTCGTTCAAGATCTGGTCGGAAACACCGTTATCGCTGCCGTGATGCGATAGCTTCGCCACTCGATAGGGCGCCCGGTCAGCGATCGCCTTGCGCAACTGAGCCATTCCATCGGCGACCGCCTGGTCCTGGACTTGGGGGTCAGCAAACTGCATGTCGCCTCCCAGGAGCAGCTTGTCGCCGCCGGCCTGCAACACCGTCACGATGCTCTGGCAGTTGACCATTGCACCTAGCCGCTGCGATGCGTCGACCGCATCGCTCCATCCGCCAATCAGCGAGCGGTACGCGCGCAAGAGGTCGCCGTCACCGACGAGGGCATCTTGGGTCAGGGGAATCAAGGCGTCCGCCGCATCGCTCAGATGTCCAGAGCAAGCCTGAAGCATCGCTGCGCTCGGCCCCAGGACCTCAAGGCCAATCGAGCGGAAGGTCTGCAACAGCTGGGCGGGTGGGGTGCCCTTGTAGCGCGTGACTTTGGTGCCTCTCTCCTCCAGAGTGCCAAGCATCCCGCGGTAGCGATCCTCGAGCGTCACGCTGTCCTCGAGGAATTGAGCAAGCACGTTGTCAGCGGAGCGAGGTGATCGCGGTTCCTCGCGCAGGGCGGCGAAAAGGGTCCGCGCGGAAGCGGGCAACTCGGCATCCGCCCGAACGCCGGACCCACCACCCCAGGCAAGGTCGGGGTCAATGACCAATGCCCATTCCGCCCGCAACTGGTCATCCGCGACCAACTTCGGGAGGCAGCCAATGTGGTCCTGGTGCCCGTGAGTCACGATCAGCAAGGAGACTTCGTACGGCGGCTTCTTCTGCCCGAGCAAGCGTCCGAGCTGTTCCGGTACCGAGGGGTGGCCGCCGCGCGTCACGTAGTCGCCAGGATGTGACCCGTCGATCAAGACCGAGACATCACCCACCCGCGCGAGAAGGGCGTCTCCGTATTCGTCCGGTCCGCAATCCAAGAGATGGAGGTAGTTCCGCTTCGTCCCGCCTCGGTCAGCGCCCTCTCCGAGAGGCTCCACTACTCCTTCTCCCCCGACGGCACCGTTCGCGTCAGCGCAAGCCCGAGCTCGGCACCGCTGCGCAAGGTATACAACATCACGAGTATGACTTGGACTGAGTTGGTGGCCGGCTCACGTCGAGAGTCCCTGCGCACGAGCCACGAGCAGCGGATTGCCCACGTCGTCGTGGTGATGTTCGAGAACCGCTCGTTCGACCACGTGTTGGGCTTCTTGGCGCACCCCGACCCCAACTTCCGAGGCGTGCGTTTCGGGGACCACCACAACGTCGCGCCCGATGGAACCGTGGTCCCGGTGACGAACGATGGTCAGCCGCACTTCGCCGACCCTGACCACAGCCACGAGGGGGTGATGGATCAGCTGGCGGGCTATGGTGGAGTTCCATCGAACGGAGGATTCGTCCGCAGTTACGCGACACTACGGCCGAGCGAAGGGCACCAGGTAATGCGTTGCTTGGATCCGGCTCGGCAGGCGCCAATGCTGGCGCAGTTGGCCCGGGAGTTCGCCGTATGCGACAACTGGTTCAGTTCCGTGCCCGGTGAAACTTGGCCGAACCGGAATTTCGCCCACGCGGCCACCTCCGACAGCACCGCCAACATTGAGCTGGGTTTCTACAACGACCGGACGATCTTCGAGCTGATCGAAAGCCCCGCCAGCGCATGGCGGATCTACCACGAAGGAATGGCACAGGTGTGGTGCTTTCGCGAATTGTGGCGAAAGCCGTCGTGGATGGAGTCCCGCGTGGGCCGTCGTCCGCGAATTGGCAATTGGTACGGGTACGCGGATTTCTTTGCCCACGTCGCCTCCGGCGACCTGCCCGCCTACTCGTTCGTGGAGCCGGTGCATATCGAAAGTCCTGGAATGACCGAGCGGACGAACAGCCAGCACCCAAACAACAACCGCGCTGGGCCTCGCGACTTCTACGCGGGCGACCAATTCATCGGGGCAATTTATGAGTCCCTGCGCGCGCAGCCGGCACTATTTGCGAAGACGCTCTTGGTGATCACTTATGACGAACACGGCGGTTTCTACGATCACGTGCCGCCTCCGGCCGCTGTGCCTCCGGGTGATCCACTCGGACGCGGTATCAGCCGACAAGTCCTTGGTCTGATGCGGCGTCTCCTCGATCGCCGCCAACGCGCCGTCGCAGGGCCGGCGTTTGGCTTCGACCGACTGGGGGTGCGGATTCCGGCGGTTCTCGTGTCGCCCTGGATCCGACCCGGGACGGTAGTCCACACGCAGCTCGAGCACGCCAGTATTCCGGCGACGCTTCGAGCACTCTTCAGGCCCTCGAGCTCGCCCCTGACCGCGCGCGATCGTGCGGCAAACACATTTCACGAGGTCGTCCGCGACAGCGGTCTGCAGGCTCCGCGCGCTGATCTCCCGGTTCTTGAGGCTCCCCCGCTCGCCGCTGCTTCTCCGTCTCTCGCCGACTCCATGACGACTCACGAACTCTCCGACTTCGACCGGCAGCTGGTGGAACTTCAAGACAACGTGAACGTGGAACTGGTGCGCGACTATCCCGAAGTCGCGCCTGTTCCACCGGCCGGGGTCAGCGACGCAAACGTAAGCCCAGAGTTGCGGCGAGCTGCTGACACCACAGCGCGCTTCCGCGCGGCCGCGGAGGCAGCCAGAGCGTCGCGGTGAATCCGTAGCCCGCGAGCGGCACCCAGCAGAAGCGATCGCCCATTCATGGTCCCGAATGGAACCGAAGAGACAACTCCTTGTCAAAGGTCTTGAGGCGGCCAACGAGGCCTTGCCGAAATCCGCTCTTTCGTCACCTTGGCGCGTCCACTGCCAGCGGCGGGGCTGCGCGGGTGGGTCGTGCTGCGCTGGCGGTGCCCGTCGGTCGGCGCCGCGCTCGTGTGGATCGCCAGAACGTCTGACCGCGATCTCGATTTGGGTTCCTTCCTGATAGCGACCAAGAGCGCTACCTAGGAAGGACCCTACGAACACGACCGCAACGCAAAAGGAAAGGCAGCGGTGCCGACTATGTCTACAAGCCGGGTGCCGATGAATACTATAGTCTGTAGACTGATAGTCACGCTGACGCGAACGTACGACGCATGGCGCGCCCCCTATCCCTCTGGCTTGGGCTCGCCATCCGCCAACGACGTACGGCGAGCGGCCTTTCTCAGGAGGAGCTCGCCGAGCGAGCGAACCTTCATCGGACCTACATCTCGATGGTCGAGCGCGCAACGCGGAACATTTCGATCGACGCTCTGGGCGGGATCGCCGACGCGCTCGGCTTGCGCCCGTCGCAGCTAGTTCAGCACGCCGAGCGTCTCCGCGACAAAGGCCGCTGACCTCAGTCAAGCGCTGACGGCCCCGGCCATGCTGACGGACGATCGCGAAGTCAGTCATCCAAGCGTGAAAACAATTGGAGCCGAGCCCGGTCGCAAACGTTCTCTGCCTACCTGGGGGATGCAACGGCAGCGCCGCGACCGCGTCTTCGAGTCCGCGCGCCGTTCGTCATTTAGGAACGGGGCGATCAAGCAGAAGAGACGTAGTCGCAGCAGGAGTGGTCAGAGGATCAGAGGAACCTGGTAAAGGCGTGGAGTCCGGTCAGTCAGGGTGCGGTAGACGAACGCCGTCACCCCCCGGTCATTACCTTTGCCGACGCTCCTTCGGTGATTGGAATCGCCACATGCCACTCCGCGGGGCGCGCATCGAACACCAGTGCCGTCCCGCCGAGGTTGCCGACCGCAGCGGCGAAGTCCGGCCGTTTGGCCGCCTGCTGTATCAACACCTCGGTGCTCACGCGGGCCAGGCTCGTTGCCCCACCGCTCTTGGTCATCCGCGACGAGGACGTGACATTGCTCTTGCCATTCCAGCAAGGCGATCGCCTTCGTGGCGAAGACGGCGTTGTCGCTGATGGCTGACCCGGAGCGAACGAGATTGCTCTCGAGAGCAAGACGCACGGATTAGCCTTTATCCGGATAGCGGTGCGGGGTAGAGTCCCACTAACGCGACCTATACTTCAGTACTTCGTGGGCGACTAGGCGCGGCTTGGTGGGGGGCGACTCTGGGGAGCGACGACGGCAAACATAGTGGCGGCGCAGCCTTTGCTGCGGCCGCCTTCACATCCACTCCTCGGCACCGCGGTTGGGTTTTCGGCTTGGTCCGACGGGCAATTATTGTTGCGGTCCTCTTCGTTGTCTCCGACCGCTGGCTGCCGAACGATGGGCCCTGGCCGGCGATCGGTGGGTACATTGCCCTGCATTTTCCGCAGCCGCAGCGAATCGACTTCGTAAGTCGTCTGCTGATGGCCTTGGTCCCGACGACCCTCGTCGTGGCACTCGCCGCGCTTGCCCTGCCGGCACTCAGCCCATACGCGAACCCCGGTCTGCTGCTCTTACGCGACCGCCATGTCGGGGCCCTCCGGAGGGTTGTGATCGGCCCGGGGAATCCGTTTCGGCGCGCGCTTCAGCTTGCATTGGTTGTGACCGCCTCGGCGGCTGCGTTGGCGTTGTCGACGCTCCTCGACCTGTCGCCTGTCCACTGGCCAGCGGTCACGGCCCTCGGCTTGTTGGCCTTCTTGGAGGTAGTCCTCCTCCTCAATTTCGTTGTCTGGGTCTTGGAGCTGCGCCAACCGGCGGGAGTTGCTGAGTACATCGCTGACCTGCATGGCAACGCCATTGGCTCGATTCGGCGCTCGGCGTATCAGCCCTCTATTTCAGGCGAGCGCCAAGCAGAGTTGCGCGAGTTCGCCGACGCTCTCGCCCAAGTCGCGCTGCGAACGCTCTCCGAGAATCAGCCGTTCGCGACCAGAGACGCACTCGCCTCCCTCGGGCGCCTACGGACCCAAGCCGATCCCCTTCCGCGCATACGGAGGGGACGAACTCGCAAACACCAGCGCCGGTTTCTCAGTCACCTGCGAACGCGCGCCATTGCTCGAGCCGGATTACATGGCAAGGTCGTCCGCCGCCTACGTCGGCGCATCTTGGCCATGCAAGCCGCGGCAAAAGCGCGCCGTCTTATGGTCGACCGAGAGTTGGTCATCGCCTATCGCTCGGTCTTGCTCGCTGCATCTGAGAACCACTCCGTTCAAGTGGCCGAGGACGTAACGTCCTCGCTTATGGGCATGGCCGACGCCGTCATCGGGCAGGTTCCCGCGAGACAGCTGCGCCCGATTGATCTGGCGGGCACGGAGCTAGTGGGTGAGATCATTCGCGTCCACGCCGAAGCGGTCGTCCGTTGTTTGACTGCGAATGATCAATTGGTTCGAGATCGTCTGCTGGAGAATCTGCAAACCCTTCTGGGGCGCCTAGCGTTCCGGGCGGAACGCGCCGTCGACGAGGGCGGATCAGGCGACCAGATTCTGCACGAGGCTGTCGGCGAGGGCCTTGTTCGCATACTTGGAGTTGCGGCCGTTTCTGCGAACGACCTCGGCGCCACCCGAAGTCTGATCGTCCTGCTTAACGAGGTGACCAGCGAACCGCGCCTCACCGCGATCGCGGTGGACGAGGTCGTTGCACTATCCACGCTTGGTCTGTCTGTAGGTGCGTATGCTGCGACGCGCTTGCTCTTGGAGTGGGCAACCGCCGGTGCGCGAGCTGACCTGGGCGGGGTCCGCGAGGTGTTGGAACGCTTCGCCGGCGTACCCTGGCCCATCTCCTCCGCGGCCGAGGCGCTCGAGTTCGTCAAACAAGACACAGCGTGGACGACGCGCTATGGCGCGGAAGATGTTCGGATCGGCCGGGCGATCTATGTCCTTCGACTGATGAAGCTCGGCCAAGTCTGGACGCAGGCAGACGCCCGGGGTCTCGCCTCCCTCCTTGCTGGTGCCGAGGTTGGCACCCTCGCCGACCACTGGGTCGGTCTCACTTGGAGCTCCAACACCGACGCCGACCGAACTTGGGTTGTTGAAACGCTGAAGTCGCTACTCGCGGTCGGGGAGCACGGACCCGACGCGGCTAGTGCTTAGTGATAGACGGCGCGGACGACATACTTCCGGCGGTGTGAACGCTCAAGGTCGCCCCCACCCCGATGAGTGGCTCGTCGTCTCCTCCAGCCATGATCGCGACGCTGCCACACGTCGGACAATTCGGGAGCGAGTGGGCCACGCGTTGAAGGATCTCAAGCGTGCGGATATTTATCGTCACCCGGGGAAGCCAATCCAGCCAGGTGGCGAGCAGATCCAGGAGCCGATTCATTGCTAGGGACACCGCTAATTCGTTGACGGGAAGGACGCTGGGCTCGAGTGCGACGGCGCCCGCGATGTAACCGCGCTCGGCGAAGAGCGCGCGCTGCGCGGGCGGAAGACGCTCTTCCAAGACGCGCGCTGGATCAACCACTCCCTGGCAGCTGAGGCAGGCTCCGCCGATCGTCGCTAAGCGCAGATCTGCGAAGGCCTCGGTCTTACCGGCAGCGTTCCGAATGAGCGTTCCAACATCGAGAACGGGAACGCCGTAGTGGTACGGCAACTGCTCCAGCGCGGCGCGCGACGCGTGGGTGTCTGTGCACGACAAAATCACATCGCAGTCGGCGAGCGCGCGCAAAGTTCGGACCTCGACAACATCCGCCGTCCAGGTTTCGACTTGGGCCTCTGGCCGGATCTCTCTGATGGCGCGGGCGAGAATGCTCACCTTGGTGGGGGCGGCGCCGCCGTCCAAGTCGGATGCCCGGCTGCCCAGGACCCGGGAGAGATTGGAACGTTCCAGCGAATCGGGATCTACTAGAACGAAGTTCGACACGCCCAAATGTGCGGCGGAGATCGCGGCGATGCTCCCAGTTCCACCCGCGCCCACGACACCAAGACGCACCTGCCTCAGCAGCTTCTGGGTGCCGCGGCCAAATGCCCGGATCTGTCGCTCCCAGGGTTCGAAATCCTCATCCGGCTGCTCGTCCCGGCGTAACAACATGACTCCTCGGCCAACTATTCGGATGAGCTCAACGCGCTCGCCCTCACCCGGCGTCCTCCAGATCGTGCTCGAGACGCCGCCAGGCGATCGCACCAATGCCGCGAATGGCCCACGAATCTGCGCCAGCAGACTGCGGCTCAGCGCGGCGTTCATGCGATCGTCCGTGGGGGAAAAGGCCGCGGGATAGTCAGAGCCGGGATGCGAGTGCGCGATGACCAAGGCGCGGTTCGACGCCTGGGCTCGCAACGCCAGCCCGGCAACGTAGGCAGGCGCGAGTTGGAAGTTTCCCGCTGTCCGCACCAAATAGCCTTCGGCCGGCACCGATTCGAAGGATCCGATTATCAAGCCGTTTCGAGCTCTCGAGTTGGCGCGGCCCGCCAACGCGACGGCGACGGTTTCCAGACGCGTCTCCTCGAACATCGACACGAGCTCCTCCCAGGCCGACTGGAAGATCGTCAGGGCAACAGTCATGGGTTAGCCGAACTGAGATAGCGCTGGATGCTGTGGACGAATCCGAGCAGGTTCCGGCGGGTCGGGTCATACGGACCACTGAAGTGCCATGAGATCTGCTGCCAGCTCCGACCGGCGAAGGCGATCTCTTGCATCCGCCGCGGGACGGCAGAGCCATCGCGCGGCCGGGCGCCCGCCTCCGCAAAGATGAGATCGGGCGGCTGGTTAGGGTAGAGCGGCGGCATTTTGACGAGTACGTGCACGGTTTCGGGCTCCCACCGAGGGGAGATGAACGGGACCACGATCCCGGCCTCGTTGCCGTCCGCGACGACCTCGGAGCCGGTGTAGGCGTCTTGGATCAGAGCAATCTCTTCTCGCTGGACGCTGGGGAGTGCGGTTAGGTTGGCGGCACCCCCGGTGATGTTGCGGGGCACGCTGATGAAGTGATCTCCTTTCTCGAGCTCGACATTGTCGGCGTCCTCGATCGGACTGCCTTCGACCTTTGAACCCTTCGCGTGATAGAGAAGGTCATCCGCCGGCAGGCGGAAGAGGCGCCTGAGCTCAGCTCCGGTCATTTCCTCCGATGGAGCGTCGAACCTCTCGTTGCCGAGATAGATGGGGATCGTCTTGGGCATTTCATCCTCCGCTTCATTGGCCTCAGTGTATACATTGAACTCAATGGGGCACGCGGAGTCAATAGCCCAGTTGTCTCGCCCTGGGGACGACTTTGACGGCCGCGGCTTTGGCGGCGATTCCTGGCCTCGAAGGGCCTCTTCGGAAGGAGCACGTGGCGGGCAAGCAAGGGACGCCGCTCACTCCAGCTGGGAAAGAGACTCCCGACTTGGGCGTTCAGGCCTCTCGCGAAGACCGGCAACCCGCGCAGCAAGCCGGGCGCCGGCGCTATTAGTCGGGGGGCTCTAGTTGGATTCGGTCCATTCGCGGATAGGCGTAAGCGGTGCTGCCGTTGCGTGCGGCGTCTCGCAGGAGCAGGCCGCGCTCAAATAGATCGGTTAGCCGCATGTTGGCTGTATTCGGCTGAAGGTTAAGAAGGTCGCTCAGCCCTTTGGCTGTGATCTCGGGCGTGTCAGCAACCCGCAGTGCGTCAAGGGTGTCGCGTTGGGTCTTGGTGACATCGCCGATGATCTCGGCTTTTTCGTGGGTGGGACTTGAACGCACGTAATAGGCCGCCTGGCGTCCCTCGCGTAGAGCACGATCAAGGGTTTGTTTGACCTCCCGATCAAAGGTCGCGAGGACCGCCAACAGCGTCGTTCGTCGCGTACGCGCTCGCTCGAGCCACTTGACGATGAGTTCGTCCGCCGCCGACAGGCTGAGGACGTGAATGGTGTTGAGGTCGACCATCGCTGCGACGCCTTCTTCGGTAGGCCAATTGTCTAGGTACTGCTGTCGAATTAGCGACGCACGCCGGCGATCAGTGACGATCGGGTCAACTGGCTCAATACGCCTGCGTAGTAGCCGAATCTTGCCCAAGGCAGTCGGCTCGGTTACCGCGACCACCACGCTCCCACTCTTTCCCCCAGCGCCTGTTCCGAGACGGGACACATCATGGCACCAAACATTGCATCTGCTGAACCAAATGAAGGGCTACAGGGGCGTTTCGTCCTTGTGGTTGTACCAAATGCTAGACAGTTGTTAAAGAGCCAGACCCTAAGAATCACGCTTTTCGCCTGAAATGACTCCTGGGGCCGGCCCAATCGCCCGAGCGGGGAAGCGACGCCTCCCCTGGGCCGCTCGCCAAGCGCTCGCGCCGGATCAAGCCGAAGCGTCCTCGAGAGGCGAGGCACGAAGCAAAGCGTCCGCCCCCGGTCGGGCTCCTTGGCGGAGGCGGAGTTGCCCTCTGGAAGACACCGGATCCAGCTGACGGACTCGACAGGCTTGCGATCTATCAGACATCACCGTAATCCTGGCAGCGATATTCGCCTCGCTCGCGGGCTCGCATCGACTGAGAGGCGATCCGAGCGAGGCCATCCATTTCGGGCCAGACGCCGCGTCGGTCGAGGACGAACAGTTGACTCGTCGGCCATCGAATTCGCCCACAGGCTCGCGGGCTATGCGAGCTCGCCTGAAGAGGCTGCTCTCGCAGAACGGTCGAGGGCAAAGCGGAAGGCGCTCGGTCGCACGTGAATGAGCGCGCAGTTTCATACCGTGGCAGCTCGGGTGTGACCAAGCGCCCTCTGAAATATGCTTGCAGACTATAGTCTACAGGTGCGCATATCGGCGCAGCGGGCGGTCGCTCTCCTATTTATCCAAGTACATATATCGGCTAAGAGCCGCTGCGGTGATAGATATCCGGGAACTTGTAGCCATCGGCGTAGAAGAGAAGGGGCAAGCCGGAAGCACCACGCGAAACCATCGCGGTCAAGACGCTACCGGATTTTCCCCGTCGAGCGCCTTTCTGCCCGGATGCCCCGCTACCGGGATACAGCGACGAGTGATCCGGCGATCTTCACCAGGTCATCACGCGAAATGCCGGCCGAAGCCTGAAGCTCGATGCGGGTGCCCTCCCGGTTGAGCACGAGGTGTTGTCGCACGCCGTCGTTGATGTAGAGCCCGGAACCGGCGCTTGGGAGGGCCACGGTTTCACCTGGCTCACGCCCGCCTCTGCCGGCGCTCTCGATGATCAGTACCGCAGCCAGGTCGGTGCTAGATCTGTATGTCACGACCACGCGGTCCTGATCGCGCGAGGGATACCCGAGTTGAAGAC
>JALYSZ010000028.1 GCA_030854525.1 Chloroflexota bacterium | reverse complement strand
AGGGTCGCGTACCCGTGCACGGCGGTGAGCGGGCTGCGCAGCTCGTGCACGGCCGTCGCCAGCGCATCCTCCTTCGCGCGTAGCGCGCCGCCCAGGCTCTCGACGTTTCGGCCGAGCTCGCTGGCGGCGAGCTGCAGCGCGTCGCGCTCGGCGAGGAGCGCGAGTCGGTTATGCGCCGCCTGCGCGATCCGTTCGATGAGCGGAAGTCGCGCCGTCAGCGCCTCGGCCTTCCCGACCGCCGCGAGGACACGCCCTTCGCCGAGGCCTACGAGCGCGACCGTCGTGTCAGCGCCCAGGGTCTGGGCGGCCACCGGTGCGGCACTCGCGGCGACGACAGCCGGAAGACGCCGGTCGCGGGCGAGCTCCGCCAGCGCGCCGCCCGGAAGGTCGCCGACCATCACGGTCTCATCGGACGGACGGACGATCGCCGCTCGACCGGTCACGATCCGTCCGGCTTCGAGGATCGTCGAGGCGAGGACGCCGGCCTGCGTGCGCTCGCCGCCGATCTCCGCGATCGATCGCGCCGTCTCTTCGAGAGCGCTCATCTCGGCTTCGCGGTGCGTGCGCTCGAACGCGGCGGCGAGGAGCGACGCCGCGTCGCCGACCAGATCGTGGATCGCGCCGGTCGTGGTCGCTCGGTCTTCGTCGTTCATCGCGTCGAGGGCGACTCCGATCGTGAGTGGCGGGTCCAGAGAGATCGGGATCGCGAGGCCGCTCATGTCGGTGAGGACGCGCTCGAGGAGTGACGGACCTCGGAGCGCGCGCAGGACGTCCGCGGAAACGACGATGTCGGCCGGTGGCGCGGCGCCGGCGCTGACGATCGTGCGCAAGCGCCTATCGGACGCGACCGCCCAGGCCCATGCTCCGCGGACGCTCTGGAGCCGCACGATCTCGGGGACCAACGCGCGGAGGACGTCCTCGGGTTCGCGCTGGCGCGTCAGGCCGCTAAGTGCGCGCGCATGGATGCGAGACCAGAGCGTGTCGATGTCCTGGCGCCCGAGTGCCCAGACGATCTCGGCGATCACGAGTCCGACCGCGATGAGGGCCTGCACCGGCCAGAGGTCGGTGGCCTGGGCCTGCTCCCCGCGCAACACGAGCGAAGAGTCGTAACCGACGACGGCCAGCGCCGTCGCCGCGACCCCACCGACGGGGCCCGAGCGAAGCGCGGCCACGCCGATCGCGAAGACGTAGAGGATCCACGGGCCGAGCTCGAGCGGAAGGACCGACACGAGCCCGGTGACGGCGACGAGGTCGAGGACCGGCACGACGAAGGGGACCTTCTGTAATGGGGGGTAGTACCGGACGCTCACCGCGGCCGCGAGATACAGCACCAGGACGAGGGCGGCGAGTGACGTTGCGCCGACGCCTGCAAGAAGGACCAGGGTCGCGCCGAGGGCGATGGCCGCGAGCCGAATGAGCATGTGGGCGCGCTCGCGCGCTTCGATGGTGGCCGCCGTTCGCCCCACTGCGCCCTTCTAACGCGCTTGAGACGATCTGCGATGCGGGCTAGTTAATAGCTCGCCACCAGGATGCGACTCGGGTCGTTGTCGAGCTCTATTACATGCGCGACACGCAGACCTGGCGCGTCCAGCACCGCGATCGCGTGAGAGAGACCCGCGAGCGCGACGTAGAGCTGATCGCCATTGGGCGACACGGCGAGGTCGACGACCGATCCGAGGAACACCGCCGACGACACGACCGCCCGGTCGCGGATCGTCACGGCCTCGACCCCGTTCGCGGATCCGACATACAGGATGTCCTCGCGCGGTGAGATCGCGAGCGATGTCGGGACCACGTCGGTCGTGATGCGGTCGACGACCGCGTACTGCTCCGTGTCGACGATGTCGATGACGCGCTGTCCCTCGATCGCGGCGTAGATGCGCGTGCCGGACCCCGCCATGACCATCGCGGTCGGCGCGCCGTCGAGCGGGATCGTGTACGGCGTGCGGCCGCCAAGATTCAGATAGAGGAGGTCGATGCCGCGCGGGGTCGCCACGAACACATGGTTGTGCTTGTAGCTGGGCGCGAGGGCCTCGGCGCTTCCGTGGTAGGCAAAGAACTCGCTCTGCCCGGTGCTGAGGTCGCGCTGCTCGGCCCCCTGCGGGCCGACGACGATGACCGAGTGGCCGTCGCGGTTCGCGGCGACGACGCCGTCGACCGCGTACGAAGACCGATCACGAGTCTCGCCGGTCAGGATGTCCTGCGCCGTGACGGTCTTCCCCGACGCGGCGTAGAGCGTGCGCTCGTCTGTGCCCATCGCGATCTGCGAGACGTTGGGGATCCGAAGCGTCGCGCGATCGTCCCCCGGCCGCGCGGTGTACGCGCTCCCTCCGGCGAGCGCGATGACCGTGACGGCGCGCGGCGCTCGGGCGGCAGCAGGCTCGTAGTGGTCGATTGTCGCGCGGCGCTTGGTCTTCCAGCCGTCCTTCGCGACGAATGGGTAGGGGTCGACCATGCCGCCGGGCCCGAGGATCGGATACGGCGAATCGCCGATGCTGTCGTTGTCCGAGTCCTTGCCCTTGTAGTCGGCCCACCAGTTGCCTTCCTTCGACTGCTTGTCGTACCAGACGTTGGAACCCTCGGTGTTGTCGCTGACCGGTGGGTTGTTGCCGACGACGTTGTTATGGAAGATGACGTTCTCCTTCGCGTCGCTGAACCAGAGGCCCCAGTTGATGTTCGAGTCGATGGTGTTGTCGGTCACGCGATTCCGCGAGCTCGCGTACATGTAGAGGCCATAGCCGCCGGGACTGTTGTACGTCTGCCGCGCGAGAAGGTTGTTCACGAGGATGCAGTCGTCCGAGTTCTGGAGATGCAGACCGTAAATGTTGAACTCGACGTCCGAGTCCTTGACGGTGATCTTCTGCGACGCGTGGATGTAAAAGCCGTAGCGGTTGCGCAACGTGGTCACGCTCTCGATCGAGCTCGAGACCATGTCGATGAAGTAGATGCCGGTCGAGAACGCCTGGGTCTTGCCGTTCCGGATGGTCACGCCGGTGTGACCGCCGACGCGGACGCCGACGCTGTCGAGCTGGGGCTGCGGCCACGTCTGGGGGCCCATGCCCGGACCGGTAAGGGTGTGCCCACCGAGATCGACGGTGATGTTGTCCTCGAGGATGACGATGCCGTCGCCCGTGCAGGTCATGTCATTCGCGAGGGTGAAGCTCCGGGCCACGCGCATCGCGCACGTGCCCTCGCGTGTCGGATAGACCTGCGTCGGGGACGGCGGAGGGGTGGCCGATGCGCTCGCCGCGACAGAGCTGGCGCTCGGGCTCGACGACGCCTGCGGCCCGGGGGTCTGAGCGGCCTGGCAAGCGACCGCGGCGCTAAGAGCGAGCACGCCGAGTCGCGCGACGAGCGGCCGCATGTCAGAAGCCTATACAGCGGACCGACGCCCGGGGTTCCCGCAGACTTCGGTCGTGCGAGAGGAACCGCGGCGCATCGACAACCGGCTCGAGGCGACGCTGCGCATACCGGACGTGGAGCCCACCGCGATCGTGGTCATCGCGCACGCCTTGCCGACCCACGGCGGGACGATGCGGACGCCGATCATGGCCGCGATCGCGCGCGCTTCCGCCGAGCGCGGCTGGTACGCGCTGCGGTTCAACTTCCGCGGTGTCGGCGCGAGCGCGGGCGAGTGGAGCGGCGGGCGACATGAGATCGACGACCTCGCCGCCGCGGTCGAGTACGCGCGGCTGATCGCGCCGGGCCTTCCACTCGCCCTCGTTGGGTACAGCTTCGGCGCGTTCGAGGTCCTCGCGTACCTCGAACGCGGAGGCCGAGCCGACGCCGTCGCTCTCGTCGCCGTCGGCACCAAGGACCTGAGCTTCGCGCCGCGCGCGCTGCCGACGATCCCGGAGGGCACGTTCATCGTCGCGGCGGAGAACGACCAGTTCGGGACGGCCGAGGAGCTCCGCGCCGCCGTACCGCACGCGCGCATCGCGACTGTCGGCGGCGTCGACCACTTCTTCGTCGGCAAACGCGATGAGGTCGGGGCGCTCGTCGCGGAGGAGCTCGCGCGCGTGCTGCCTGTACCATCGCATCTCCCATGAGCGCTCAGGCCACTGCTGTCGGGCAGCCTTCGAGTTCCGTGAAGACCACGCGGAAGCGCATCCTCACGGGCGATCGCCCGACGGGGAAGCTGCACCTCGGCCACTACGTGGGCACGCTCGCGAACCGCGTGAAGCTCCAGCGCGAGTACGAGACGTTCCTGCTCGTCGCGGATTACCACATGCTGACGACTCGTCTCGACAACCTCGACGAGATCGGCGAGAACATCCGCGACGACGTTCTCGACAACCTCGCGGTCGGGGTCGATCCGGACGCCGTCACCATTTATCTCCAGTCGCTCGTCCCCGAGGTCACCGAGCTGCACCTGTACTTCAGCATGCTGGTGACGGTTCCGAGGGCGCAGCGCATCCCGACGCTCAAGGATCAGATGCGCGATCACAACATCGCGCAGCCGAGCTACGGACTCCTCGGCTACCCGATCCTGCAGGCCGCCGACATCCTTTGCGTGAAAGGAAACCTGGTGCCGGTCGGGCGCGACAATGAGTCGCATGTCGAGCTCACCCGCGAGATCGCCCGCCGCTTCAATGAACTCTTCGCTCCGGTTTTCCCGATCCCCGAGTCGCTCATACCCGAGGAGGGCCTCCTACCGGGGATCGACGGCCGAGAGAAGATGGGAAAGAGCCTCGGGAACGCGATCAACCTCTCCGACGACACACCGACCGTCCGGGAGAAGGTCAAGCGCATGTACACCGACCCGAGTCGGATCCGGCCCACCGATCCAGGCCGCGTCGAAGGGAACCCGGTCTTCATCTATCACGACCGCTTCAACCCCGACCTAGCGGAGGTGAACGACCTGAAGGAGCGTTACCGGGCGGGGAAAGTCGGCGATGTCGAGGTGAAAGAAAAGCTCTTCGTCGCACTTGAGAAGTTTCTCGCCCCGATCCGCGAGCGCCGCGCGCAGTTCGCGGCCGACCCGAAGATCGTCGACCGCATCATCGCCGAGGGAAGCGCTCGCGCGCGCGAGGAAGCGCGAAAGACCCTGCATGAGGTGCGCTCGGCGATGCACCTCAACTACTTCGGCCTCTAACTCAGGAGACGATGCCCAGGCTCTACGTCCTCGTGCTCTCCGGCGGCGCCGGGACGCGTCTCTGGCCACTCTCGCGTCGTGATCGACCAAAGCAGTTCCTCAATCTCCTCGGCGATCGCAGCCTTCTGCAGGACACGGTGGACCGCGTCTCGGAGTTCGTGCCGAGCGAGCGGATCTTCGTCGTCGCGCCGCCCGAGCACCGCGCGCTGGTCCACGAGCAGCTGCCCGACCTTCCGGTGGACCACCTCGTGGTCGAGCCGTACCCGCGCGGCAATGCCGCGGCGATCGGGCTCGCGATGGCGGCGCTTGCGGCGTTCGACCCGGACGCCGTCGTTGCCGTTCTCCCCTCCGACCACGTCGTCGCCGATCGCGGGCAGTTCCGGAAGGTCCTGATCGCCGCGACCGCAGCCGCCGAGCGCGGCCACCTCGTGACCCTTGGGATCACACCGGAGCGGCCGGACACCGGCTTCGGCTACATCGAGGCGGGGGACAAGCTCGACGTCGAAGGCCCGATCGAGGTGCGCGCTGTGAAGCGCTTCGTCGAAAAGCCAAAGCGCGACGCCGCGGAGCGCATGGTCGCGGCTGGAGGCCATTACTGGAACGCGGGCATGTTCGTCTGGCGGGTGGAAGAGATCCTCCGGGCCTACGAGAAGCACCTCCCGAAGACGGCAGCGGCAATCTCCGCGCTGCGCGAGGCCATCGGCTCGCCGCGCTACGAGTCCGTCCTCGCCGAGGTGTGGGAGGAGACCGACCGGACCACGGTCGACTACGGCATCGCCGAGAAGGCCGAGAACGTCGCCGTCGTTCCGGCCGACATCGGCTGGCAGGACCTCGGATCCTGGGCCCGCCTCGCCGAGATCGTCTCGAAGGCGGACAACTGGGCGTCTGGCGACCTCGTCGCCGAGGACGCTCACGGCAACTACGTCTGGGCGCCCGGGAAGACGGTTGCGTTAATAGGAGTGGAGGGCCTAGTCGTCGTCGACACCGCCGACGCCCTCCTCATCACCACAAAAGAGCGCTCCGAAGACGTCAAAGCGATCGTCGACCGCCTCAAGCGCGAAGATCGGGAAGACCTCCTCTAGACGCGAGGAGCTCGCTCGGCGGCGTCGGCGCCGCCGTATTCCCGAGGTTTTCGCCGCTGCCGGAGCCCGTTTCCGTTGCTTGCCTGTCTGCTGGCAGGTGGACGCCGACGTTAGAGTGATAGAGGGAGGGCGCCCAGAGGGTGCCCTCTTTTTGTGAAGTGAAAGGAACCAAGTGGCGGTAGCAGCGAGAAACCTGGTCGTTGTGGAGAGCCCGACCAAGGCCCGAACTCTAGAACGGATGCTCGGTCCGGACTACAAGGTCGAGGCCTCGTTCGGGCATATCCGGGATCTCCCGAAGTCGAAGATGGGCGTGAACCTCAAGACGTTTGTCCCTGAGTACATCGTCCCCGACGACTCGGAGAAGCACGCCCGGACCCTGCGCCGCGAGGCGAAGGCCGCCGACCACGTCTGGCTCGCCACCGACCTCGACCGCGAGGGCGAGGCGATCGCGTGGCACCTCGCCGACATCATCAAGGTCCCGAAGGCCAAGCTCCGCCGCGTCACGTTCCACGAGATCACCCCGGCCGCCATCGCGGAAGCGTTCAAGCACCCGCGCGACATCGACCAGGACCTGGTCAACGCCCAGCAGGCCCGTCGCGTCGTGGACCGCCTCGTCGGCTACACGATGTCGCCGCTCCTCTGGAAAAAGATCCGGTATGGGCTCTCCGCCGGCCGCGTCCAGTCGGTCGCGCTTCGGCTCATCGTCGACCGCGAGCGCGAGATCCAGGCGTTCACGCCCCAGGAGTACTGGACGCTCGAGGCCGCGCTCGCCAACCACGCGGGCGAGACGTTCAGCGCCGAGGTCATCCAGCAGAAGGGCCACAAGCTCGAAATCCACGACGGCGACACCGCCGACAAGCACCGCGCCGCCCTGGCCGAGGCCGCCTATGCCGTCAAGGGCGTCGAGAAGCGCGAGAGCGGCCGCAACGCGGCGCCCCCCTACACCACCTCGACGCTTCAGCAGGAGGCGTCGCGCAAGCTCGGCTACTCCGTGAAGCGGACGATGGTCCTCGCCCAGCAGCTGTACGAAGGCATCGCGGTCGGGGACTCGGCGCCGGTCGGTCTCATCACCTATATGCGTACCGACTCGCTACACGTTGCGGAGGGCGCGCTCCACCAGGCCCGCGATGTCATCACGAAGGAATTCGGCGCGCCGTACGCGCTCGAGAAGCCGCGTCACTACAAGACGCGGTCGAAGGGCGCGCAGGAAGCGCACGAGGCGATCCGGCCGACGGACCTTTCGCGCACGCCCGACCGCGTGAAGCGTTATCTCAAGCCCGACCAGCTGAAGCTGTACACGATCATCTGGCAGCGGACGATCGCGTCGCAGATGGCTGCCGCGCGCTTCGAGAACACGCGCCTCGACGTCGAGGCGGGTCAGTACCTGCTTCGTGCGAACGGACGCCGCGTTCTCTTCGACGGATTCCTCCGCGTGTACTTCGAGTCGAGCGACGAGCCCGAGAAGGAGATCGCGCCGCTCCCGGAAGTCGAGCAGGGCGAGACCCTGAAGCTCTTGGGACTCGACGCGTCGCAGCACTTCACGCAGCCGCCGCCGCGCTTCACCGAGGCCTCCCTTGTGAAGACGCTCGAGGAGTTCGGCATCGGCCGGCCGTCGACGTATGCGCCGACGATCTCGACGCTCGTCGATCGGAAATACGTGCGCAAGGAAGGTCGCGCGCTCATGCCCGAGGACGTCGGCTTCGTGGTGACCGATTTCCTGCGCGAGCACTTCCCCGAGATCGTCGACACCGGCTTCACCGTGCGGATGGAAGAAGACCTCGACCGTATCGCGGCGGGCGAGGTCGAGTGGGTCCCGGTCGTCCGCGACTTCTTTACGCCGTTCAGCAAGCTCGTCGAAGAGAAGACGAAGTCGGTGAAGAAGTCAGACATAACGGAAGAGGCGACGGATCGGATATGCCCGAAGTGCGGCCGTCCGGTCATCATCAAGCTCGGGCGCTTCGGCCGGTTCTACTCGTGCACCGGCTTCAAGAAGGGCAAGAAGGGCGAGCCGCTCGCCGCGGGCGCGTGCGATTACTCGGAGCCGCTCGAGGGACAGAAGGAACCGCAGCTCGAGATCCTCGAGGGCGAGATCTGCCCCGACTGCGGCAAGCCGCTGGCGAGGCGGCGAGGCCGTTTCGGTCCGTTCGTCGGCTGCACCGGCTACCCGGACTGCAAATACATCAAGAAGACGCAGCAGAAGACCGGCGTCATCTGCCCCGACTGCGGCAAAGGCGAGCTCGTCCGTCGCCGCGGCAGGGGCCGCTCGATGTTCTATGGCTGCGAGCGCTACCCGGAATGCACCTTCACTGCGCGCGAGCTTCCGGGGGCGGCGGCGACTCCAGGCAAAGACGCCGCATAGGCTTTGCCCTTAGTGAGGGCACGGCCAGCCAGTTCCGAGGAGACGAAGGGTTGGGACGGGCTGATGCACGACACAGGACGTCCGCATCTTCTCCAAACGACCGGATGGGCCGAGGTGAAGGTTGCGACCGGCTGGCGCGCGGAGCGCTACGTCTTCGAAGAGGGCGGCACACGCGTCGGCTGCGTCCAGGTGCTCCGCAGACGTCTGGTTCGTGGACTGGATGTGGCATATGCGCCGCGCGGCCCGCTCGTCGACGACCAAAAGCTCCCCGACGCGATCGCCGCGCTCCGCAAGGCGCTCGCCCGGGGCCTCACCGTGAGCTTGCTGTGCGATCCCGAAGCTGCCGATAGCGAAGGACTCGCGACGGCGCTCGCGGCGCAGGGCGTCCGCCGCTCGCCGGTGTACGTGCAGCCGCGGCGAACGCTCCTCATGGATCTCACGCAGGACGCCGACACGTTGCTCGGCGCGATGCGCAAGAAAACCCGGCAGTACATCCACAAGGCCGAGCGCGAGGGCGTCGTCACGGAGAAGACGACGGACCTCGCCCGCTTCCACCGCGTGCTTCGGACTGTGGCCGAGCGCGACCAGTTCGGGATCCACTCCCTCGAGTACTTCGCGTCGCTGGTTGAGGCGTTCGGGGACGCGCTGCACTTGCGGATGGCGCGCGTCGACGGAGAGGACGTCGGTGCGCTGCTCGTCATCCGGATCGGCGATCGCGCGTGGGAGCTCTTCGGTGGATGGAGCGGCGCGCACTCGGAGCGCCGTCCGTTCTATCTGCTCAAGTGGCACTCGCTGATGCAGATGAAAGAGCTCGGGGTGCGCCGCTACGACATGTGGGGGCTCGCCGAAGGCGACGAGCTCGCCGGTGTCGAGAACTTCAAACTCGGCTTTGGCGGCGAGGTCACGCCGTGGATCGGCGCGCTCGAGACGCCGGTCACCGCGTTCCTCTTCCCGCTCTGGAGGTTCGGCGCGCGCCGGCGACTCGCCGCGGCGAGCGCGTGAGCGAGGCAGGGGTAGGGGCCCCTGATGGGGCAGGGGCGCCACCGGGCTGGGACGACGCCGCGGTCCGCTCGCCGAATGGTCACGTCCTGCAGTCGGCGGCCTGGGCGAGCATTCGCGAGGCGCAGGGCTGGCGCGCGGAGTTCCACCAGATCGGCGCGCCGCTGCCGGTCGCGCTCGTGTTGTGGCGTTCGCTTCCCGGCGCCCAGTCGCTGGCGTACGTGCCGCGCGGTCCGATCGTGGCCGAGCGAACTCAGCTCGATGCCGCGCTCTCGAGGCTCGCCGCGCTCGCGAAAGAGCGTCGCGCGATCTTTCTCAAGGTCGACCCCGAGATCGACGCCGACGTCGGAGCCGCGCCCTTGCGCGCCGCCGGCTTCAGGCGCGCGCCGGATATCCAACCGGTGATCGCGACGCTCGAGCTGGACCTGGGTCCGGAGGAAGACGCGCTCTTCGCGGCGCTCGAAAAGGACACGCGCTGGAGCGTGCGCCAGGCTGAGAAGCGCGGCGTGAGTCTCCGCGACGCGAGCGGCGACGACGACCTCCGCGCGCTCTACGACCTGTACGCCGAGACCGGCCAGCGTGCCGGATTCATCACCCGCGCCTGGGACTACTACCGGCGCATGTGGGGAACTTTGGTCACGGGAGGACACGCGAAGGTCCGGCTCGCCGAAAAGGACGGCAAGGCGGTCGCCGGCGCGCTCGCCTGGCGTTGCGGCGAGCGCGAGGTCTATCAGAGCGCCGCGACGAACGACGCCGGACGCACCGCGTACGCGGCCTACGCGCTTCTCTGGCGGTGCATCATCGAAGCACGCAAGGGGGGCGCCCGCCGATTCGATTTCGGCGGGATTCCCGCCGACCTCACGCGAAAGGACGACCCCATGTACGGCCCATACCTCTTCAAGAAGGGATTCGGCGGAAAGCCGCGACAGTTCGTCGGCGCGCACGACGTCGTGCCGAACGAGCTGGTGTATCGCGCGTATGCGGTCGCCGAGCCGATGTACACGGCCGCGCTCCGCCTTGTGGGGCGGGTTCGCTCTTGAAGCTCGGCGCGCTCCTCGAGGCGACGAAGATCGCGGTGCCCGAAGGGTCCGCCGCGATAGACATCCGCCAGATCGCATACGACTCGCGACAAGCCAAGGAGGGCGCGCTCTTCGTCGCGGTCCCCGGCTTCCACCGCGACGGGCACGTCTTCGCCAAGGACGCGGTCGGACGCGGGGCCGTCGCGGTGATCGCGGAGCGTCCGATCGAGGTTGGCGTCCCGGTCGCCCTCGTGCCCGATGCGCGCGCCGCGCTCGCCGACGTCGCGGCGGAGTTCTTCGACCATCCGACCCGCAAGCTGAAGCTCGCGGCGGTCACCGGCACCGATGGAAAGACAACGACCGTCCACCTCGTGTCAGACGTTCTCGAGGCGTCCGGCGCGAAGACCGGCTTCGCGACGACCGTCGATTTCAAGGTCGCGGACCACGAGTGGAAGAACGACACCCGTCAGAGCACCCAGGAAGCCGTCGAGGTGCAGGAGTTCTTCGCCGAGCTGCTCGTCGCAGGCGGGACGTGGGGCGTGCTCGAGGCGACGAGCCACGCGCTCGCCCTGCGGAAGCTTCGGGGCACGGAGGTCGACATCGCGGTCTTCACCAATCTCTCGCCGGAGCATCTCGATTTCCACGGCTCGCTGCAGAAGTACCTCGAAGCGAAGGGCGAGCTCTTCGCGATGCTGGCAAGCTCGACCGACAAGGGCATTCCGAAGACCGCCGTGCTGAACGGCGACGACAGCCACTGGCGCTACCTCGCCGACCGCGCCGAGGGCGCGAAGATCGTCACCTACGGGATCGAGGCGCTCTGCGACGTGCAGGGCGCGGTCCTCGCCTCCGACGCGGCGGGATCGCGTGTGCGCATCACCTCATCGGGGCAGTCGGTCGAGCTCACGCTTCCGCTCGTCGGTCGGTTCAACGTCCA
>JALYSZ010000023.1 GCA_030854525.1 Chloroflexota bacterium | reverse complement strand
AGCGAAGTCTAGCCGTGAAACGCGAGAGGTCCTCAGCAGAGTAGGCAATTGACGGGGAGCGGGGCGACAACTGCCGTCGAGAATCAGGTGACCTTCCGGCTGCACCCCGACACACTTTCCGCTCTCCTCGGTACTGACAACGTCGCTGAGCAGAAAGGACGATCTTGGTCGCTGAGCGATCACACGAGGCCTGAGCGCTTCGCCGGCGCCGTAGACTCCGCTTCGCCGTGCCCGGCTCGGGATGGGAAATGGGGAACGGGATTGGGGAGGCCCGAGGAGCTCGTCATCTGCTGGACACAAGTTCTAAAAAGTGGGGGGAAACGTATGGACACACCACGACTGAGTCGGCGCCAGATCCTGAAGGCCGCGGGAGTCGCGGCCGCCCTGGGGGTGGTCGCAGGGCCCGGGGCGGCGCGCGCGAGCGCTAACGAGACGAAGATTGGGAAGGTTCGGAAGGTTCGGTGGGACCTCATCAGCATCAACTTCACGACCTTCACGGCGTCGGCAGGCGGCTTCGCGTCCGCCCGCGCAGACGACAACTCGAGGATCAGACTCACCGGCTCCGGGACGTTCGTCCCCGGAGATCGGGCGAAGGTGACCGGCGGTGGGACCTTTACCACCTTCGCCGCCGCCACTCCTCCGGCCGTGGGCACAGGGACGGGGAGCGGCACCTACCGGGTGACCGAGCTCGTCGAGTGGCACGAAGCGCCCGGGGCGTTCCCGCTGTCGGTCGACGCAATCGGAAAAATGGCCGACGCCCGTGCGGGGTTGGCCGTCCTGCGCGTCCGGTACCAGGACAGGAGCGAAGGCATCCTCGTGGTGAGCTGCCAGCTCGACGGGACACCGCCCTCGGTGTTCGAGGGAATCACGGCCTCCAGGGGCTTTGTCGACTACTGGAACCGCGAGGACCAAACTCGCGGCGAGAACTTCACGCTCTTCCACGTCGTTCGCCAAGACAACGAAGACGACTAGCGGAACGACGACGCCGAACGCAGACGGGAGACCCCCGGCCCTCACGGCCGGGGGTCCTCTGACCCGAGCGCGCGAAGCCAAAAGGGACCGATCGCTGGGCGGAGCATTCACGCCGTGACGGTTCGTATGGCGGATTACCGGGACCGCCTCATCGCGACCCCGTGGATTGCGCTCCTCGGGTTCCTCGCCCTCTCCCAGACCGCGCACCTCTTCGAACACGTGGCCCAGATGATCCAGATCCACGTGCTCGGCCTCAGCGGTCCGGCGGCGCGTGGCATCGTCGGGCAGCTTGACATCGAGTGGGTCCACTTAATCTGGAACGCATGGGTTCTCGTCGCGCTCCTCATACTCGTGCGGCACTTTCGGTCGAACTGGTGGCTTATCGGAGTCGCCGTTTTTGCCGGCTGGCACCTTATCGAGCACATCGTGATGATCGCGACCTATCTGCGCACCGGCGTCGCGGGGTCGCCGGGACTGCTGTCGGCCGGCGGGCTCATCGTCGGCGGCTTGCCGATCGCGCGGCCCGATCTGCACTTCATCTACAACCTTGGCGAGACGATTCCGCTCCTCGTCGGGTGGCTTGTGGAGCTACGCCGAGTCTGACGATTAACGCCTCACCGGGCTGATATGCGAAGACCCCCGGAGAGACGCTCCGGGGGTCTTGCTCATCTCCGCCGGTTGCCTAGAACTCGATCGCGCCTTCCACGACGATCTCGTTGAACGTGAGAGCCGGCAGGCTCAACACGGCCGGCAGATTCAACACGAGTGTTGCTCCGGGGCCGCCGGACGTGACGGTGAGCGTGTACGGCCGGTCCGATCCCGCGCCAAGCCCTGTCACCGTTGCCTTTCCCTTGAGAACCGCGGTCTGCCCCTTGACCTCCGCTGAGGTGATCGTGCCGGTGACGTACATCGCATTGGTGTCGAAGTTGCCGCTTCCCGGCTTGCCCGCGGCCGCGCTCGGCGCGAGCGCCAGGCACTCGAAGCGGCCCGTGCCACCGCTCCAGTTAAAGGCGAACGTCGTCATAACTGGAACGAACGACGGCGAGCCTGTGCCGCCCGCGACGAGCGAGGTGCCGCCGCCGCGGACGCCGCCCTGGCCGTGCTGATCGTCGCCCTTGGCCAGGACAGTCGAGGCGAGAGCTGTTGTGACGAGGATGAGGGTCAGCATCGCTGCTGCCCACGCGAGCTTGATCTTGGTCATGATCGGAGCCTTTCTAGTTATCGATTCGCGTAACGAGGCACAGCGAGATCGAGATAAGGAAGAGCGGCGCCGAAGCGCCGCCCCTTCTCGGCTCTTAGCCGTTCCCCCCGTTGTCGCCCTTCTGTTCACTATCGCCGCCTCGTAGGACGTGGAACTGCGTGCGGTTCTCGTTCGCACCGCTCGGTCCGCCGGTTGGCCCTTCCCGGTTCCAGAAGTCGACGAAACCCTTCGAGGCGGTGATCCCCTCGAAAATGGAGTCGGGCGAGCCGACCGGTAGATGGCAGCTCACCACGAGGATTCCGTCGCTACCGTCCGAGTACGCGACGCGCAGGACTGCCAGCCCCGCTCGCGCGTCCTCGGGGTGTCCGGTGATCTTGTCGTTGAGCGGTGGTGAGGGCACCGTGCCAGGAGCGACGAGCCAGCTGACCAACGCGGTCACCCGGTACGTGCCGCTGTGGACGCCCACCTCCTGTCCGCTCGTCCACCACCTTCCACCCCCGGTGACATCTCCGGACTTGCCCGGGCGGAACGTCCCAGACCCGGTGACTGTGATCCGGTTGGGGTTCGCGGTGTTTCCGGGCGTGGATTCTGCCTTCGCCGACGCCTTCCCGCCCCGAGAGATGTCAATGGTGCCGGAGGCCCCGGGTGAGAGTTGAACGATGTCCCAGCGCACTCTCGCTGAGTCCGCCTTGTTCTTGTCGCCGTCGCCACCGCCACCGCCAAGAGCGGTCAGCGGGGCTGCCACCAGCACTGCCAATGCGAGCGCCAAGACCGAAAAAGCCACCACCAGATGTCGTCGAATGTGAGTTTTCACCTCACTCCTCCCCTCGCGAAAAACGAATGGACTTCCAGCTATGTGAGATGGCCGCAGAGAATGCTTCGCTTCCCTCCCTTCCGCCCCGCCGTGCCCGACCGAGCCGCTTTTTGAAGACCCAATACGGCGAATCAATGCACGAGTGTGCGTTGGGCTACTCCTTTCGAGCGGGCAAGTCAATCGTGCCGGCGAGTTATCGAGCCGCCGGCGAGACCGCGCGGCGTATGCGTCAGGGGCGCGAGAGCTCCGGGGTGACGGATTCGGGCCTGCCGTTCAGATCTACTTCTTGTCTCATGACGGCGACTACGAGTGAGTGAGCGCCGACGACAGGCGTGAGCCAGACGGTCGGCACGTTTTCCGCTCAGGATGATCGGTCGTGCTTTGCTTTCGGCCCGATTCGTTCATGCGTCAACGGCAGCTCAGCAAAGAACGTCAGCGTCCGCGACAAAGGTCTGGAAAACCTTCATCGCGGGTTCGATTCCCGCCGTCGCCTCAGTACCGAGCAAATCGTCGGATCGCAAAGTCGAAGGGCAGAGGTCGATTAGACCTCTGTCTCGCGCGACCGGGTTTTCATTGGCATTCGCGGCGGGAGAGGCAGAAGTCCGCGGCCGAAAGGCAGAGGTCTGGGCGACAGAGGTCTGCTTGGATCGGAATTG
>JALYSZ010000006.1 GCA_030854525.1 Chloroflexota bacterium | reverse complement strand
CGGCGCGAACAGAGGGTTTCGGGCGTCGATGCGCATCACCGCCGACATCAAGATGCGGAGAGGGCGGGATTCGAACCCGCGAGGCTTTCGCCTACCGCTTTTCGAGAGCGGCACCATCAACCACTCGGACACCTCTCCGCATCGAAGTCTAAACTTTCGATCACCCGTGAAGCGCCTCCACTACGCGTGGATCGTTGTCATCGTCACGTTCCTGGCGCTGCTCGCGGCGCAGGCCGTGCGCGCGGCGCCGGGCGTGATCATCACCTCGCTCGAATCGGAATTCGGATGGTCGAGAACCGAGATCTCGTTCGCGATCTCGCTCAGCATCCTTACGTTTGGACTCGGCGGCCCGCTCGGCGGAACGCTCATCGACCGCTTCGGTCCGCGGCTCGTGATGTTGGTCGGCGACCTACTCATCGTCGGCGGGCTCCTCGGCCTCATCTTCGTCCGCGACCTCTGGCAGATGTCCCTGCTCTGGGGCCTCCCCATCGGGATCGGCACGGGCGCGGTCGGCGGCGTTCTCGGGGCCGCGGTCGCGCATCGCTGGTTCCGCACACAGCGCGGCGTCATCATCGGCGCGTTCGGCGCTGCCACGAGCGCGGGCCAGTTGGTGTTCGTCCCAGCGATGGCGCAGCTCACCGTTGCCGAGGGGTGGCGATGGGCGATCGGCGTCGTGCTCATCGCGTGTGCTGCGATGCTCGTTCCAGTCGCCATATTCATGCGCGATCGTCCGGAGGAGCGGGGCACGGTCCCGTTCGGGCAGGCCGCGGTCGTGACCGCTGCTGAGCGGGCAGAGGATCGGCGGAGCACGTCACTGCGCGATGCGATGCGCACGAGGGACTTCTGGCTGCTCGCCACCAGCTTCTTCGTGTGTGGCTACACGTCCAACGGCCTGATCGGCACCCACCTCATCCCCCACGCGGTCGAGCACGGCTTCACCACAGTGACAGCCGCGAGCGCGGTCGCTCTGCTCGGCTCGATGAACATCATCGGCACGCTCGCCTCGGGTTGGCTCACGGATCGCTGGGACAATCGGAAGCTGCTGGCGGCCTACTACGGGTTCCGAGCGCTCAGCCTCTTCGCCCTACCCCTGATTTACGACATAAAGTGGCTGCTGCTGTTCGCATTCGTCTACGGGCTCGACTGGATCGCTACCGTGCCGCCGACCGCCAACCTTGTCGCGACCATCTACGGCCGCGCATCTCTTGGGACGATCTACGGCTGGATCTTCTTCTCGCACATGCTTGGCGCGGCGATCGCCGCATTCGCCGGTGGCTTCTTCCGCGATCTTCTCGGCGACTACCACCTGATGTTCGTCTCAGCGGGGATCCTAGGATTCATCGCCGTCGCGCTCGCGCTGCGGATCAGCACATCCGCTGTTGGCACGCGGATGCCGACACCGGTGCTCGAAGCCGCGCGTCCGTAACTTGCAGGGGAGGGTTGTCATGGCAATTCAGACACGAACACGCGTGACGAAGGGCAAGGCGAAGAACATCGACGCATGCGCGGACGACCGCGGCATCATTCGAGCGGCCGCGATGGACCAGCGTGGCTCGCTTATGCGCGAGATCGGAAAGCAAGGCGGCGCCGCGACACCCGAATCGCTCACCGAATTCAAGACCGCGGTGACGAGGGCGCTCACTCCCTATGCGACAGCGATCCTCATGGACCCGGAATACGGGCTTCCCGCGCTCAAGGCGAAGGCTCCGAACGCCGGCGTGCTGCTCGCGTACGAGAAGTCCGGCTACGACGCCGACCCGGAGAACCGGATGCCCGACGTCCTCGAGCGGTGGACGGTCCGGCGCCTGGTCGAAGCAGGCGCGAACGGCATCAAGGTCCTCATCTACTACGACCCATTCGACGACAAGGATCTGAACCTCCGCAAGGAGATCGTGATCGAGCGGATCGGAGCCGAATGCGCCGCGAACGATGTCCCGCTCTTCGTCGAGCCTCTCGCGTACAAGAAGGGTATGGACGAGAAAGGCCTCGAGTTCGCGAAGCGCAAGCCTGAGGCGGTCAAGAAGTACATGGCGACCTTCTCCGAGGCGCGCTTCGGGATCGACATCCTCAAAGTCGAGGTGCCCGTGAACATGGCCTTCGTGCAGGGCTCGAAGGCAAACAAGAGCGGCGAGGTCGCGTACACGAAGGCCGAGGCGCTGCGGCATTTCAAGGAGGCCGCGGACGCCGCGACGAAGCCGTTCATCTATCTCTCTGCCGGCGTCGGCGATGACGTCTTCCGCGAATCGCTCGAGTACGCGGCCGAGTCGGGCGCGGCGTTTAGCGGGGTGCTCTGCGGCCGCGCGACGTGGCTCGAAGGCCTGCCCATCTACGCGAAGCAGGGACGCGCCGCGTTCGCCGCGTGGCTCGCCGACAAGGGCGTGCGAAACATCCAGATGCTGAATGAGGTGCTCGAGCACGCGGCGAAGCCGTGGTGGACCGTCTATGGAGGGCGCGAAGCCATGGCGAGCTAGCGCGCCATATGCTCGGGCGGTGACCGTCCAGCCGCACGAGGTCGTTCTCCGCACCAAAGGGCTGGTCAAGCGGTTCGGATCGATCACGGCCGTAGACGGGCTCGACCTCGAGGTGCGGCGCGGCGAGGTCGTCGGTCTGCTCGGCCCGAACGGCGCCGGCAAGAGCACCACCATCGGCATGGCCCTGGGTCTCATCGCCCCGACCGCGGGAACCGCCGAGGTGCTTGGGCGCGACGTGCGGGTGCGGCGTGACGACGCGCTGGCCGGCGTCGGCGCGATGCTCGAGGTCACGTCCTTTTATCCGTATCTCTCCGGCCGCGACAACCTCGCGGCCATCGCGATCCTGCGCGGGGGCGGCGCGCTGGCGCGGGTGGACCCTTTGCTCGCCCGGCTCGGGCTGGCGCAGCGTGGCCGGTCGAAGTTCCGCACGTACTCGCTCGGCATGCGGCAGCGCCTCGGCATCGCCTCGACGTTGCTGGCCGATCCGGCCCTCGTGATCCTTGACGAGCCGGCGAACGGCCTCGATCCGGCGGGTCAGCGCGAGATCCGGGAGCTCATCCGGGAGCTCGCGGATGAAAACCGCGGCGTCCTCCTCGCGAGCCACCTCTTGTACGAGGTCGAGCAGGTCTGCGACCGCGTGCTGGTGATCAAGAAAGGAAAGCTCATCGCGGGCGGCACGCTCGCCGAGGTCACACGTGGCGGCGGCTCCTATTTCGAGATCGTCGTCGACGACAAGCGCCGAGCCGCGGAGATCCTGCGCGGGCTCGGCGTCAAAGAGATCCGCGAGGCGCCTACGGGCCTCGACGTCGTCGCCGATCCGGAGCGCGGCGCCGAGCTCAACCGCGCGCTCGCCTCGGCCGGCCTGTACGCGAGCGCGATCATCCCGCGGGCAAGCTCACTCGAGGACGTTTTCATGGAGCTCACCGAACCGGAGGCGCCGAGTGCTACTTCGCCTGCTACGTAGCGAGTTCTACCGCCTCACGCGACGCTGGATGCCATGGATCCTGCTCGCCTTCATCGTCGTCATCGCGTTCCTGTTCTATTTCCTTATCTACGTGAGCGTGAACGCACAGCTGCAGGCGATTAAGAGCGGGACGATTCCGGCACCACCGGGAGGGACCGAGCAACTCGACGCGACGCTCCGCCAGATCGCACCCGACCGCGTAGCCGAGTTCGGGGTCGGCCTGGTCGCCGGGCTCGGAGGCGTGATGCTGATCGTCTTCGCGGCGAGCCATGTCGGCACGGAGTTCGGCTGGGGCACCTTCCGCACGCTCCTCGCTCACGGGGCGAGCCGAAGCGGTTTCCTCGTGTCGAAGGCCGTCTCGCTTCTTCTGTATGCGCTCGCGTTCATGATCGTCGGCACGCTGGCCGCGATCGGCGCGAGCTACACCGTCTCGGCCGTCGCCGGGATTTCGGCCGGGGGCGGCATCGACCTCGCCGAGGTGGCGCGTGTCGCGGGCAAGAGCGCGTACACGTTCGTGCCCTACATGGCCCTCGCACTGGCGATCTCGGTATGGTCGAAATCAGCGGGCGCTGGGATCGCCGCCGGCCTCGTCGTGTACTTCGCTGAAGGGCTCGTCGCCACCATCCTCGTGTCGCTCAATAAGGACTACGCGCAGATCGTGAACTGGGGACTGAGCCGCAACGCCTCAGCGCTGACACGCACAGCGGGTGGTCCAGCCGCACAGGATCCGACCGCGTCGACGCTCCCCGATGCAACGCAGGCCGCGATCGTCCTCGCGGTCTACACGGCGATCTTTCTCGCTCTCGCCTACTGGCGGCTGCGATCGCGTGACGTGACGGTCGGCGGCTAGGCCGTCCACCTGCGACGCGAGAAGAGCAACGAGAGCCCGCCGATGATGAGGAAGATCGGCCAGAGCTGACCGAACGGCAGGTCGAACAGGAAGAAAACGATCAGCGCCACAAGCACGAGACCACCCATGAGCTGGCCGATCGCTTCCGCCGACCTTCCCGCCTGAAGGCTCGCGTATCCGCGCTCGAGCGTGAAGAACACAGTGATGAGAATGAAGAGCGCCCACCAGCTGTGGAGCTCTCGTCCGAGATAGTTCTGGATCAGGAAGACGACCCCGAGACCGATGAGCACGAGCCCCGGGATCCACGCGCCCTACCGACTTGGAGGTTGCGAGGCCGGAGCGTCGTCGCTCACAACGGCATCCTAGCCCGCGTCGGGCCGAGGCTTCCGCTGCGTCGCGAAGAACTCAGCGAGTAGGCGTTCGACCTCTTCCCGAAGCAGCGGGTAGAAGCGCCAGCGCGGACGATGGTTCATCCAGGGCGCGTCGAGGAGCTCGACGGCGGACCGCACCCCGCCGGCCTTCTCGTCAGGCGCACCGAAGACGACAAGGGCGATACGCGCGAGGACCGCCGCGCCGGCGCACATCGCGCACGGTTCGACGGTCACGTACAGCGCGCAATCGGAGAGGCGCCAGCGGCCGAGCGCCCGCGCGGCCGCGCGAATCGCGAGGAGCTCCGCATGGGCGGTTGGATCGGCATCGACCTCGCGCCGGTTGCCGGCTCGGGCGACGATCTCGCCGTCGCGCACGATCGCCGCGCCGATGGGGACGTCGGCGTGCTCCGCCGCAAGGCGGGCTTCGGCGAGAGCCTCCCGCATGAAGCGATCGTCGTCAGCCGGCCCCGCCAGGGTGGTCGCGTCCGCGAACGGAGTACCGCTGTGCGGCCGATCCTTCATATGCCGAGGTAGCGAGTCTCGACGTCGCGGTCCGCGGCGAGCTCGGCCGGCGTGCCGGCGAAAACGATCGTGCCTTTGTTCATGACGAGTACGCGCTGCCCGACCCGCGTCGCGAGCCCGAGGTTCTGCTCGACGAGGAGGAGCGCGAGTCCGGTCGCGCGCAACCTAATGAGAATTTCGCCGACCTGCTCGACGAGCTTTGGCGCGAGTCCCTCCGAAGGCTCGTCGAGGAGGAGCACCGTTGGATTTCGCATGAGCGCGCGGGCGATCGCGAGCATCTGCTGCTCGCCGCCCGATAGCTGGTCGCCGCGGGCCGCACGGCGACGCGCGAGGCTCGGGAAGAGCTCCAGGACCCGAGTCTCGTCCCAGCCGTTCGCCGTGGGCCGAGCGGCAACCGCGAGGTTCTCGGCCACGCTGAGGTCGCCGAAGATGCGGCGGCCCTGGGGGACGAGGGCTACCCCCGCGCGCGCGACGCGGTGCGCGGCCGCTCCGGTGAGATCGGCGCCGTGGACGCGGACGCTTCCGCTACGCGGCCCGAGGAACCCGGCGATCGACGCGATCGTCGTGGTCTTTCCGGCGCCGTTGCGTCCGATGAGCGCGACAGCTTCACCGTTCGCGACCGCAAGGTCGACGCCTTGAAGCACGTGGCTTTCGCCGTAGTACGCATGAAGCTCGTGCACCGCCAGCGCCGGTCCATTCATGCGACCGTGACCGCCTTACCGAGATAGACGTCGTGGACGCGCACGTCGGCGCGCACCTCAGCCGCGCTGCCGTCCGCGATGACCCGCCCCTCGTGCAGGACGCTCACGCGATCGGCGAGACGGAAGACGACGTCCATGTCGTGCTCGACGATGAGGATCGTGAGGGCGCGATCCAACCCCGCGACGAGCTCCGTGATGCGAGCGGTCTCGACCGGCGACATGCCGGCCGTCGGTTCGTCGAGCAGCAGGACGCGCGGGCGCTGCGCGAGCGCGACCGCGAGCTCGAGCTGACGGCGCTCGCCGTGCGAAAGCGCCCGCACGGCCACTGCCTCGCGACCGGCGAGACCCACGCGCTCGAGCGCCGCGTCGGCCTCCACGTACTCCGACCGCGGGGGAGCGCGAAAGACGCGATACGGTCCTCGACGCGCAGCGACCGCGAGCGCCACGTTCTCGCGAGCCGACAGCGGCGCGAACAGCTCGGTCCGCTGATAGACGTGCGCGAGCCCAAGCCGCGCGCGCTGCCATGGGCGGAGGCGCGTGATGTCCTGGCCCGCGAGCCGCACGGAACCGCCGGTCGGCGGGATCTCGCCGGCCAGGATGTTGATCAGCGTGGTCTTCCCCGCCCCGTTCGGCCCGATCACCGCGCGCCGCTCGCCCTCGGCCAGGTTCAAAGACACGCCGTCCAGGGCCACGACGCCTCCGAATGCGCGGCTCAGCTCACGGGTCTCAATCATCGTTTTTGGACTCGGTGCAAAGCGGACCGGCCGATCCCGACCATTCCCTGCCGCGCGAAGAGGACGAACGCAATGAACACGAGGCCGAGGAGCGCCTGCGCGATCCGGAGGTCGGTGGGCAGGAGCGAAGGCACGATCCGCTCGATCACAGACACGAGAGCGGACCCCGCGATAGGCCCGCCGAGCGACCCCGCCCCGCCCACGAGCACGGTGACGAACGCGCGGACCGAGTTTCCGATTCCGGCGTCCTGGGCCGAAACGAAGCGTGTCGAGTACGCGGAGAGAGCCCCCGCGATCCCGGCGATGGTCCCGGCGAGAACGAACGCGGAGAGGCGAAGGCGGGCCGTGTCGTAGCCGAGCGCGCGCATCCGGCGCTCGTTCTCGCGAACTCCGATCAGCGCGCGGCCGTATGGCGACCGCACCAGGCCCCAGACCACGAGTGCCGCGAGGACGAAGGTGACGGCGACGAGCACGTACATGGCTTCCGATGCCCCGAAGTCGAGGCTCGCGAGCATCGGACGTCCGACGCCCGAGAGACCGTTCGAACCGCCCGTAACCGCCGTCCACTGAAACGCGATCGCGAAGACAATCTGCGCGAGGGCGAGCGTCAGCATCAAGAAGAAGATCCCCTCAGAGCGCACGACGAGAACGCCGATGACGAGAGCGAGCAGCGCGGCGACGACTGCGGCCGCGCCGAGCGTCACCGGCAGCTGATCGGTCGCGAGGCGCTGCCCCGCGATGCCCGCGGCGTACGCACCCGCGCCGAAGAACGCGGCATGGCCAAGCGACGGCATGCCCGCGCGTCCGACGAGGAGATCGAGCGAGAGCGCGAAGATCGCGAGGATGAGCGTGTCGCGGACCACTGTCGTGGCAAACCGCGAGGACTCCCACGATGCGGTCCAGTACGGGAACGTCACGAGCGCGACCGCGGCCGCCGCGACGACCGCCCCACGCGCAAAGCGCATCACCGCGAAATGCGGATCCGACCGAGGAGACCGGTCGGCTTCAGGAGCAGGACGAGCGCGACGATCGCGAAGATCACCGCGAGCGCCACGTCCTGGAAGAGAACTTTTCCGAACGTGTCGGCCGGCCCCACCAGGAGGCTTCCGGCCATCGCGCCGCTCAGCGTGCCGAGGCCACCGACTACGACCACGACGAGTGAGTAGAGAAGCCCGGGGTCGGTGTCCATTCCGGGCTGGATGCCGAACACCGGCGCCGCTATGACGCCCGCCAGCCCCGCCAGCGCGGCACCGGTCGCGAACGTCGACGCGAAGAGCCGGTTCGTGTTCACGCCGAGCGCGCCCAGCATCTCGGCGTCCTCGACACCCGCACGGATGAGCATCCCGATCTTCGTCCGCCGATAGACCACGGCCATCGCGGCGGCGAGAGCCACTCCGAACGCGATCACGAAGAGTCGATAGACGGGGTAGACGCCACCGATGAGTGTGACCGATCCGTCGAGGCCAGGCGGAGCCGACAGCGAGCGCACCTCGCGGCCCCAGACCTGGCCGATTACATCGACGATCACCAGCGAGACGCCGATCGTGAGGAGCACCTGGTCGAGGTGTCTCCCGCGAAGGCGACGAAGGAGGAGCGGCTCGAGCACCAGACCGACGACCGCGAGCGCGAGCGGCGCGGCGACGAGCGCGAGCCAGAACGATCCCGTGTTCTGGACGACCGAGAGTGCGACGTACGCGCCGAGCATGTAGAAAGCGCCATGCGCCAGGTTGACCACGTCCATCATCCCGAACACGAGCGAGAGGCCGGACGCGAGGATGAAAAGCAAGGCGCCGAACGAAAGGCCGTTCAGCGCCTGCTGAAATACGAGCTCGAAGCTCACGCGGAGGTCACTTCCCCGGGTCGGACACCTTGGCGACCTTGTCGAGGATCGTGTTCACCGTCTGCCCGCCCTGCGTCTTCACCTCGCGGATGTAGATGTCCTGGATCGGGTTGTGGGTCGCCTTGTCGAAAGCGAAGTCGCCGCGCGGGCTCTTGAAGCTGACATCCTCGAGGGCCTTCACGAACTTGTCCTTGTCGGAGGTGTCGCCACCGAGCGCCTTGAGGGCCTCGTCGAGCGCGTGCATGCCGTCGTACTGCTGGACAGTGAAGACGTCCGGCAGCAGGGGGTATTGCTTTTGGAAGTCGGCCACGAATTTCTTGTTCTCGGCGTTGTCGAGCTCGACGGCCCAGAAGAGCGAGGTGATCGCGCCGTTCGCGAGGTCCTTCACCTCTTTGAGAACGTCCTGCTCCGTGAGGAACCCGGCGCCGTACATCTTGTAGCCCGCGGCGGGTAGACCGAGCGAGTTCCAGCTCTTGATGAACCCGATCGCGTCCGCGCCCGAGAAGAACGAGTACACGTTTTTGGTCGGCTGGTTCTTGATCTGCGTGACGAACGGCGCGAAGTCGGCATTGCCGAGCGGGGGCGCCACGTTTCCCGTCGTGGTGCCGCCGTTCTTCTTGAGGCCGGTCGTGAAATCGGCCGCCGACTCGGTGCCGAACCCGTAGTTCGCGTACGCCAGGAAGAATTCCTTAGTTCCTTTTCCCGACACCCATTCCCCGATCGGGTACGAGATCTGGTACGAGGAGAACGACGCGCGGAAGATATACGGACTCTTGCAGGAGGGCGTGCAGTTCGTGGTATCCCGCGTGAGCGCATTGCCTCCGGCGTTCGTGTCGATGAAGATCAGCTTCGCGGCATGTACCGCGTTTCGGATCCCGTACGCGAGAGGCGTCGGCACCACGCCCATCATCACGTCGACCTGATCCTGGTCGATGAACTTCTGGGTCACCTGGACGCCGGTCGCCGTGACATTCGCGTCGTCTCCGTAAACGAGCGTGACCGGCCGGTTCGCGAGCTTGCGGTCGTGCTGATTCAGGTACAGCTCCGTCGCCCGCCGCATCGAGTTCCCGAGCTCGGCATACACGCCTGTGAACGGGAGTAGCACGCCGATCTTGAGCGCCTTGCCCGGAGCAACGCTCGACGATGCGCTCGGCGTGACGGCGCCAGGCGCGCAAGCCGCGAGCGCGGCCGCTGAGCTTGCGACGAGGAACTGGCGCCGCGTGAGCCGGTAGGTGTAGCCGCGCTTTTCGGCAAGGTCGTTCTTTACGAATCCGCCCATTGCACCCCTCCCGCGCCGGTCAGACCGCCGTAAGTATGCCCGGCTCAGGACTCCCGTTCGAAGAGGGTCGCGAGACCCTGCCCGACGCCGATGCACATCGTCGCGATGCCGTACCGCCCGCCGCGGCGCTCGAGCTCTCGCAGGAGGGTTCCCGCGAGCCGCGCTCCCGATGCTCCGATCGGATGACCGATGGCGATCGCGCCGCCATTGGGGTTGGTGCGGTCGTCGGGGAGGCCGAGGACGCGGATGCATGGGATCACCTGCGCGGCGAAGGCTTCGTTCAGCTCGACCGCGTCGCACTCCCGTGGCGTGACGCCGGTCCGCTCGACAAGCTTGCGCACGGCGGGGATCGGCCCGAGGCCCATGTAGTCGGGATGTACGCCCGCCGAGGCGCTGGCGACGACTCGTCCGAGCGCGCGGAGCCCCAGCGACTCGGCCTTCTCGCGCGCCGCGACCAATAGAGCGGCGGCGCCATCGTTGATGCCCGACGAGTTGCCGGCAGTCACGGTGCCGCCATCCTTGAAGGCGGGCTTGAGCTTTCCGAGTTTCTCGATGGTGCTATCCGCGCGCGGATGCTCATCCTCGGTCACGAGCTGCTTGCCGTTGTGCACCGCCTGGATCTCGGCCGCGAAAAAGCCGCCCGCTTTCGCCCGCGCGTACCGGTCCTGGCTACGCGCTGCGTAGGTGTCCTGCTCGGCACGGCCAACCTGCTCCTTCACCGACACGTTCTCGGCCGTCTCGCCGAGCGATATCGGGTGATAGCCGAGGTCGACCATCCGCGGATTCACGAGACGCCATCCGAGCGTCGTGTCCGCGAGGACACGCTCGCCGCGCGGGAAAGCCTCGGATGGTTTCAGCGTGACGAGCGGCGCACGCGACATGCTCTCGACGCCTCCGGCGACGACGAGATCAGCCTCGCCGGCACGGATGCGTCGCGCGGCGTCGTTCACCGCCTCGAGGCCGCTGCCGCAGAGTCGGTTGACGGTGACGCCCGGCACAGTTTCCGGGAGCCCCGCGAGGAGCGACGCCATGCGGCCGACGTTGCGGTTGTCTTCGCCCGCCTGGTTCGACGCGCCGAACACGACCTCGTCGATCTCGGAGTCGCCGATGTCGGTGCGCTCCAGTACGGCGCGAATGACGTGCGATGCGAGATCGTCGGGGCGGATGGAAGAGAGAGCGCCGCCGTATCGGCCGAACGGCGTTCGCACGTAGCCGAGGATCACGGCATCCCGCGGGTGTCTACTCACCGGCCTTGCATTTTCGCGGGCCGCTTTTGGCTGAACGCCCTCACACCTTCAGCGTAATCGTGGGTCCGACCGGCGCGATCCTGGAGCTCGGCCTCGTGATCGAGGAACTCCGCGAATCCGCGCGCCATCGCCGCATTGAGTCCTTCTTTCGTGAGGGCGAATGCCGCGGTCGCGCCGCGAGCGAGCGTCTGGGCGAGCTCGCGCCATTTCACCGCGAACTCAGCATCCGGCCACACGCGCGTGACTAGCCCGATCCGCAGCGCTTCATCCGCCGTGACGGGGTCGCCGGTGAGCACCATGTCGAGCGCGCGACCCCAGCCCACGAGACGCGGGAGGAAGAATGCCGAGCCCGCGTCAGGCACCAGCCCGACGCGGCCCCAACCGGCGCGAAAGGTCGCCGACGACGCGGCGACCCGCATGTCGCACGCGATCGCGAGCCCGAGACCCGCGCCCGCGGCCACGCCGTTCACGGCTGCGATGACCGGCTTGCGCATCTCGCGGATGGCGGCGATCGCCGGGTGGTAGCGCCGGCGCAGCTCGTTGCCGAGGTGCATATCGCCGCCCGTTTCGATCATGGCCAGGCGGTCGGCCAGATCCTGGCCGGCCGAGAACGCGCGGCCCGAGCCCGTGATCACGACCGCGCGGATCGCGGCGTCCGCGGCGCAATCCGCGAGCGACGCGTTCAACGCCTCGGTAAGCGGCTCGTCGAACGCGTTCAACACGTCGGGGCGCTGGAGCGTGAGGATGGTCACCGCGCCGTCGCGTTCGACGCGAAGTGGTGAAAGCGAGGTCACTTTCCTTTGAAGGTCGCCTTGCGCTTGTTCACGAAGGCGTCGACGCCTTCCTTCTTGTCCTCGGTGGCGAAGAGCAGGTAGAAGGCCTTCCGCTCGAACTCGAGACCCGCGTCGAGGGTGGAGTTCCACGCGAGGTCGACCGCCTCGGTAGCGAGACGCGCGGCGACCGGCGGCTTCTCGGCGATCGTGCGCGCGAGGGCCTTCGCGTCGTCGAGCCACGACGCGGCCGGAAAGACCTGCGCGGCGAGTCCTATCGCCTTCGCTTCATCGGCTTTGATGCGACGGCCGGTGAGGATGAGCTCGTTCGCGCGGTACTTGCCCACCGTTCGCGTGAGACGCTGCGTGCCGCCAGCGCCGGGAATGATCCCGAGGTTTATCTCCGGCTGACCGAACTGAGCGGTCTCGGATGCGACGATGATGTCGCAGATCATCGCCAGCTCGCAGCCGCCTCCGAGTGCGTACCCCGACACCGCCGCGATGATCGGCGTCCGGATCCGGCGGATCGCCTCCCAGCGCGAGGTCAGGTCCTGACGCAGCATCGAGACCGGCGTGGCCGCGACGAAGGCCTCCTTGATGTCGGCGCCGGCTGCGAACGCGCGCTCGTTTCCCGTGAGCACGATGCAGCGGATGGCATCGTCGTCGTCCAGCGCGCTGAGCTCCTTCACGAGCTCGTCGAGGACCTCTTCGTTCAGCGCGTTGAAAACGTCGGGGCGGTTCAGCTGCACCGTCGCGATGGGCACTTCTTTCGTCGTAATGACTGTGTTGGGCATGCTCACCTCCCCTGCATGAGAACCTGAGTGTGGCGCGTCACAGCGATCGGCGCAGTTCGCGAAAGGCGCGCGCGAGCGCGGGCATCTGGTAGCCCGCGGTCCGGCCGCTCGGATTCGGCAGGACCCAGACCGCGGCGCCCGCGAGCCGCTCCTCCTGGCGTCCACCGCGGGCGCGGGGTCGCGCGAACGCGACGCGGTACGCGCCCATCCCGACGAACGCGACGATCTTCGGCCGATAGCGCCGGACCTTCGCTGCGATGCGACGTGCGCCACGCTGGTAGTCAGTCCGGTCCAGCTCGTCGGCGCTCGCCGTCGCGCGATTGACCAGGTTGGTCACGCCGATCCTTCGTTTCAGGAGCTCGCGTCCTTCGTACGGCGATAGAAGGCGATCGGTAAATCCGGCGTCGTGCAGCGCGCGCCAGAACCGATTCCCCGGCCGGGCGAAATGCAGCCCCACCGCACCTGACCAGAGACTCGGGTTGATGCCGACGAAGATCACATCGAGTCCAGGCGCGATGAGGTCTGGGATGCTCTTGCCGCGGGCCGCCTCGAGCTCGGCGGGAGTGGGGCGGTTAGTCAGGCTCTCAGTTGACCACGGGCGTAGATTTTTCGCGTGAACGTCGAGTCAGCCATCTACGGTGCGCTGATGGGCATTGCCATCGTGTTCGTGATGTGGCGTATGGGCATCCGTATGACCCCGTGGCCCGAGGCCCTCCTCGGCGTGCTACTCGCTATCGCCATCTGGCTCGTCTTGAAGCTTGCCGGCGTCGATAACGCGCTCGGTATCACGATCGGCGTCCTGGTCGGAAGCTTCATCGTCAGCATCCGGAGGCGCTTCGCGCACCGACGAGCTGACGGCGGCCCTTAGCGGATCTGACCCTTCGGCGGCGGCTGACAGCGCGGGCACAGGTACATGTCGTCGAGCCCATGTCGCGTCTTCACGATCGGCGTTCCGCAGCGCGGGCACGGTTTGCCTTTGTGGCCGCGCACCTTCATGTGGTCACGAATCTTGGTCCCAAGCTCGGGCGGCAGGTGCTCTTCAACTTGAAGTACTCCGCGCGCGATCACGTCCTTCAGCGCACGATAGAAGCGGGACATTTCCACGTCGGACAGCGTCGCGACGCGCCGCTTCGGATGTAGCTGCGCCTCCCACAGGATCTCGTCGGCGTACGCGTTCCCGATGCCCGCCAGGAACGTCTGGTCTTGGAGAAGGTTGCGGACCTCGCGCCGCGTCGCACGCGCGCGTTCAGCAAACTCGCGTTTGTTCCAGGGAAACTCGCCGGCCTCCGGCCCGAGCTCGTCAAACGCGTGGATTGAGCTTGTGTCCTCGCCCTCGTCGAGGACGTGGACCTTGCCCATTCGCTTGTCGTCCCGGTAGCGGAGGTCCTTCCCGTCGTCGAGGACGAGCGACAGCGCGGTGGTGCGGGTGAGCTTCGCCTGGGCATCGGCGAGCTCGAAAACGCCCGCGAGCATCGGGTTCACGACGATGGCGCCCTTGTCGAGATCGAAGACCAAGAACATCCCCCGATGCCGCACACCCGTGAACCGCCGATGCGCGAGGGCCGCGTCGACCGGCTGCGTCGCGCGCAGCACGAGGGGGTCACCGACGCGCACGAGGACGATCTCGTGGCCGACGAGCGCCTTCTCGAGTCGGCCGCGCACGACGTGAAGGTCAGGCCACTCCGGCACTACCCTGCCGCGACACCGGTCTTGAGGTGCTGCCAGGCTTCGCGAGCTTCCTCGACCGAGCCCTCGTCCTCGATGGTCGAGATGTCTCCCGGGTCCTTGTCCAGGATCACCGCCTTCAGCACGCGCCGCATGATCTTTCCACTGCGGGTCTTCGGCAGCATGTCCACGAAGTTGAGCTCCCCGATCACCGCCAGCGGGCCGAGGTCGTTGCGCACCGTCGCGAGGAGCTCCTTCTTCAGCTCGTCGGACGGCTCGCGACCCTGCTTCAGCACGACGAACGCGGAGATCACCTGACCGCGGAGGTCGTCCGGCCGCCCGGTCACTCCGGCCTCCGTGACGGCGGGATGACGGAGGAACGCGGTCTCGACCTCGATCGTGCCGATGCGGTGATCGGCGATCTTGATGATCTCGTCGGCGCGGCCGCTGAACCACACATAGCCGTCCGCGTCGATCGACGACGCGTCGCCGGTGAAGTACACCGACTTTCCCGGGACCTTGTCCCAATAGTCGCGCGCGTAGCGCTCGGGCTCCGCCCAGAGGCGCGCGGTGAGACCAGGGAAGGGACGCTTGATCACGAAGATGCCCTTCTCGCCTGGGCCGAGCTCCTTTCCGTCCTGGTCGACGACGGCCGCCTCGATTCCAGCGAGCGGGACCCCGCCTGAACCCGGCTTGATCGGTAGCATCGCGACGCCGTACGGGTTGCCGACGACGGGGCCGCCGGTCTCGGTCTGCCAGTAGTGATCGATCACCGGGACCTTGTCCTCGAGGGCTTCCTTCTGCAGCCACTCCCACGCGGGCGCGTTCAACACCTCGCCCGCGCAGAAGACGCGCTCGAGCGACGAAAGATCGTGTTTGCGCGCGGGCGCGGTGCCGTACCGCATAAGCAGTCGCGCCGCGGTCGGTGACGTGAAGACGCCGGTGACCTTGTTCCGCTGGATGACGTCATAGAAGGTCTCAGCATTCGGATGGTCGAGCGCGCCCTCGTACGCGATCGTCGTGCTGCCGACGAGCAAGGGCCCGAACACGATGTAGCTGTGACCGACGACCCATCCGATGTCGCTCGTCGACCACCAGATGTCGTCCTCCTTCAAGCCGAACATCCACTTCGCCATCGAGTAGACGTACACCTGATAACCGCCGTGCGTGTGGACCGCCAGCTTTGGCTTCGCGGTCGTGCCGCTCGTGGCCAGGATGTACGCAGGTTCGTTCGACTCGAGCTCGACGTGCGAGTCGTCGTGCCCCGCACCTGCCGCAAGGAAGTCCTGCCACGACATTTCGTTTCTGACTCGCTCCGTCGATGCGGTGCGCCGGAGCATGACCACGCGCTCGACCGTCGGCGCATCGGCGACGGCCTGCGCGACGATCCCGAGGAGCGGGACGTCCTTGCCTTTGCGATAGGTGACGTCGGTCGCGAACAGGGCGCGTGCTCCAGCGAGGCGGATGCGCTCACCGAGCGCTCCCGCGCCGAATCCGGCGAACACGACAATGATCACGGCGCCGATGCGTATGGCGCCAAGCATGAGGACGATCGCCTCGGCCGACGTCGGCATGTAGATGGCGATGCGGTCACCTTTCGCGATCCCCATAGCGCGCAGAGCAGCGCCCACACGTTTTGTCTCGCGGTGGAGCTCGGCATATGTCAGCGTGCGACGCTCACCGCGTTCGTTCTCTGTGATCAGGGCGACGTGTTCCCCGCGCCCGGCCGCGACGTGATGATCGACGCAGTTGTACGCGAGATTCGAAAGACCGCCCGAGTACCAGCGAAAGGTCGGCGGCTGCCAGTCGAGCACACGCTCCCATTTCTTGAACCAGGGCACCTGCTCCGCGGCGCGGCCCCAGAAGCCCTCGGGGTCGTCGGTCGCTTCGCGGCGCCAAGCGCGGACCTTCGCGGTCGCGTCCTTCGCGCTCACGCGCGCTCTCGCAGCTTGTACCGCTGGATCTTCCCGGTGACCGTCTTAGGCAGCTCGGGGACGAACTCGACCCAGCGCGGGTACTTGTATGGTGTGATGCGCCCCTTCACGAAGGCCTTGAGCTCCTCGGCGAGATCCTCCGACGGCTGCCGTCCATTCTTTAGCAGCACGAAGGCCTTGGGCTTCACGAGCTCGTCCTTGTCCTTCGCGCCGACCACCCCGCATTCGAGCACAGCGGGATGCTCCATGAGCGCCGCCTCGACCTCCGCCGGCGACACCCATTGCCCCGAGACCTTGAGCATGTCGTCACTCCGGCCCTCGTAGGTGTAGTAGCCGTCGTCGTCGAGGTGGTACTTGTCGCCGGTGACGTACCACTCGCCCTTGAACGCGGCCTTCGATTTCTCGTGCTTGTTCCAGTAGTACGCGGCACACGAGTCGCCGGAGACCCACAGGTTGCCGCTCTCGTTCTTGCCGAGCGCGTTCCCATCGTCGTCGACGATCTTCGCGCGATAGCCAGGCACCGGCGTGCCGCTCGTGCCCCCCTTTGCCTTGCCCGGATAGTTCGAGATGAAGATGTGCAACATCTCGGTGGCCCCGATGCCATCGAGTATCTCGAGGCCGAACCGCTTCTTCCACTGATCGAAGAGCGGCTTGGGCAGCGCCTCGCCGGCGCTCACGCACATCCGCAGCGAGGAAAGGTCGTACGCGAAGTCCAGCTCGGGATACGCGAGAAGGGCAGCGTAGAAGGTCGGCGCGGTGAAGAGAATGGTCGGCCTCTCCTGCGTGATGAGCGAGTAGACGAGGTCGGGGGTCGCGCGTTCCGGCTTGTACACACTCGATGCGCCGACCGCGAATGGAAAGAAGACGCCGTTTCCGAGACCGTACGCGTGGAACAACGGGGAAACAGTGAAATGCCGGTCGTCTTCCGTGGTGCGCAGGACTTCGGCTCCGTACGTGTCGGTGCAGTAGACCATGTCGTGCTGCAGGTGGACGGCGCCCTTGGGAAAACCCGTTGTGCCGGATGAGTAGAGCCAGAAGCACGCGTCGTCAGGCGTCGTGTCGGCGGGCGAGAGCTCCTCGCTCGCCGCGGCGAGAAGCTTCTCGAGCGACAGCACCCCGGCGGCCTCGTCTCCACTCGCGACAATGACGTGCTTGAGGCGCGGCACGTCTTTGCGTACTTCGAGGACCTTCGGCAGGAGCGGCGTTGACACGACGACCGCCACGGCGCGGCTATCGTTCAGAACGTAGGCGAGGTCGCGCGGCGTGAGGAGCGTGTTCGTGGGGACCGGCACAGCGCCGATCTTGATCGCACCGAAGAACGCATAGACAAAGGCCGGCGAGTCGACGCACACGATGACGACGCGCTCCTCGAGCCCGACCCCAAGCTCGCGCAAGGCGTTGCCACAGCGGTTGACGTTCGCCGCGAGCTCTCCGTAGGTGACGCTCTCTCCCTGGCAGCGGATCGCGATGCTCGCGTCGCGGACGCCGCGATGCGAGTCGATGAACGTCCTGGCCGCGTTGTAGCGCGCGGGTAGCTCTGTCAGCCGCGGCTCCACCACGTGCGCGATTATGTCCCTGGCCGGCGGCCTAGAGCTTCAAGCCGTACTTGGCCTTGAGCTCGTTGGACCAGTCGTCGAGAACTTCAATCTGGTACCGCTGCGCTATCGCGTAGAACTGCTCGTCGAACTCGGGGCCGTGACCCCGCAGGATCGGCTCGATCTCATCGAAATACCTCTCGAAGCCGGCCGGAGACACGATCTCGGCCACGCGGGAGCGCTCTGGGCCCATGTTCCAGATGGCGTGTGGCACACCCCTCTTCTTGACCAGATACCCACCGGCCGGCACCGCGAGCTCCTCACTGCCGACGCGGGCGTGGATCGTCCCTTCGAGCACGATCGAGATCTCGTCCTCGCGGATGTGGCGATGCGGCTTCACGAGGATCCCTGGTTCGATAACGTGCTCCACGATCGAGAAGGCCCCACCCGTGTCGGCCGCGGTGACTTTGTGTTGGATGCGCAGGTTGTGAAGATCGACCGCACGACCTTCGCCTGGCCGAACGAGAGCGCTCATCCTCCGTCCCTCCCCACGCCTGATTATGTCCCGAGGCGATACGTCACGACGGGTTGAGCTCGACGTATGAATCCATCACCTCGGGATGCTCGCGATGGAGCCGTTTGCGCAGACGCAAAAGGAGCCGTTCGGCATCTCCAGCGGGGATCTTGTCCCGCACCGAAACGCGCGCGAGAACGAGGAGCTGGTTCGTGCCCATCTGGACCGCACGTAGGTCGATGACCTTGTAGATCCCCGGCTCGCTCGCGATGGCGGCGCGAAGCCTGTCGAGAACCTCCTCCGGCGGCGCCTCACCGACGATCAGCCCGCGCGCGCTCCACGCGAGCTGGTAGGCGACGTAGATCAGGATGACGCCGATGACCGCGCTGGCGAAGGCGTCGAAGCGGTGATCGCCCGTCAGCACCGTGAGCCCCAGACCGACGAGCGCCGCGAGCAGTCCGGCCAGGGCGGCGCTGTCTTCGTAGAGGACCGTGCGGAGAGCGGGGTCGCGCAGCTGCTGGAGGAATCGGCGCACGGGTATCCCCGACTTATGCGCCGCGTGCCGCACTTCGCGCACCGCAACGCTCAGTGAGAAGGTCTCGAAGACCATCGACAGTCCGAGTACGAGGAAGCCGACCCACACGGTGCCGAGCTCCTGCGGATGCATCAGACGCTCATAGGCCTCGTAGATCGAGAAGATGCCGCCACCAAAGAACAGGAAGAGCGCGACGATCAACGCCCAGAAGTAGCGCTCCTTGCCGTGACCGAGCGGGTGTTTCGCCGACGGCGGCTGCACGCTCCGGCGGATGCCGACGTACAGGAGGATCTGGTTCACGGAGTCGGCGATCGAGTGCGCGGTCTCGGCGACGAGGGCGCCGGAGCCGGTCAGGTACGCCGCGATTGCCTTGGTGATCGCGATCAGCAGATTGCCGGCGAAGGCCGCGAGGACCGCGCGAGTCGTGCCTTCAGACACGTCTACACGCTGCCGCGAGGGTAGCCATGACCGCGAGCTTCTGCCCCACGGCGGCCTCGCCCGTCGCGAGCGTGCGCCCATCCCAGAGCGCCGGCGTGCCCGACCCGCCGAGGAGCGCGAGCTTGTCCTTCCCATCGGTCTCCGCGTTCTGGAAGTCGATCCGCGGCTTTAGGCCGAGCTCGACGACGCGCAGCCGGATGCGCGCGCTGCCCGGCTCGCCGATGCGGTGGAACAGTGTGTAGTCGGCATCGGAGCCGGAGAGCGAGGCAACGAAGCCGTCGACGATCGCGGTGACCCGCGAGGCAGTCGCGCGCGTGCTGTGGGGGCTGTGGCCACCGCCTTCGATCATCTCGATCCTGGCGGTCGGAACCTCGCGACGGATGCGGTCGAGTTCACCGGGCTCGGTGCGCGGATCGTCGGCGCCGTGCACGACGAGCATGGGCACGCGCAGCTCGTGGAGACGGTGTTCGTAGAAGTCCTCCTTCGGTGTTGCCGCGAAATCGAGCCACGCGCGACCGCCGGCGCGAATGATCGTCCGCCAGTAGTCCTCGCCGTGCTCGTCGGCGAGCTTCCGTATGACCCGCTCGCCGAACGCGTCAGGGTCGTTCAGCATCTGCCTGAAGAAGGCGCGCGACCGCGGCTTCTCCCGATCGAGATGGATCGCCTCGACGATGATCCCGTCGTATCGCTCGGGCCTACGCAGCGCGAGGATCGTGGCAATGACCGCGCCGTCGCTGTGGCCCCACAGCACGGAGCGCTCGATCCCCAGCGCGTCGAGCAGCTTCTCGGTCTCGATCGCCGCCGCGACGTGGAACTTCGGCGGCAGCTCGGCAATGTGCGGTGAGCCGCCATAGCCGGTGCGGTCCGGGACCAGGAACCGGCGATCCAGCTTCGCGATCGCGTCGTCGTGCGGATAGAAGCCATAACCCCAACCGCCGTGCAGGAGCACGATCGGCACGCCGCGCCCGCCATCCCGGTAGTGGAGCTCGACCGGTCGCGTCCCCGGCAGCAGTGGAGAGGCATCGATCGCCTTCTTGAAAGAGGCGAGCTTCGTCACTTGGTCAATCTGCGGCCTTCGGCCGCGAGATGCGCTCACGGCTGGCAGACTCGCTCGCCTCGGCGAAGCCGGGGCTCGCTCGCCTCATCTTCCCTTGTAGTTCGGCTTCCGCTTCTCCACGAACGCGGTGACGCCCTCTTTGGCGTCTTCACTCTTGAAGAGCTCGATGAGGAGCTGGCGCTCGAGCTTGAGCCCTTCATCGAGACGCATCCCGAAGCCCTGCACCGTCGCTTTCTTGATGCGCCCGATCGCGAAGGTCGGACCGGTCGCGTACGCGCGAACGCGCTCGAGCGTGCGATCGAGCAGCTCCGCAGCAGGGACAACCTCGTCGATGATGCCCGCGGCGAGCGCGTCCTGCGGCGGCATCGTCGTCCCGCGAAGCATGAATTCGAGCGCCTTCTGTCGCCCGATGAGCCGCGGGAGGCGCTGCGTGCCGCCGGTGCCGGGGAGAAGCCCGAGCGTGACCTCGGGAAGTCCGATGCGGTACGAGCCTTCGGCCGCGATGCGGAAGTCGCAGCAGAGTGCGATCTCGAGACCCCCGCCGAGGCAGTGCCCGTTGATCGCGGCGACCACGACCTTCGGCGTGCTTTCGAATTTGCTCATCGCCTCGTTCGCGCAGACCACGAATGCGGTCTGCTCGTCGAGACCGCTCTTCGCGAAGACGGAGACGTCAGCACCCGCGGAGAAGAACTTTTCGTTGGCGCTGCGCACGAGGATCGCCTTCACGCCGTCGTCGCGGCGCGCCTCCTCGATGGCGGCGTCGAGCTCCTCCATGAACGCCTTGTCGTATGAATTAGCGGGCGGCCGATCAAGCACCAAGTGCCCGACGCTGTCCTGCTTCTCTAGACGAACGGCCATCAACGTCCCCAGTGCGAAAAGTTAGGAGGTCCGTAGACTTTAGACCGACTGGCGAATGACGCGCAGAAGCGCGTGGTGGGCGTTCCACCCACCGAACGGAGGAACTTCTTCATGGCAACGATGCTCATCGACGGCCAGACCGTCGCCGCCCAGACCGGGAAGACCATCGAGGTCAGAAATCCAGCGAACGGCGAGGTCGTCGACACGATCCCGAAGGGTTCAGCGTCGGAGGTCGACGCCGCGGTCGAAGCCGCGGCGAAGGCGCTTCCCGCGTGGGCGTCGCTTTCGGGGACCAAGCGCGCGGCATTCATGCACGCAGCCGCGGTGAAGGTGAAAGCTGCGGTCCCCGAGATCGCGAGGCTGCTGACGCTCGAGCAGGGCAAACCGCTCGCGCACGCCGTGATCGAGGCGACCCGCGTCGCCGAGAACCTCGAGTTTTTCGCGGGCTTCGCCGACAAGCTCCGCGGCGACTACGTGCCGCTCGAGGATCAGAACAAGTTCGGCCTCACCATGCGGCGACCGGTCGGCGTGGTCGTCGCCATCACGCCCTGGAACTTCCCGCTGACGCTCATGGCGAACAAGGTCTGCCCCGCCCTCGCGGCTGGCTGCACCGTCGTGCTCAAGCCGGCCTCGACCACGCCACTCGCGACCCAGAAGACGATCGAGATCATCAACTCCGTTGGCATCCCAGCGGGTGTGCTCAACACGGTGCACGGACCCGGCGCCGAGATCGGTGACGCCCTCGTCTCCCACCCCAAGGTGAACAAGATCGCGTTCACCGGACAGACCGAGACGGGCAAGCGAATCATGAAGCTCGCGGCCGACCACGTGACGCGCGTCACGCTCGAGCTGGGCGGGAGCGACCCGATGATCGTCTGCGACGACGCGGACATCCGGCGCGCCACCGCGGCTACCGCCATCGGACGTTTCTTCAACGCGGGGCAGGCCTGTCTCGCGGTGAAGCGCGTCTACCTGTTCGAGCAGATCGCCGAAGAGTTCATTACGAAGATCGCGGATCGCGCGCGCAAGGAGTGGCCGGTCGGGGATGGCATGAAGGAAGGCGTAAAGATGGGACCCCTCCACACCGAGCGGCAGCGCGCCGAGGTGGAGTCCCAGGTGGCCGACGCCGTGAAGCGCGGCGCCAAGGTGCTCGCGGGCGGCAAGCGTCCCGAGGGCAAGGAGTTCGAGAGCGGCTGGTACATGGAGGCGACGGTCCTCAGGGATGTACCCGAGGACTCTCGCATGTCGACCGAGGAAGTGTTCGGCCCGGCGTTGCCGATCTTCATCGTGAAGGACCTCGACGAGGCGATCGCCAAGGCGAACGCGAGCGTCTACGGTCTCGGGTCGTCGATCTGGACGAAGGATCTCGCGAAAGCGCGCAAGGCAGCCGAGCTGCTCGAGGCCGGGTACACCTGGATCAACGACATCCAGGTCGCCTACGACCAACTCCCGTTCGGTGGCACGAAGCAGTCCGGATTCGGCAAGGAGCACGGCATCGAGGGGCTCGACGGCTACCTCGAGAAGAAATCTGTGGTGCTCGCGTACTGATGATCGATGCCAGGTCGCTGATCGCCGGGGCTGAGATCATGGGTCTCTTTCAACCGCACGGGGCGTTCGAGGTCCACTGCTCCCATTGCCACGCCCGGCTCGACAGCCGCGGCGACTGCGCGACATGCGGACTGATCGGCCGTCCCGCTTCAGAGCTCGAGCGGCGGGCGCAGACCGATCCCGATGGCACGAGCAAGCTGCTGCGCGCGGCGATCGAGAAGCGGAAGAACTTCAAACCGGTCGGGTCGCGCGGGGAGAAGCCGCCGGAACGCTAAGCCGGGACTTTCGCCTCCGCCTCCCGCCGGAACGCGTCGTCGGTGTACTCGAGGTCCTCACCGTTCCGCTGCGTCGATGGCAGCACGAGGTATGCGACCGCCCGCGCCGGCTCCTTCGGGTGCTTGAGCTTTCCCTCGCGTTGTGCCGCGCGGTACTCGTCGCCACGGGGGAAGTCGGTACTCGAAGTCCGGCGGATGCGCTCCTGCATCTCCGTGTCGATGTATCCGGGGTTGAACGTATTTGCCGTAACACCGCTGCCGTCGAGCTCGAGAGCGAGGCTGCGCGTCATCTGCACGATGGCCGCCTTGCCGGCTGTGTATGCGGTCCACCCCGCAGACGGACGCGACGCGGCGCCCGACGAGATCGTCACGATGCGTCCGTACCCGCGGTCGAGCATCCCCGGCAGAGCGGCGCGGGTGGCGAGATACGTTCCCCCAACATTGATGGCCACGCTCCGCAACCACAGCGCCGCGTTCGAGCGCGCGAGAGCGACTATCGGGTCGACCATGCCGGCGTTGTTCACGAGGATCGTCGCCGGTCCGACCCAACGCTCGGTCGCGAGCACGAGCTCCTGCACCTGACGCTCGTCGGCGATGTCCGCGGTCTGCGCGAGCGCCTTCCCACCCGCCTTCTTGATGGCCTTCGCGACATCGTCCAGCTCGGGCGCGTTGCGCGATGCGAGGACCACGGCGGCGCCCATGGCGGCGAGGCGCTCGGCGACGGCGCGTCCGAATCCTCGTCCCGCGCCGGTGACGATCGCGACATGGCCCGCGAGCTCGGCCATCAGCGGGCACCGACCGCGAGGGTGCGGTCGAAGGCGACGGCCAGCCGATCGATGTCCTTCTCCTTGTGCAGCGCCCAGAACGAAAGGCGGATCGCCTGCGGGATGCCCGGCTCGTCAATGAGCTTCACCACGATTCGCTCCTCGTCCCACATCCGCTGGACCAGTGCGGCGACGTCGCCGCCCTTCGGCTCGACGACGACGATGCCGGTCGGCATCTCCGGCGTCGACCGCACGGTAAACGGTAGCTCGGCGACGCGTTCGAGCAAACGTCGCCGCAGGGCGCGCAGCCGCTCCGACACCCATGACCCGAGCAGCCGGTGCACGACGAGCGTCTGCCGGAGCCCCACGAACGCCGCGGCGTCCACCGTGCCGGTCTCGAACCGCGTCGCGTTGGGGTTGTAGTCCCGGCTCCCGGTCGGCAGCTCCAGGCGCGAGCGCCAGCCGAGACGCGTCGGATTGAAGAGCGAGATATCGCGGACCCAGAACCCGCCGGTCGCGAGCGGTCCGTGCAGCCACTTGTGACCGAGCGTGACCACCGCGTCCGCGTCGAGGTCGTTGACGTCGACGCGCAGCTGTCCCAGGGCCTGCGCCGCGTCGACGATCGAGATGGCGCCCGCCTCACGTGCGAGCCGACACGCTTCTCTGACCGGAAGGACGTCTCCGGTCTTGCAGGACACGAGCGAGATGAGAATTGCCCGCGCGCCATCGCGCATTCCGCCGCGCACCTCTTCGAGCAAGCGGCCTGGGTCGCGATGCCACTCGATCTCGCGCAGCTCGTCGCCGAGCTCCGCGCGTCGCCGCAATGGATAGACCCCACTTCCGTGCTCCTCGAGAGTGGTGAGGATCAGGGACCGCGGCGGGATCGCCAGGCCGGCGACGAGGGTGTTCAGTCCATCGGTCGCCGATTGCGCGAGCGCGACATGGGCCGCGCCGGTGGGGTCGCCGAGCGCGGCCGCGAGGTCGGCCCGCGTGGCATCGAGCGCGGCGTTGTACGCGGCGTACCCGAGCTGTCCGAACATTCCGACCTCGTTCAACCACGCTCGGAATCGCTCGGCGGACCGCTGCGCGACCGGGAAGGTGGGTCCGGATCCGGCGACGTTGAAGTAGAGAAAGTCGCCGCGCAGCGCCTGGAGTGCGGCGGGCGAGGTGTCCGGGCGCTCGTCGATCGCGGGCGCGATGTCGGTCGTCATGCCGTGATGATGCCCCGGATCGCGAGCCCGGCGGTGAAGAGTGCAGCGAAGCCGAGCGCGACCGACTGGCCGCGGAGTGCGCGATCGCGTACGAGCGACGCGGCAAGCGGCATCGCGAGCGCGAGCGCGAACCCGTACAGCACGTGCAGGAGGTCGGGCGGCGGCCGCAGGAAAACGAACACGAGGACCCCGAGCGCACCCTGCGCCACCGACGCGATCACCGCTATCGTGACCGCGCCGCGGAAGCCGGGAGAGGGGCCCGAGTTCCGAACCCCCAGGTACAGCCCCCAGAGACCGACCGCCGTGTAATAAAGGACAAGCGCGGTCGCCGCGCGACCGTGAAGCGAAAGTAGGACATCCACCGATCACAAAAGCTAGCTCATAACGCCCGTATGCTCGAAGAGTGATCGATGTGCAGCACGTCACGCGCCGCTTCGACGGGACTGTGGCGCTCGACGACGTGTCGTTCCGGGTAGATGCCGGTGAGATCGTGGCGCTCCTCGGTCCGAACGGCGCCGGCAAGACGACCGCGAGCCGCATCATCGGCGGGATCCTCGCCCCGAGCGAGGGCGACGTCCTGGTTGACGGGATCTCGGTCCGAAAGGACGCGAACGCGGTCCGAGCCCGATGCGGCTTCGTGACAGACCAGCCGTCGCTCTACGAGCGCATGCCGCTTCGCAGCTATCTCGCGTTTTTCGCGCGCCTCTACGACGTCGCGCAACCCGACGCGCGTGCCGCGGAGCTCGCGAAGCTGCTTGGCCTTGACGACGTGCTCGACCGCAAGCTCGCGACGTTCTCGCGCGGCATGCGGCAGAAGGTCGCGATCGCGCGAGCCCTGGTGCACGATCCGCCGGTCCTGCTCCTGGACGAGCCCGCGACCGCGCTCGACCCGGAGATGTCCCAGACGCTGCGCGGGTTCATCATCTCGCTCCGCGCGCGGCACCGCGCGATCCTCCTGACGACCCACGACCTCGACGAGGCGCAGCGCATCGCGGACCGGCTGGTCGTTCTCTACAAAGGAAAAGTCCTGCGGACCGGCGCCACGGCCGACATCCGCGCGGCCAGCCGGCCGAGCTTTACCGTCACGTTCGCGGGTGATTCGGCGACCGCGCGCGACGCGCTCGCTCGGGCCGGCATCGAGGCTGAGGCCGCGAGCGCGCGAGACGGCCTCACGGCGCTACGGTTCGCCGCCGACGATCCGACCGCGACCAATCCCGCCGTGCTGCACGCGCTTCTGGACGCGGGCGTCCGCGTCGTGACGCTCGCCGCCGACGAGCGCTCTCTCGAGGACGCGTACCTGAGCATCCTCGCGGAGGCGCGGCGATGAAGTGGTGGCTCATCGCCTGGCGCGAGATCCGTTGGGAGGTCTTCCTCGATCGCGGATCACTTCTTCGAACGGGCGTGTTCGTCGTGATTCCGCTGTTCTTCGTCATCTCGAATCGCGGGATCGCACCGGGACCCGCGGGCGACGCCACGCTCCTCGGCCTCGCTTTGCAGAGCGTGTTCTTCCCCGCGCTAACCGGCGTCGCGCTCATCGCCGCCACGTTCTCGGCCGAGAAGGAGAACGGGACGCTGGTCCCCCTCCTTGCCGCGCCCATCCGCGACTTCGACATCGTCCTCGGAAAGCTCGTCGGAATGGTCGTACCCGTGATGGTCGCGTGCGTCGTCACGCTGGCGGCCGGCTACGGCCTCGCCGCGTATCGCTACGGCGCAGAGCGCGTCGCGCACGCGCTCACGCCACAGCTCCTGTACGCGCTTCTCGTCTTGTCGCTGCTCTACCTGGTCACGACCGGGAGCATCACGATGATCGTCGCCGCGCGTGTGAAGACGAGCCGCGCCGCGCAGCAGATCGCGGGGCTCGTCATCGCCCTTTCCGCGGTGGTGTTCGCCGGCGTGGGATTTGTCGCGTCGCAGCTCGGCGAGGGCTGGCCGCTGCTCGCGCTCGGCGTCGGACTCGTCGTGCTGGACGTGCTCGCGCTCGAGGTCGCCCGGCGCGTCTGGCAGCGCGAAGAAGTGATTGGTCGCGTGTGACCTTGACGGTCACAGAGCCAGCGCCTAGCGTTCCGGTTCTCATGCGCCCGGCAGCGTGACGGCCTCCCGAGATCGGGAGGTCTTTTCTTTCCAGGAGGTGTGGCATGGCGAGCACGGTCCAGCAACGGAAGAGCGAGGTCGCGGCGGTCGGGCAAGAGATCGTCGAGACCGGCGTGGCGTACCTCGACGGAAAATTCACTCCGCTCGCCGATGCGAAGGTCTCCATCGCCACGCACGCGCTCCAGTACGGGACCGGCGTCTTCGAGGGGATTCGCGCCTACTGGAATCCAGCACAGGAGCAGCTCTATGTTTTCCGGCTGCGCGAGCACTTCGAGCGCATGGCCCGCTCGGTGCGCATCATGCGGATCGCGCTCCCCGGCGATCCCCAGGCGCTCAGCGAGATCGCGCTCGAGCTTCTTCGAAAGAACGGCTTCAAGAGCGACGTCTACGTCCGCCCGCTGGCGTTCAAGGCGGCGCGCTCGGTGAAGGTCGCACTCCATGGTCTGCGTGACGGCTTCGGGATGTACGCCTTCCCGCTGGGCGCGTATTTGCCCACTGGTGGGCTCGCCGCGCGGACGGCGAGCTGGAGACGCACGTCCGATGACGCCATCCCGGCCCGCGGCAAGCTGACCGGCGCGTACATCAACACCGCCCTTGCCGTCGACGAGGCGCACGACTACGAGGCCGACGAAGCGATCTTCCTCACGGCCGACGGCCACGTCTCGGAGGGCGGCGGCGCGAACATCTTCATGGTCCGTGACAGCGCATTGATCACGCCGCCGGTGACCGACGACATCCTTGAGGGGATCACCCGCGACTCGATCCTCCAGATCGCGGCGGAGCTCGGCATCGTCGTTCAGGAGCGACAGATCGACCGTACCGAGCTGTACGTCGCTGAAGAGGTCTTCTTCTGCGGCACCGGCGCGCAGGTCGCGCCCTGCGTGAAGATCGACGGACGCCAGATCGGCGACGGCGCGATCGGTGCGGTCGCGAAAAAGATCGGTGATGTCTATTTCGGGATCGCCCATGGAGACGACAGGCGGCACACCGAGTGGCGCACGGCGGTGTATCGCTGACGAGCATCGCCTACCAAGGTCTGGCCGGCGCGTTCTCGGAGGCGGCCGCCGCCGCACTGTTCCCGGGTGCGAGCCTCCTGCCGCGCCGCACGTTCGCCGAGGTCTTCGCCGCGCTCGAGGCACACGAGGTCGACGCGGCGGTCGTTCCAGTGGAGAACACCCACGCCGGATCGGTCGCGGACGTGTACGACCTCCTGCGTCAGCACAGCGGGGCCAAGGTCGTCGCCGAGATCATCGTTCGCGTTCGTCACTGCCTGCTCGGAGTGCGTGGCTCACGCATCGAGGACATCCGCGTCGCGCGGTCACACCCGCAGGCACTCGCCCAGGTCGAAGAGTTCCTCCGCGAGCACCGCATCCGGCCAGAGGTCGCGTTCGACACGGCCGGCGCGGCGGCCGAAGTCGCCGAGGCAGGCGACGCCGCGGTCGCGGCTGTCGCGAGCCGGCGCGCCGGTGAGCGCTACGGCCTCGACGTGCTCGAGGATTCCATCGAGACGTCGAGTGACAACTTCACCCGCTTCTTCGCGGTCGCGCCGGAGCAGGACCGCGACATCGCCGATCGGATCCCGGCTGCGCTTCGCAAAGGACCCATCAAGACGAGCCTCGTGTACAAGACCGCCAACCTGCCCGGCGCACTGGTGCGCTCGCTTCAACCCTTCGCGACGGCGTGGGTCCAGCTCAGCAAGATCGAGTCGCGGCCCAGCCGCGCCGCGCCCTGGGACTACGTGTTCTATCTGGACTTCGAGGGTGACCCGACGGCATGGCCGGCCAAAGAAGCTCTCGCGCTCATGCGGACGTGCTGTGAATGGATCCAGCCGCTCGGCACCTATCACGCAGCGACTGAGGTGCTCGAGCCGGACTGACGCGCTAAGCGATTCGCCACGCGAGGGAACAATCTCGAAGCCCCGTGTTCCTATTTGCGAGATGGAAATTGGCGTTGACAGCTTCGCAGCGGCGTTAGACGAGACCAGCATCGCGGTCAGTCAGGCGGATCGTCTGCGCGATCTAATCGAACAGATCGAACACGCCGATCAGGTTGGCCTAGACGTGTTCGGGGTTGGTGAGCACCATCGCAAGGAGTTCCTCGACTCGGCTCCCGCCGTGATCCTCGCGGCCGCTGCGGCACGCACCAAGCGAATTCGCTTGACGAGCGCCGTGACCGTCCTCAGCGCGGCCGATCCGGTGCGGGTGTTCCAGAACTTCGCCACGCTCGACCTCATTTCGCGAGGCCGCGCCGAGATGGTCGTCGGCCGCGGCTCATTCATCGAGGCCTTTCCTCTCTTTGGCCTCGAGCTGGACGACTACGACTCTCTTTTTGCGGAGAAGCTGGATCTGTTGCTCAAGATCCGTGAGAACGAGCATGTGCACTGGTCTGGGCGGCACCGCGCGGCGTTGACCGGGCAGGGCGTGTACCCGAGACCGGTCCAGAATCCCCTGCCCATTTGGCTGGGCGTTGGTGGGACACCGGGGTCGTTCGTTCGCGCGGGCGCCCTCGGGCTTCCGTTGATGGTGGCGATCATCGGCGGCGAAACGCGGCGCTTCCGGCCGCTCGTCGATCTCTACTGGGAGGCCGGCCGGCGAGCCGGGTTCTCGCGCGATCAACTGAAGGTCGGCGTCCACAGCCTTGGCTACGTCGCACCGACGGCCAAAGAGGCCGCCGACGATTTCTTCCCGGGATACGCGCGCGCCTTCACCACCATCGGGAAGGAGCGCGGATGGGGACCCATCACCCGTGCGCAGTTCGAGGCTCAGCTCACGCCCAACGGCGCCCTGCTTGTCGGCACGCCCGATGAGGTGGCCGCGAAGATCCTGCGACACAGTGAAGCCTTGGGCGGGATCTCCCGCATCACGTTCATGATGAACGGCGCGTCGTTGCCTCACTTGAAGCTGATGAGCGCCATCGACCTGATCGCGAGCCGCGTCGCGCCCGTCCTGCGCGAAGAGGTGGCCTCGGCCGCGTAGGTGGTCAGGCTGTGCTTCGCATCGCCTGACCGTCCTGCTGCACCCGGCTTCGCCGGGATGGAATAGCGCGGACGCTACCGAACGTCGAGCGCTTCGCACACCGCGACCTGGCTACCGCCAGGCGTCGGGCCGCCACTCATCACGTAAAGCGTGCTGCCACGTTCACAACACCGAGACCGTGCCGAGCGGTCGGCAGATCGGCGCCGCGCGTCCATTTGCCGGTCGCCGAGTCAAAGATGTCGACCTCCTTGAACGTTCCGTGAGGCTGCTCACCGCCCGCCACGAACATCCGGTTTCCGATCGTCGTTGCGCCGAGACCTCCTCGGGCCGTCGGCGCGTCGGACATCGCTTGCCATGCGTCTGCCGCGGGGTCGTAGCACTCGAACGCGGCGAGGTTTTGCAGCAGCGAGAGTTGGCGTCCACCCACCGCACACACGCGACCGCCGAGCTCGGCGGCGGCGAGATGGTCCCGAGGCGTTGGGATCGACGCGGCCGTGGCCCACCGATCGGTCGCGGTGTCGTACACGTACGTCGGGCTTACGAGGCGACCCTCCTGCGCGCCGCCGACCACGAAAATGCGGCCGCCGATCGCAACTGCCGCTCCCTGCGATCGCGGCGCCGGCATTGAAGCGATCTCGCGCCAGCCCTGGTCGCCAAAGAACCGGAACGACCGCGCGATCGCGACGCCGTTCACGTTGCCGCCGAACACGTAGAGACCCGGCGTTCCTCCGGTGTCGACTCCAGCGGCCATGGCGTGATCGACCGAGATCGGGTAGCGCGCGGTCGTCGACCAGCGATCCGGGACATAGGTCTCGACGACGTTCCCGCCGCCGAATCCGCCGACCACATAGACGACGCCACGAAAGACTGCCGCCGCGACTTCGCTGCGCGGCGTCGTGATGTCGGCGACGCGTCGCCACGCCGATCGCGCCGCGGCCGCCGAGGAGGCCGAGGGAGACACCGACGACCCGAACGTGAACGTGCGGTTCGGGACACCATCGACCGGCCCACAAGCTGCAAGCACGAGAACGACCGCCAGCGCTCGGCGCATCACTCGCATGACTCCTATATATAGGTGCGAATGCCGGACGAGGCCATCACCGCGCTCGCGGGGCTCGTGGCGTCGTTCCTCTCGGGGCTCCTCGGGATCGGGGGCGGGCTGGTCCTGACGCCGCTCCTGCTCTACCTTCCGCCGCTCGTCGGGGGCGCCGCGATCCCGGTGAAGATCGTCACGGGTCTGACGATCGTCCAGGCGATCTCGGGAAGCGTGCTCGGCGCCCTGCGGCACCGCGCATATGGGAACGTGTCGCCGCGGCTCGTGCGGCTGATGGGACCGCCGAGCGCGATCGCGTCGCTCGTCGGCGCGTTCGTATCACGCGACACGCCGGACAGCGTGATCCTCCTCGTCTTCGCCGTCCTCGCGTTCGCGGGCGCCGTGATGCTGCTGCTTCCGGTGACGCCACGCGACGAGCCTGCCGAGGACATCCGCGCCGACCCAAAGGTCGCGATCCCGATCGCGCTCGTGCTGGGTTTCTTCGGAGGGATCGTCGGGATCGGCGGCATCGCCTTCATCATCGCCGCCCTCGTCTATCTCCTGCGCGTGCCTCCGCGCATCGCGATCGGGTCGTCGCTCGGCATCGGACTCTTCGCGGCCGTCGCCGCGCTTGTCGGCAAGGCCGCGACTGCCCAGATCGACCCGCCGCTCGCGGCGATAGTCTTCGTCTCGGCGCTCGTCGCATCGCCGATCGGCGCGGCGGTGAGCGTGCGCACACAGCCGCGCGCGCTGCTTGCGATCCTCTCTGTTGTCGTCATGCTCGCCGCGATCCGCATCGCGGTCACCGCTCTCACCGGGACATGAACGAAAGTCGCGGTGGACTAACGCGTGCCGGTCTCGTGCTCCCTCGGGGTGATCTCCTCGCGGTCGACGCCCAGGCGGACCTCGTCCTCGGCGATCCGGAGGATGTCCGCGCGAGAGATCTCGGCGACTTTGCCTCTGCCGAAGAGTCGTTCCAACCCGGCGCCCAGTCTGACGATGAAGCTCAGGACGTCGCCGGTCTTCTCGTCGAACCTGACGTCTTCCACCGTGCCGACGACATCCCCGTCCCGATCCTTCACGGTGTCGCCCTTCTTGATCGAAGGCCGTGACCGCTCGCCGATATCAGCGAGCGTGGAATCGGCCGGCCAAAGGAATGACTCGGCCGGGACCGCGTAGCCCAGATTGGGTGCGGACCAGCCGGCGGGCGGGATGACGAAATCGGCCTGCTCGAAGGTCGGCTGGGTGTCGAGCTCCTGTTTGGTCAGCGTGAGCGTGATCGTGTCGCCCTCGGGCGATGCCTCCGCGAACATGTCCTCGCCGACGATCACGTCGCGGCCGAGTAGTCGGCTCGTACCGACCACGAAACCGGTTATGCGTTCTGTCTCCGGATCGATGAGCACCCGATGGATCTTTCCTGCCTCGTGCTCGTCCTTGGTCCTGACTCTCGCGTTCAGATCGATGAACATCGTGTCCCCCCCCAACGGCCACCCGGCCCGCCACCCAAGCAGCACGACCTCAGCCACCAAGTGACCCTAGGTCAATACGCCACGTCCACGTTACCGCCTCGACGCACGCCGGTCCCCTCGAGGAGGGCCCGCAAGCCCCGCTGTTCTCCGCGAAGCGCATCCAGAAGCCGCAGCGCCTCGTCCACGCTCAGATTGCGACGGAAGTCAGTGAGCGCAGTCTGCACCGATGCTGGCTCGCCCGCTCCCGTCGAGCCTGTGGCGCCAGGCGGCGCCGACACGCCTGGTGCGCCCGACCCGGTAGGCGCCGTCGCTCCAGGCGATCCCCCGGGTTGCTGCGACTGACCCGGCGGTTGGGTGCGCGGGCCGGGCGAGCCTGTCGCATTCGGGACCTGAGGCCGTAGGACTCCCAGGATGCGATCGATGACCTCGATGTTGAACTTCGAGTCGCGGTCGTTCGGGTCAAGGCGTAGCGCCTCAACGTACGCGGCGCGCGAGTCGAGGATGCGTCCCAGGCGGAAGAGCGAAGTGGCCCGGTCGTAGAAGGCGATGGCTCTCGTGGTGCCCTTGGCGTTCTCGATGCCGAGGCCGTAGGCGACGAGCGCCCGATCGTGCTCGCTCAGGGCCGCCAGCGCGTTGCCGAGATTGATCGAGATCTCCGGTGCGGTCGGACGCCTCACCTGAAGGTCGCGATAACGGGTGATGGCGCCGGCGGGGTCGCGGAGGAAGACCTGGTTCGCCGCGTCGACCTCGTCCGCGATGGGGTCGGCTGGCCCGCATGCCACGACCAAAAGGAGCAGGGCGCTGACGGCGCCGAGGGCGCGGCGGCGCGGTGCGGCGCGTCCACGTGGAACCCGTGGCCGGGGCATCGGACGGCGTTCGTCGATGAGCCAATCCACGAGGAGAAGCACCACGGCGATCGCGAGGAAGATCTGGTATCGGTCCTCGGGGCTGACCCCGCTTTCGGTCGGCGCTGCCCCGGTATCGATCGCTCGCAACGCATTCACCAGGCTCTTCACCGCCGCCTCGGTGTCGTAGCGGAAATACTGGCCCCCGCCGTCCGCCGCGAGCTTCGACAAACGCGCTTCATCGAGGCGACTCGTGATCTGCGAACCGTTCGCGTCCACCAGCATCTGCTGGAACTGACCCTTTGCGTCGGATACCGGAACTGGGCCCCCCGTGGGTGTGCCGATGCCGAGCGTGAACACGTGGATTTTGCGCGCGAGGTAGGTATCGAGGGGCGGCAGATCAGGCGCCGGATCTTCGCCGTCCGAGACGATGACGATGGCTTTGGCACGCTGGTTTCCGGTCTCGGCAGTCGGGAATTGCGCGGCGGCCCCCTGGAGCGCGGCGCGGAGCGACGAGCCCGGATTGACGCGGAAACCGTGGCCGGACGTATCGAGTGCTGGCCCGACGATCTTCGTGTCGGCGGTGAGCGGGTAGCGGAGAACGGTCCCGCCCGCGAACAGCGTGAGGCCGACGCGGCCTCCGGCGAGCTGCTGGCCGAGTTGTTCGATCGCGCGTTGCGCGACGTGCAGGCGATCGGTTTCGACATCGCGCACCGCCATGCTCTGCGAGACGTCGAGCGCGATGACGGTGTCCACGGCCAACGAGGCCCCGCGCCGGGGGGCCTCCCCGAGCTGCGGCCCGAGCAGGGCGAGCACGACGAGAAGGCAGGCGCCACCGACGAGGATCAGCTTCGTGATCTGCCGCGCGGGGCTGGCCGACGCCAGACGCGCGCCCGCGCCCGCGAACGCGGCGAGCGCGCGGCGCCGCCGATAGAGCGAGACCCCGCAAAGCGCGACCATGAGGATCGCCGCGACAAGGAGCGGCGCCAGCTCCGGTTGTGCGAGCCCGATCGTCACGGTGTCCTCCGAAACACGGTCGCGGCGAGAGCTAGCTCAGCGAAGAGAATCGCGATGCCGAGCCCGAGGAACCAGAGATGCGTCTCCTGATAATCGATGAAGTCACGCGTACCGACATGCGACTTCTCGAGCGACTCAATCTCGCGGTACACCTCGGCAAGCGAGTTCTCGTCCGAAACGGTGTAGTAGTGGCCTCCGGTGTCCTCGGCGATCTTGCGCATGACCCGCGCGTCGACGCTGTCCGAGGTCACGTCCTTATCGGCTGTCGCGGAGATGCTGATTGCGCCGATCGTGTAAACGCGGACGTCGAGCAGTTTGGCCATATTGGCCGCATCCAGCGGCGTGATGTCTCCGCTGTTGTTCTCCCCGTCGGTCAGGAGGATCACGACCTTCGACTTCGCCTCCGAGTCGCGGAGCACGTTGATCCCGGTGGCGAGACCGGTGCCGATGGCCGTGCCGCCGGAGAGCGTGCCGGTCTCGATAGGCGCGACGAGCTTCTGCGATGCGGCGTAGTCGAGCGTCGGTGGACCGAGCACGATGGCTTCGCCGCTGAAGATCACGATGCCCACGCGGTCGTTGCGGAGACCGCCGAGGAAGTCATTGACGACGCGCTTGACGGCGTCGATCTTCGCCGAGCCGCCCAAGCCGCGCTCGGACATGGAGCCCGACGTGTCGAGCACCAGCGCGATGTCGATCCCCTCCGCGACCGACTCGACCGACGCGCGCACGATCTGCGGCCGCGCGAGCGCTACCACGAACGCGGCGAGCGCCGCGACGCGGAGAACGATGAGGACCCATCGCCACCGCACGCGCCAGCCCGGCCGTCCGGACGGAACGAGGCCGAGCGAAGGGAAAAGGAGTCCGGTCCCCGGGCGCCGCGCGCGCAAAAGGTTGAGGACGAGGCCCGCACCGACCACAAGCAGGAGGGCGAGGAGCCAGCGGTCCACGAAGCGCAGCGAGGCGCCGTCGGTCACGAGGGTTGCCCCTTCATGAGGTCGTACTGCTCGGCGACGGCGGCGCGCCGCATCGCGTCGAGGGCCGACCGGACCGCGTGCTGCGCGCGCGCCGGATAGGAGATGGCCTGGTGGAACCGGGCGCTTTCGCCCTCACGCAGGATCTCGTAGATCGTCGCTATCTCGGTCCGATCGATGCCGGCGCGGAGCATGTCCTGACGAAGCTCCCGCGGCGTCCGCTCCGTCGCGGACAGCCCGAAGCGGTCGCGGACATATGCCCTTAAGGCTTGTGAGAGCAATGCGTAGTGCTCGGCGTACCGGCCCTTCTCGGGCAGGCGGAGCGATGCGACTCGATTCAGCTCGGCCATCGCCCGCTGCGCGGGCGTGAGAAGGATCCCCTCCAGTTCGGAATCCTTCGGTCGACGCGCCGCCGCGCGTCGGGTCTGCCGGATGATGAGCGCGAGCATCGCGAGCACCACGACGGCAAGCGCGACCTGAATCGCTAGCTGCGGGATTTGGGGTGTCGCGGTGGGCAGCCGGAGCTGTGGCTTCGCCGGCTTGATGTCGTCGATGGCCTCCCCGGGCTGAATGACGCTCGTGATGACGATGGGAATCTCGACGGTCGGTGCGATACCCGGCTCGCCGGTCGGAGACTGGTACGACACGTCGATCTGCGGGAAGACGAGGTCACCGACGCGGAACGCCGTGACCCGGTAGCGGAACGTGTACCGCGTCCGGCCATTCGCGATCCTCGTGACCTGGGGCGGGATCGCCTCCAGGACCTCGAATTCGTCCATCGTCCGCCCGACGCCGCTGTCGGTGATCTTGTAGCCGGCATCGGTTTCGACGACGAGCGCGAGCGTGATCGGGTCGCCGATGGTGATGCCGCGCTTGTCGACCGTGGCGGCGACGCCCACCGGACCGTCGGCCGCGGCGACCGAACCGAGCGCCAGCAGAAGAAGACCGACGACGACGACAACGCGCATCAGTTGCGCCTCGACCGAGCATTGAAGAGCGCGAGGAGCGCCGGCACGTACGGCCGGTCGGTGGAGAGCTCCACGCGATCGACGCCCATTCGGCTGAACGTGCGCAGGCGCTGTGCGCGTCGCTCGCGCGCCGCCCGCGCGAAACGCTCGCGCACCGCCGGATCCGACGTGTCGACGTAGCCAACGCGACCGCTCTCGGCGTCCTCGAGGGCGACGAGCCCTACCGACGGGAGCTCGACCTCGCGCGGATCATTGAGGATGAGCGCGATGACGTCGTGCTTGTGGCCGAGCGCACGCAGCGGCGCTTCGAAGTCCACGTCAAGAAAGTCGGAGATCACGAAGACGACATTCCGCTTCTTCGTGACGTTCGCGAGATAGTCGGCGACGCTGGCGATCTCGGTGCGGGACCGACGCGGCTCGGCGAACAGAAGCTCTCGGATCAGATGGAGCAGGTGATGCCGGCCTTCTCGCGGGGGAAGGAACTCACGCACCCCATCGGCGAACAGCACCAGGCCGACACGGTCGTTGTTGTGCAGCGCCGTCACCGCGAGCAGGGCCGCCACGTCCGCGGCGAGCTCGCGCTTCGAGACGCTTCCCGTTCCGAACCACGCGCTCGAGGAGACGTCGACGGCCAGGTAGATGTTGAGCTCGCGCTCCTCGCGGTATTTCTTGATGTAGGGCATGTTCATGCGCGCGGTCACGTTCCAGTCGATGCTCCGGATGTCGTCGCCGGGCTCGTATTCGCGGACCTCTTCGAAATCGAGGCCGGAGCCGCGGAAGACGCTTCGGTACGTCCCCACGAGCGCTTCGTCCGCCAGGATCCGCGCCTTGATCTCGACCTGCTTGACCACGCGGAGGACCTCCGCCGGCACCGGCTCCCGTTGCGGCACCGTCGCAGTGGACAACTAAGGGACCGCTACGTTGTCGAGAACTCTACCGATCACGATCTCGGGCGTGATCTCCTCCGCCTCCGCTTCATAGGTCACGATGAGCCGGTGGCGCATTACGTCCAGCGCGACCGCCTTGATGTCGTCGGGGAGCACGTAGTCCCGGCCGTCGAGGAAGGCGTTCGCTCGCGCCGCGAGCGACACATAGATGGTGGCGCGCGGAGAGACGCCATAGGCGATTAGCGGTTTGAGATCGGCTAGCTTCGGGCCCACCGGGTCGCGCGTGGCGACGACGATGCGGACGACGTAGTCCTTGATCGCGTCGTCCATGTGCACCTGGCGGACGGCCGCGCGCGCGTCCTGGATCGCGGCCGGCGTTGCGAGCTTTCGCGGTATCGCGGGCTCCTCGATGGTGTTCCGGTCCATGATCATCCGCTCCTCGTCGGGGGTCGGGTAGCCGATGACGACCTTCATCATGAAACGGTCGACCTGGGCTTCCGGAAGTCGGTAGGTGCCTTCGTGCTCGATCGGGTTCTGCGTCGCGAGCACGGTGAAAAGCTCGGACACCCGATGCGTGTGGCCGCCGATCGAAACCTGCCGCTCCTGCATGGCCTCGAGGAGAGCGCTCTGCACCTTTGGGGGTGCGCGGTTGATCTCGTCCGCGAGCAGAAGGTCGGTGAAGATCGGGCCGAGGCGAGGGCTGAAGCTCTGGGTCGATGGGTTATAGATCATCGTGCCGTTCAAGTCGGCCGGGAGCAGGTCTGGCGTGAACTGGATGCGTTTGAAATCGGCATCGATCGTGTCCGCGAGGGTCTTCACGGCGAGGGATTTTGCGAGGCCGGGAACGCCCTCAACGAGCAGGTGCCCGCTGCACAGCATGCCCATGAGGAGTCGGTTCACGAGGTAGTCCTGCCCGACGATCACCCGGTGGATCTCGTGCAGGACGGGCGCGATGAAGTCGCCGCGCCGCAGCACCGAGTCGTTGGCCGCGGGCGCTCGGAACGGACTCGCCACCTACGAAAGACTAGAGGGTGAGAAGGCAAAGGGTTCGGTCTAGGGCGTCGCTGTCGAGTGATCTCGGCCTAGGCTCGCGCCATGCGGCGGCTCTGGTTCAGCCTCTGGTACTGGTTGCCGTGGCGGCCGCCCTTGGACACGGGCGTGTCTCCGCCGGAGCTCGAGCTCTTCGTGGGGTCGCACCCGCCGGGACGCGCGCTGGACCTGGGTTGCGGGACGGGAACGAACGTTGTGTATCTCGCGCGCCATGGATGGACCGCGGTGGGTGTCGATTTCGCTGGGCGCGCGATCGCGAAGGCGGGCCGGCGGGCGCGTGACGCGGGCGTGGCGTGCACGTTCGTGGTCGGTGATGTGACGCGTCTCGCGGTGACCGGTCCCTTCGATCTGGCGCTCGACATCGGCTGCCTGCACTCGATTCCCGCCGCCGGACGCGCGGGCTACGCGGCGGGTTTAGCCCGTGTGGTGCGGTCGGGCGGGACCTATTTGCTCTACGCGTTCGCGCCCGGTGGTCCAGCCGTGGGCCTTACTGCCGAGGATGTGCGCGCGACATTCTCGGATGCGTTCAAGATCGTCGGCGTCGAGGAAGGTCGAGGGCGGCCGTCCGCGTGGTACACGCTCGTGAGGCGGTAACCTTTATTTCTTCGACCCCGTAGCTCAGCGGATAGAGCAGCAGCCTTCGAAGCTGTTGGCGAGAGTTCGATTCTCTCCGGGGTCGCAGTTTCCGGTACTGGGTACCGACTAACGGTGCTATTCGCGCGAGATTGAGGTCACGGCACGCTCGCCTTTATGCGAGCGTGCACGAAATGCGGCGAAGTGAAGCCGTTCGATGCCTTTCCTCCTGTGCGACGTGGTGAGGCGAAGCTCCAGACGTGGTGTAGGGAGTGTTTCGCCGCGTATGGAAGGTGTACTACCGGAGGAACCGGGAGGTGCAGAAGGCCCGCCTTCTGCGCAACACTCGTGCGCGAAGGAGCGACAACCAACGCCGGATGATCGACTATCTCCGCGCCCACCCTTGCGTCGACTGCGGCGAGGCTGACATCGTCGTCCTGCAATTCGATCATCTCGCTGACAAGACGCGCGACGTTGGGAGCATGCTTAGCGGAGGTTGGACCTGGCCCGCGATCGAGAAGGAAATCGCGAAGTGTGAAGTCCGTTGCGCCAACTGTCACAGGCTCCGAACGGCGCTCCGATATCTGCAGCGTCAACCTCCGCGCAAGCGGGTTATCGTGCGGCCAGAGCAGCTGCGGATTGGCGATGCGCTACCCCGAATCTGTCGCGTCTGCCAGGAGTCCAAACCCCTCGCCGAGTTCCCGTTTCGGTCCCGTTCCGAAGGGACGCGACACTGGATTTGCCTTGCGTGTCAGCGCGCCGCCGCGCGATCCTGGTACGTCGCACGCGTCCCGGACGCAAGGAGAGTCGACAGCTACGGCACCTTCGTACGCGAATCGCTGACCGCGCAAATTGACCAATACCTCTCTGCACATCCCTGCGTCGACTGCGGCGAAGCGAACATTGCTCTACTGGACTTCGACCACCTTCGCGACAAAACAGCGGATGTCTCGACTATGGTTCGCGATGGGTGCCACTGGGAACAGATCGCTCAGGAGATTGGAAAGTGCGTCGTCCGATGCGCGAACTGCCATGCGCGCGTGACGGCATCACGCATTGGCGCATACAGGCTGGCGACTGCGTGAAGCGATAGAATGTCTTTGTTGACCCGGTAGCTCAGCGGATAGAGCGCTTGCCTACGAAGCAAGAAGTCGCGGGTCCGATTCCCGCCCGGGTCGCAGTCGTAGTCACTTCGAGATGATCTCCACCACGCGATCCAGTCCGCGCACATCCCCATCAAACTTCGTCGGCAAGATGAACACTCTCATCCCCGCGCGCTCCGCTCCCGCATCGACCGCGTGATCCCCGACCATCAGCGTTTCGCTCGGCTTCACACCAAGAGACTTCGCGGCCGCGAGAAAGATCGCCGGATCCGGCTTCTCCGCGCCGACCTCGAAGGAATGCGTGTACGAATCGACCAGCCCATCCAGCCGATGCTTCGCAAACACCGGCCGCAGGTCGGCGGGCACGTTGCTCACCACGCCCACCTTCAATCCTCGCCGCCGCACCGCCTCGAGCGTCGCGCGAGTGTCCGCGTACGGGACCCACGAGCGCGGATCCATCACCCGCTCATAGAGCGCGCGGGATAACCTCGGCACGACCCGATCGAAACGAGAGAAGAGATCCATCCACACTCGCTGATGCGCCTCAATGGAAAGATCGCGTCCCTTCGCGATCTCCTCCGGCGTCTTGCCCGCGACCCAGACCTCGTCCCACATCTCCCGCGCTCGCGCCTCCGAGACGGAAACACCGGACGAACGCGCGAACGAGACGATCACCTCCGGCGCGTGCGGCGCGTGAAAGAGCGTGTCCCCCCAGTCGAAGAGCACCGCGCGCAGGGGGGCGTTTACCGGCGGAGCCACTCATGCTCCGGGTCGAAGGTGACGCACCAGCGCCGTACCGGCCCGGCCATTACGTTGAGGTAGTAGAGCTCGTACCCCGGAGCGGCGGACACAGTGTGGTACCCGCGCGGCACGAGGACGAGATCGCCGTCGCGCACCGACACCGTCTCGTCGAGCGCGCGATCGGCGGTGTAGACCCGCTGGACCGCGAAGCCTCTCGCGTCCCGCAGGCGGTGGTAGTAGGTCTCCTCGAGCTGCGTCTCCTGCGGTGGGTCGTTGGTGTCGTGCTTGTGCGGCGGATAGCTCGACCAATGACCCGCGGGCGTCACGACCTCGGTCACGAGGAGGGACTCCGCGGCGGCATCCTCCATGAGGATGTGGTGGATCGTCCGCCCCATGCTGCCGCTCCCGCGCACCTCGCGGCGCACGTCCGACGGAAGGATGTGTCGCGCGGTTTCCCCGCGTTCGGCGGGCGCCGAGCCGATCGCGATCTCCACCGGCCCGGTCAGCGCGGCGACTTCGACCGTCACGCCTGGCGGCGCGTAGATCGCGTGCGGCGGCCCATCGAACGGCGACTCCCGCTGCCCCACGTCGGGCCAGAGCAGCTCGCCGACGCGGACGGCGCACCGTCCGGCGATCACGACGAGGCACGCCTCCGATCCTTCGGTCTCCAAAAGGAACTGACGGCCCTTCGGTATTCGGAGCGCGTTGAAGCTCACATAGCGCCAGCCCGCCGACTGCGGTGTCACCGAGACGCCGCCGTTCTTGCCGCGCACGAGGAGCGAGCTCACAGGTAGCGCCGCTGCTTCGGCTTCGCCTTCTCGTAGCCCTTGCGCGCGTCACGCACCCCCGACGCCTCGGACGTCTCCGCCACAGGCACGTCCCACCAGCTGTCGTAGCCCGGCACCGAAACGTACCTGTCGACCTCGATGTGGATCACGACCGAGCGCTCGACTTTCTTCGCCGCCGCGAGGGCGTCGCGGAACGCGGAGATCCCGCGCGCTCGAATCACGTGCGCGCCGAGGCTCTCAGCGTTCGCGGCGAGATCGACCGGCAGGTAGGGCGCCGGATCGCGCTCGCCGTCGAGACCTCGGGCAGGGGTAGGGGCCCCTGATGGGGTAGGGGCCCCAGGCTTCGTCTCCCGGAACTGGGTCCCGAATCCATCGGTCCCGAGCGATCGCGAGAGCCCGCCGATCGAGGCAAAGCCGTGATTGTCCACGAGCACCACGACGAGCTTGGCTCTCTCCTGGAGCGACGTGACGATCGCCTCGCTCAACATCAAATAAGAGCCGTCTCCGACGAGCGAGTACACCTCGCGCTCGGGTGCCGCGAGCTTCACGCCGAGGGCACCGGCGATCTCGTAGCCCATGCACGAATACCCGTACTCCACGTGATACTGCTTGCGGTCGCGGCTCCTCCAGAGCTTGTGCAGCTCTCCCGGCATCGACCCCGCGGCGCAGACCACGACATCGGTCGGGCCGGAGAACTCGTTCACCGCGCCGATCACCTCGGACTGGGCCGGCAGTGGCGAATGTCCGAGCGAGTACAGCCGCGTGACCTCAGCGTCCCACTCCTTCGCGAGCCGCGCACACGTATCGCGATATGCGGCGTCCACGCGGTACCCGATGCCGGAAAGCGCCTCGAGCGTTGCGCGCGCGTCCGCCGTGACCGCGATCGCACCAAGCTTGTACACGTCGACCTCGGCGACGTTCACGTTCACGAACCGAACGTCCGGGTTCTGGAATGCCGACTTCGACGCCGTCGTGAAATCGCTCCACCTCGTACCGATTCCGATCACGAGATCAGCGTCCTTTGCGATCCGGTTCGCGGCAGCCGTCCCGGTCACGCCGAGCGCACCGAGCGCGGAGGGATGGTCGTAGGGAAGCGATCCCTTCCCGGCCTGCGTCTCGGCGACCGGGATCCCGGTGTCGTCCACGAAGCGTCGAAGTGCATCGGACGCGCACGCGTAAATGACCCCGCCACCCGCGACGATGAGTGGCCGCTTCGCCGCGCGGATCGCTTCGGTGGCGCGCGCCAGCGCGGCAGGATCCGGTGGGCGCCGCTCGACATGCCATACGCGCTTCGCCAGGAGCTCGTCCGGGTAGTCGTAGGCCTCGGCTTGCACATCCTGGGGCAGAGCAAGGGTCACCGCGCCGGTATCGGCTGGGCTCACCAGGACGCGCATCGCGGCAAGCGCCGCGGGAATGAGCTGCTCCGGCCGCACGATACGGTCCCAGTAGCGCGACACGGACTGGAATGCGTCGTTGACGCTGACGTCGCCGCGCGATGGCATTTCCAGCTGCTGCAGCACCGGGTCCGGGATGCGTGACGCGAAGACGTCACCGGGCAGAAGGAGCACCGGTAAGCGGTTGACGGTGGCGAGTGCTGCGCCGGTGAGCATGTTCGTCGCGCCGGGTCCGATCGACGAGGTGCAGGCGAAGGTCTGCAGTCGATCCTTGTGGCGCGCGTAGCCGACCGCGGTGTGCACCATCGATTGCTCGTTGCGCGCCATGTGATACGGGAGCAGGTTTGGCGACTCGAAGAGGGCCTCGCCGATCCCGGCGACGTTGCCGTGCCCAAAGATCCCCCAGCAGCCCGCGAAGAACCGCTGCTCGATGCCATCCCGCTCGACATACTGGGATGCGAGGAATCGCACGAGCGCCTGCGCCATCGTTAGTCGCGTCACGCCGAGACTCCCCGCGCGAGAAGCGCCTCGATCTCGTCGAGCCTGGGCATGGCGTCCGCGCAGGCCAAGCGCGAGGCGACGATCGCACCGGCTGCGTTCGCGAGCGCGAGCGTCCGGGCGAGCGGCCATCCGGCGAGAAGGCCGTGGCACAGCGCGCCGCCGAAGGCGTCGCCGGCGCCAAGGCCATTGAGGACCGGGATCTCCACCGCGGGCACGGTTATCTCTTCACGTGCGGTCCATGCGTACGCCCCCTCGTGTCCGCGTTTCACGATGGCGAGGCTCGGCCCCATCTCGAGCAGTGCCGCGGCTGCCTTGCGCGGGTCGCGAAGACCTGTCGCCATCTCGACTTCATCGGTGTTCCCGACGACCACCGTCGCGCGCTTCACGGCCTCGCGGGCCCATCGCCGCGCGTCATCCGAGCTGGCCCAGAGATGCGGCCGGTGGTCCACATCGTGGACCGTGATTTCGCGCCGCTTCCGAGCATCGAGCGCGGCGAGCGTCGCGGCCCGGCTCGGCTCGTCGGAGAGGCCGGTTCCCGATGTCCAGAAGAGCGGCGCGGCCGCGATGGCGTCGAGGTCGAGATCCTGTGTGGTGATGTTCATGTCCGGCGCCTTCGGTTCGCGGTAGAAGAGGATCGGAAAGCGGTCGGGTGGAAAGAGCTCCGCGAAAACGAGCGGCGTCCGGAGCGCCGGATCCGTGCCGATCCAGCGGGTGTCGACCCCAAATCCGACGAGGGCTTTGCGGACGTACTCGCCGAACCCGTCGTTGCCTACCTTCGTGATGACGGCGGCGCGGCGCCCAAGGCGAGCGGCCGCGACGGCGACGTTCGTGGGGCTGCCGCCGAGCGACTTCGCGAACGTGCGGACCTCGGCGAGCGTCGCCCCGACCTGCTCGGGGTACAGGTCGACGCCCACCCGGCCCATCGTGACGACCTCGGGGCTAGCCATGCTTCCTCGCGTACGCGCTGCTTTGCGCGATCCATTCTGGCGGGCCCGCCGCGGGCTCACGGTCCAGCATGACGTCCTGCTCGAGCACGTACCAGCCGTCGTAGTCAGCACCACGTAGCTCCGCGAGCACATCCTTTATCCGCGCCTCGCCCTCGCCAAGCGGGCGGAACAGGCCGTCGTGCACCGCATCGTTGTACGAGAGCCTGCCGTCGCGAACACGTGCGCCGAGAGATGCGTCCACGTCCTTCAGGTGGACGTGGTGCACGCGGGGGCCGGCGTCGCGCGCGACTTGGAGCGGGTCCGCACCGCCGAGCGCGATGTGCCCCGTGTCGAGGCAGAGCGCGTGAGTCGAGCCTTCGAGGAAACGCTCGATGTGCTCACGCCGTTCGATCGCGGTCCCCCAGTGCGGATGGACGGCGACCCGCAGACCGCACGTGTCGGCGATCTCGGCCACGCGATCGATTCCCTCGAGGAGCGCGGGCCAGGCTCGGTCCGCGATTTCCGCGGCTCCGGAATAGCCGGTCTGAGGGAGCGCGGGCGCGAGGACGACGAACTCCGCGCCGCCCGCGGCGAGCCAGCTAGCCTGGCGCTTCACCGAAGCGAGCTCCTCCGCCCGGCGCGGGCTCTCGTGGAGAACCGCTGTGACGAAGCCGCCGATGAGGCGGAGGCCGCAGGAATCCAGAAGTGCCCGCGCCGCCGCAGGCTCGGCCGGAAGGAATCCGGGAGGCCCAGCCTCGGTGGCATGCATGCCGAGCGCACGCATGTCCGAGAGGACGCGGTCCGGAGCGAGCTGCAGTCCCCAGTTGGGCACCTCGCAGACGCCCCAGGAGATCGGTGCGGCCGCGAGCTTCATCTGCGTCAAAGAGATTCAGAGTTTAGAGTCGCGCCGAGTGAAGATCGCGATCCTTGGCGTGGGCCGCCTCGGCGCGTTCCACGCGAAGGTGCTGCGCGAGCTCCCCGGGGTCGACGAGCTTCGGATCAACGACACCGACTCGGCCCGCGCGGCCGGCCTGGCGAAGGAGCTCGGCGCGAAGCACGCGGACTCGATCGACGCCGCGCTCGACGGCGCGGATGCGGCGGTCATCGTGACTCCCACCGGGACGCATACCGACCTCATCATTCGCGCGCTCGACAGGGGGCTTGCCGTCTTCTGCGAGAAGCCCATCGCGCTGGACCTCGCCTCGACCAAGCGCGTGGTCGAGCATGTCGACAAGAACAAGGGCCGTGTTCAGATCGGTTTCCAGCGGCGCTTCGACAAGGGCTTCCAGGAGGCGCGCCGCAGGGTACGCTCGGGCGAGCTCGGCACCGTCTACAGCTTCCACATGACGAGCCGCGACGCGCTGCCGCCGCCGGACGGGTACATCGAGACCTCGGGCGGCCAGTTCGTGGACCAGCTCATCCACGACTTCGACGTCACGCGCTGGATGTTCGGCGACGAGGTCGAGGAGCTGTACGCCACCGGATCGACCCTCGGGTTCCCGCAGTACGCGAAGTACAACGACGTCGCGACGTCGGCGGTCGTGCTTCGGCTGCGCAGCGGCGCGATGGGGCTGCTCCAGGCCGCGCGCCACAACGAGGCGGGGTACGACATCCGCGTCGACGTGTACGGCGCGAAGGACACGATCGCGGTCGGTCTCGATCCGCGCACACCGGCGAGCTCGGTCGAGAGCGACGCGCCGAGGATGAAGAATCCGGCCTACCCAACGTTCTTCGTCCGATTCGGCGACGCGTATCGCGCGGAGCTCGCGCACTTCCTGCGTTTCGCCCGGGGCGAGGCCGAGAACCCATGCACCGTGCGGGACGGGATGGAGGCGCTCCGCCTCGGTCTCGCCGCGACGCGCTCGTTCAAGGAGCATCGGCCGGTCGCGATCAAAGACGTGAATTGACCGTCCGGGTCCACTTCCTCGGGAGCGGCAACGCGTTCAGCGACGGCGGCCGCGCCAACGCCGCGATCCACGTGACGGCGCCGGGCGTCTCGCTCCTCCTCGACTGCGGTGGATCCGCCCTCCCTGCCATAAAGAAGCACGTCGATCCGTCCGCGATCGACGCTGTCGCCGTCACGCACCTGCACGGCGACCACTTCGGCGGCATCACGTTCTTCGTCCTCGAGCAGCACTTCGCCCGTCGCAAGAAGCCGCTCGTCGTAGGAGGGCCTCCGTCCTTGGAGACGCGCCTTCGCGCCGAAGAGCAGGCGCTCTTCCCCGACTTCTTCGGTCCGACCACGCTTGGCTTCCCATTCAGCACGGTCGTGCTCGGGGCCAAGCCGACGGAGCTTGGCGGAGCACACGTGAGCGCGCTACCCGTCCGACATGTCCGTCTGGCCGAACCGCACGGCCTTCGCGTCGAGGTCGCGGGAAAGCTCATCGCCTATTCCGGCGACGCGCGATGGACGGAGCACCTCGCGGCCGTCGCCAAGGACGCCGACCTCTTCATCTGCGAGGCGTCGTTCTTCGACCGCGACGATCCCTCGCACATCTCGTATCGCCAGGTGATGGCGCACCGCGAGGAGTTCGGAGCGAAGCGGATCGTCCTCACCCACCTCGGCGCGGAGACCCTCGCCCGTCTCTCGGAGGTGGAGCTCGAACACACGGCGGATGGGACCCTGATCGAGGTCTGACGCATCATTCGCAATATGCCCGTGACTCGATCGGTAGCCGAATTCATCTGCGATACGCCACGAGCGTCGATGCCCGCGTCCGTTCTGAAGCTCGGAACGCGGTCAATACTCGACGGCGTTGGCCTCGCCCTCGCGGGGAGCGTGGGGCAGAGCGGCCGGATCGTGAACGACTATCTCGCCGATCTGGGGTGCCCCGGGCCGGCGACGGTCATCGGATCCGCGCTCACGACGGCGCCGCGCTTCGCAGCGTTCGCCAACGGAATCGCGATCCACGCCGACGACTACGACGACACGCAGCTCGCGACCAGGCCGGACCGCGTGTACGGCCTCCTCACGCACCCCACAGCGCCGGTCCTTCCCGCTGTCCTGGCCGTCGCCGAGCAGCTCGGCGCGGGCGGAGCCGATGTCCTCGACGCGTACCTGATCGGAACCGAGGTCGAGATGAAGACCGCGGAGGCGATCGATCCCCGGCATTACCGCGACGGGTTCCACAGCACGGGAACGCTTGGTGCGGTCGGCGCCGCGGCCGCGGTCTCACGGTTACGCCGCGCGGACGCGTCGACGACGGCACGCTCCATCGGGATCGCCGCGAGCCAGTCGGCGGGGCTGCGTGAGAACTTCGGGACCATGACGAAGCCTTTCCACGCCGGCCGCGCCGCCGAGAGCGGGGTGGTCGCGGTCGACTTCGCGCTCCGCGGGTGGACGGCCGCCGAGAACATCCTCGAGGCCCCCCGCGGATTCTTCAACGCGGCGGGTGGGGGCTACGACGCCGGCTCGATCGAGGGACTGCTCGGGCATCCGTGGTCTTTTGACTCCCCGGGAGTGTCGATCAAGCCACATCCCTCGGGGTCGCTCACCCATCCCGGTATGGGCGTGATGCTCCGGCTCGTCCTGGAGCACGACATCCGGCCGGATCAGGTGCGCCGCGTCCGCGTCGGCACCAACGAGAACATGCCGAACGCGCTCATCCATCATCGTCCTCGTACCGAGCTGAACGCGAAGTTCAGCATGGAGTTCTGCATGGCGATCCTGCTTCTCGAGCGCAGGGCGGGCCTCGCGCAGTTCACCGACGCGGTCGTGCAGCGTCCCGACGTGCAGAGCCTGATCGAGAGGATCGACTTCGGGGTCCACCCCGAGGCCGAGGCCGCGGGCTACGAGAAGATGACGACGATCGTCGAGATCGAGCTCCAGGATGGCCGCGTCGTGAGCGGGCGTGCGGACTTCGGCAAGGGAAGTCCCGCGGACCCGATGACCGACGTCGAGCTCGAGGCGAAGTTCCGGGACTGCGCCGCCTGGGCCGGGCTGTCCGAGGCTGAGGCGGGGCGCATCGCGGAGATCGTCTGGCGCATCGAGGACCTGGCCGACGTGCGCGAGTTCACGGCGCGCCTGCGCCGGGCCGCCGTGCCGGCCTAGGGAGCGCCGGGCACGGGAGTCGCCCTCGGCGCGTCGTCGGCGAGGACCACGATCGCGTCCGGAGGCAGGTGCAACCTGACATCGGGTCCCGGGACCGCCCGCTGGGACGATGCCCGCAGCTCGCCCTCCGGCGTGTCGAGGATGTACTCGTACTCGGCGCCCGCGTAGACGAACGACTTGATCCGGGCATTCACGACGTTCTCCGCGGCATGTTCGCCGCGCATGTCGATCCGCTCTGAGCGAACCGCGAGGACGACGCGGTCGCCCGGGGCGATGCCGTGGCCCGGCGCCACCGCGCTCACCATCGTCCCGCTTCCGACGAGCCGCACCTCTGCGCGGCCGGACCCGACGCGGACGACCTCACCGGGAAGGAACGACGACCGCCCGATGAACTCCGCCACGAACCGCGAGCTCGGGCGTTCGTAGATGTCGCTCGGCGGG
>JALYSZ010000376.1 GCA_030854525.1 Chloroflexota bacterium | reverse complement strand
GGGGTCTCTCGCGACGCGCGGGTGCCCGGGACCCGCCCCGCGCGACATGAGCGCAGCGAATGGCGCGCCCGGGTGGGAGGGTGCGCGAGCGAGAGACCCCTCCGAGCCGCTACGCGGTCAGGGGCCCCTACCCCTGGGACAGGACCCGCTGCGCTACCGCGAGCCCGGCAAACCAGGTGTCAGTCCGCGGGCGGAAGAGCCTCCTCCAGAAGCATCACCGGAATTCCGTCGCGCACGGGAAAGCGCTTGCGGCATTCCGTGCAGACCAGAAAGTCGCCCTCCTCACGCACGGGAGCGTGATGTTCGTCGGGGCATGCCAGGAGCTCGAGGAGGCCGGGGTCGATCGGCATGCCGCCATTGTGCGACTCAGAGCGCGGTCGACCTCGGGCTGGCTCCTGACGTCGCGGGCGCGGGCATCGTCTGCGACGCCGATGCGGCGGCCGCGGTCGGCTCGCGGCGTTCGGTGGCCGTACCGACGATGAGCTCGTCGTCGCCAGCCATGGCGAGGAGCGGGATGGACCCGAAGTAGTTCTGCAGCGAGCGCCACGCGAGATAAAGCGGAACGAACGGGAATATGAGAGCCCCGATCGGGACGCTGCGCCAGTAGCGCCACAGCACCGCGGCGAGTCCGACGAACGAACCGGCGGCGAGCAGACCGTAGACCACGCGAGGCAGGAGCGGGAAGGGGCCATCGAGCCCAAGCCGCACGAACCCGACGCCATACGGAGCGAGCGCGCCGAGCATCGGCGCGCCGACGCCCTCGAAGAACGCGACGGGGTTGTCGATCATGAACGGGAGGTTCGGCACGAGCGCCGCCACGGCGATGATCGCCGCGCGGCGGACTGCTTCAGCGCGGCCGTTCCTCTTCCAGACGGCGAGGAGGTAGAAGGGTGCGGCGAACCAGGCTGGTTGCCGGGAAGCGACCGCGAGCCCCACCGCGATCGGCGAAAGCCATCGTGACTCGACGAAGATCCACGCGATCGTGAGGAGCGCCCACCAGGTCGGATCGACACCCGCGAGGATGTTCTGGCGGACGATCACTGTGTTGCCAACGACGCCGGCCGAGACGAGCGGTCGCCACGGAATCCGAACCTTGCGAAGCAGGATGAGGACGAGGGCGAGGATCTCGACGAGATAGATCCACCGGATGTCGGTAACGCCGAGCGCGATGAACGGCGTGACGAGCAGGAAGTTCAGCGCCGGATAGTTGAGCGAGCGGACGACGCTCCCGTCCTCATAGTGCGTGACGAGCTCGGGGTCGATGCCGAACTGCGCTAGCGCCGCGGGAAGGTCGAACGTCGTGTACGGGTCGTGCCCCGCGAGGAGCTGCTGGGCCGCGACGTGCGGCACCGTGACCGCGTCCACGTGGTAGCCCTTTCCCAGGAGGAGCGCCATCGCGGCGAGGACAAATGTCGCGAGCGCGAGCCCGGTGGCGAGGGCGTCGCGCGCCGACGGTCGCAGCCGGACGACGCCAAGGATCGGAAGAACGCCGACGACGACGAGCGCCATCACGTCGTCGGGTGCGACCCCCCGCGACTCGACGACGAGGTGCCGCTCGACGACCGTCGCAACGGTCGCGACAGCGAGAAGACCGAGACCGATGCGCCGAAGCCGTTCGTCGGGATTGGCCGCGCTCCGATCGAGGAGCGACGCGACGAGGTTGATCAGCGAGAGGACCGACGCGAACGCGAGGACAGGCGGGAACGCTCCCGCGAGAGGCTCGGGGCCGAAGAAGCGGATCGCGGGCGTCCACAGCGCGAAGGCCGCGACCGTCAACGGGCGGAAGGTGGCAGGAGTCGCGAGGTAGCCGAGAAGGGCCGCGACGAGGTAGAGGCCCATCGCGAGAGCGTTCCCGTTGAGCGTCGCGATCGCGACGACGTACGTGATCCCCGCGAAGAGGAATCCAAGGACGGGTGCCCAGCGCGGCGGATGGCGCGGCGTCGCGATCAAGATGAGCGAGAGATAGAAGGCGTAGCCGAACGCGAACGCGAGATCGGTTCCGCCCTCCTCTTGCGCGTGCCGGATGCTGGCGGCGGAGACGATTCCCGTCGCCGTCAGCGCGAGCGCGGCGCGGAGAAGCGTGCTGGAGGGCATGCGACCACGGAGGGTAGCGGCGTGACGTGTCAGCGAGGCGTCAGCACCACCTTGGTCTCTCCGCTCCGCTCCACTAGGAAGGTCGCGATCGCGACGGCCTGCGTCGCCAGCGCCACCAGTAGGACGATCCGCGCGAACGACACGGCATCGCTGGCCACGCTCACCAGAAGCGCCGCCTCGACGACGACCGCGAGCGCGAGCAGGAATCCGACGCGCATCTCGCCGCGGCCGACGAAGTAGCTGATCCAGAGATTGAGGAGCGCGTTGGAGAGCGCGGCAATACCGTAAATGGGCGCCACCGCGACGGTAGCCGGGTACTGGCTGCCGACGATGAGATTCACGAAGAATGCAGGCGCGACGACATATGCCACGGCCGCGAGACCGCTCGTCGCCAGAACGAGGCCGAGGGCGAGGAAGAGCGGACGCTCAGTCGGCTCGCCGCGCGCGTGTGCGCGGGCGGTACGCTCGAGAAGCAGGAAGCCGACGGCGATCGGCGCGAAGAGCACGATCTTGCCGAGCGTGACCGCGCCGGCGTACGTGCCCGCCTGACTAGGAGTCAGGACAGCCGGCGCGAGGACAGCGTCGATGTTCGTGAGCGCCGCGTATGCGAGCAGGACGACGGCCGCGAATGCGAAGAACCGTGTCTCCGCGCCGCCGAGCTCAACGGTCGCCGTCGCGCGGCGCGCGGCACGAAGGAGTGGGGCGAGCGGTACGGCTGCCACGAGCACGCTCACCGCGATCGCCGCGGCCGCGCCGGCGAACGCCCCGTTCACCCCAAAGCCCAGCAGGACGAGCGCGACGCCGAGCACGAGCCGCGAGCCCGCCTGCACGATCAGAACGCTCCCCATCCAGCCGAAGCGCGCCAGGCCCTGCAGGAGACCAAGCTCGAACGTGACCGTGCCGGCGAAGAAGAGGCTGACGCCGAGGAGCGTCACCGACACCACGGGGAGCGCGAGACCACGGGAGATCGGTGCGGCGAGCGCGATGACAGCCAGAGCGAGGCCGGCCATCGCGATCGCAACGCGTATCGACCAACGTCGCACGAACTGATGGAGCGCCGCCTCTTCGCCGCGCGCGCGGTATTGCGCCGTGAGCCTCGCTGTCGCCGATTGGATGACCTGGCTGGAGATCGCCTCGAGGATCAGGACGCCGAAGAGCGCGATGAGGATCGCGTACTGCTCGGCGGTGAGGAGCCGCGCCATGACGAGCTGGTAGCCGAAGCCGAGGACGTTCGCCACCGTCGTGGCGGCGAGAAGCCAGAGCGCGCCGGAGTTCGCGCGGGCTCTGGCGATCACCGCCGGGAGTATGACGAAGCGATGCCTTTCGGCCAGGCGACCTCGCGCGCCCCGGCGAAAGCGGCGAGATCGTCGACCACGTCTTCGATGGCGCGCCGGGCGGAGCCGTCGCGGGGCGCATCGCGCTCGAGATGGAGTCCCAGCACGTCGAGCCGCTCGTGCTCGCGGTCCATCTTCGGATCGACCGTGCCGATGATCTGGTCCCGGTGCAGGATCGGCATGGCCCAGAACCCTCGCACGCGGAGATGCTTGGGGACGTAGATCTCCATGCGGTAGCGCATTCCGAAGAGAAGCTCGGTGCGCTGGCGATCGATGATCAGGTTGTCGAACGGCGAGAGGAGGGTCGTCCGGTTCGACGCGTCGGGCCGACGGCGGAGGCTCGACGTCAGCGCGAAGTGCGGACCACGCAGACCGGCGATCTCGACGCGACGGGCGATGCCGTCGCGTTCCGATGCAGCGAGGGCTTCGGCCGTCACGAAGCGCCCCAGCCCGTACACGCGGCGAAGCTCCTGGAATGTCGCGACCCCGGTCGCAGCGAGTGCACGGTTAGTGGCGAGCCGCGATGCCGCACCCGCTGCGAGCGGCTGCACGCGTGGAAACCATTCCTTCGCGAGCGTGAAGAAGCGCCGCCCGCTGGCGCGCCCGCCGACCGTGACCTCGCCGAGCCGTATGAGGGACGAGAGCATCCGCGACACGTTGCGATCGTCGTTCGACGCACTCGTGGTCCACGAGTCGATGGAACGATCCTCGAACGCGCTGAGCGGCAAAGGCCCCTCCTTGCGGAGCCGCGCGACCACGTGCCGGCGCAGCTGCTCGTTGCGGCGCACCCACGCGTTCATCCGGACGGCCTGCGGGGTGACGCCCTGTTTGAGCGCCCGCATACGGAGTAGGTGGAGGGGCAAGTCCGACATCGGCGCGATGAAGGTGATCAGCTCAAAGAGCTCGCGGTCGCGCCACATAAGGCGATCAAGATCGGTGAGCTTGTAGCGGCCGAGCCGCGACCAGAGAACGAGGAGCTGGTTGCGCGCCACGACGTTCGTCGGATCGAGCTGCAGGTAGCCGATATGGCGCACGGTCTCGAGAATCGTTCGTGCGCTTGGGCGCGGGGTACGGTCCAGAAGCTGTCCGTGAATCGCGAGGCGGCGCGCCTCGGCGAGCGTGATTCTGGTTATGCGACGGGGACCTGCGGGTGCTTCTCCGGGGCGCGCTCGAGGAAGTTCACGATGAGCTCCTCCGACTCAGGCGACTCGTACGACTCGATGAGACCCGCATCGGCGAGCCTCGAGATCTCCGGATCGATGGGAAGCTTCGCGATGAGCGGGGCGTTCGACGCGATGACCAGCTTGAGCCCTTGCGACGGCCCGAACACCTCGATCGTCGAGCCATCGGGAACGCGCACGTAGGACATGTTCTCGACGATCCCCAGGATCTCGCCTCCGAGCTGCTTCACCAGCTTCACGGCTTTGGTCACGACCATCGCGGCGAGGGCCTGCGGTGTCGTGACGAGGACGACGCCGTCCACAGGGAGCGCCTGCATAACCGTGAGCGGCGCGTCGCTCGTTCCAGGGGGAAGGTCGACGATGAGGTAGTCAAGCTCGCCCCACTGGACGTCGCTGAAGAACTGACGGATGGCGCCGGACACCATCGGACCCCGCCAGATCACCGCCTCGCCCTCCTCGGGGAGGAGCAGGTTCATCGACATGATCGGAATGCCGCCGCGCGAGCGCGGTGGGTTGAGCGTCTTGCCGTCAGAAGAGACCGGCTTCTCGCGCACGCCGAACATCCGCGGGATCGAGGGACCGGTGATGTCGCCGTCGAGCACGCCGACGCGGAAACCGCGGCGCGTCAGGCCGACGGCAAGCAATCCGGCCACGAGCGACTTCCCCACCCCGCCCTTACCCGACATCACCGCGATGACGTGCTTGATGCCCTTCTGCTCGGCCATTCCGCGCATCTTCATGCCGGCCGCTCCCGCCGTCGCGTTCGCCGCAGGGAGGTTGTCCGGCAGCTTGCCGCTGTCGGCATAGGTGTTGAGATCGCGCATGAGGTCTTCGACGTTGACGCGGCCGCCGCCATGCCCGGTCGCGCCGGCCATGATCGTCTCGCTCTTCGAGATCGAGCAGGAAGCGCAGGAGAGCCCGTAGCGCGCAAAGATCCGCGCGGCGTCGGGCCAGCGCTCGACGACGCTGGAGATGGTCATGTCATGGCTGATCTGCGCCAAGTGGGGAGCCTCCAATGCTGGCCGCGAGAACTACGCATTGAATTGTACCGTTCATTCCGTGCATCACCGGGCCCGGCAGCGAACCCGTCTTCTGATCGCGCTGGCCCTTGCTGTCGTCGTCTTCATGATCGAAGCGACCGCTTCGGTCTTCGCGAACAGCCTGGCTTTGCTCGCCGAAGCGTTCCACGTCCTCATCGACGTCGTGGCGCTCGGCATCGCCTTCGTGGCGGTGTGGCTCGGGACCCGTCCGGTCACCGACCGGCGAACGTTCGGGCTCCTCCGCCTCGAAATCCTCGCGACGGTCCTCAACACGGTGCTGCTGCTGGTCGTCGCGGCCGTCGTGCTCGTCGAGGGCGTGCGGCGCTTCAGCGAGCCATCACAGGTGCAGAGCGGCCTCGTTCTCGCGGTCGCCGCGGTCGGTCTGGTCAGCAACGGCGTCTCGATCTGGCTGCTCCGCGATCCGCACGCGTCGCTCGCGGTGCGTGCGGCCTACCTTGATGTTCTGGCGGATGTGGCCGCGTCCGTCGCGGTCATCATCTCCGCGCTCGCCAACATCGTCGCGGGTCGTCAGCTCGCGGACACACTCGCGGCGTTCCTGATCGTCGCGCTGATCGTGCCTCGCTCGCTCAGCTTGCTGCGCGAGGCGATCGACGTGCTGCTCGAAGCGACCCCGCGGAATGTAGACATCGAGACGTTGCGCGAGCACGTCCTGGGCTGCAGCGGGGTGGTGGACATCCACGACCTGCATGTGTGGACGATCACGAGCGGAATGAACGTCATCTCGGCGCACGTCGTGGTGCACAGCGGTGCGAATCCGAGCGCTGTGCTCGACGACCTCGAGACCTGCCTTCGCGGAGACTTCGACATCGAGCACTCCACCTTCCAGCTCGAGACCGAAGATCGGAAGCGTCTCGAGAGTGGGACGCACCCATGAACCCGGCCGGCGACTCGATGCCATCTCCGCGGATCGGCAAGTTCGACTAGATCGAGATCACCTGCGTCACGCCGAAAATGAAGATCGCGCCGAAGAGGGTCGCCGCGAGAACCATCCAGCCTGATTCCTTGCGATGCGCCTCTGGAAGCAGCTCCGCGCCGGCGACATAGAGGAAGAAACCCATGAAGAGGCCGAGCATGGCGCCGAGCGCAGCGCCCTCGAGCGTGATCGCGAACGCGGCGAGTACGCCAGCGACAGGCGCGAGCGCGTCTACGACGAGCCAACGAAATGCGGTCCTCCGCGACGCGTCGTTGGCGATGAGCACGCTGACCGTGCCTATGCCATCGGAGAAGTCATGCAGCACCACCACCAGCGCCACGATGAGTCCGAGCTCGACACCTGCATGGAATGCCGCGCCGACCGCGAGCCCATCGAGAAAGCTATGCACGCTCATCCCACCTGCGCCCAGCGTTCCGACGTGCTCGTGGCGATCGACAGCCATCCCGGCCTCGTGACCAACGTGAATCAGCGTGATCCGCTCGAGCAAGTAAAAGATCAGAAAGCCGACGGCCGCGAAGATCATGGCGTTCTCGACCGAGCCCATCTCCCTCGCAGCTTCGGGTCCCAGATCGAAGAACGCGGCACCCACCCGAACACCGGCGCCGAGCGCTATCACCATGCCGACGTGAGCGCTCGTGCGAAGCGCCAAGAGTCCGCCGAGCATGGTCGAAACGAATGTCGCTGCCGCGACTGCGAAAACGATCACGTGTGGGCCTCGCGGCAGGCGGCACAGATCCCGGCGATCTCGAGCGTGTGGCCAAGTGCGGCGTAACCTCGCGCCCGGGCTATCCCGGCGAGCTTCGCGTCGAGCCCACTGAGGTCTATCTCCTCCACTCGACCGCAGGAGCGGCAGACGAGATGGTGGTGATGCGCCGGCGCGCACGGCGTGTAGCGCACGCAGCGTCCGCCACCTTCGATCCCGTGAACCCGCGATAACGCACCGATGGAGACGAGGAGATCGAGTGTCCGGAAGACGGTCGCGCGGCCCACACCGCTACGAGCGACTTCGCGGACCACCTCCTCAGCGGTGAACGGCGAATCCCGTCGGAGGGTCGCCGCCACGACGCGAGCGCGCGCGGGCGTGGTCTTCCGCCCGGCGTCGCCGAGCCGCGCCAAGACCGCCGCCGCAGCCCGCGCCGCCATTGAGACTAAGTATCACTGGCGGTGCCAGCCCGTCAAATAGGCGGCGCGGCGGTCCTGATGGCGCGGTCGGCCAGCGCCACCGCAATGGCGGTGGTGAGCGGGACGCAGAGCACGAGCCCGATGCTCGCGATGAGGACGGCCAGGATCGACTGCGTGATCTCCTCGCTGTTGATCGAGACCGAGAGCGGCTGGAATCCGAGCGACACGAGAACGATCAGCGGCAAGGCGCCGCCGAAGTAGGCGAGCGCGAGCGTGTTCACGAGCGAGCCGATGTGGTCGCGACCGACGTTTAGCGCGGAGAGGTAAAGCTTCCGTCCGCGAAGCTCACTGGTGGCCGACAGCTCGAACGCGGTCGAGGCCTGGCCCACCGCCGTATCCACGAGCGCTCCGAGCGAGCCGACCACCACCCCGGCGAGCACCAGTCGCGGCATGTCGACCTTGCCGCCGGTCCCGACGAACACGAAGATCGCGTCCTCTGTCCCAAGGCCGGTGATCTTCGCGACCGAGACCGCAACCGCCGCGAGCGTCACGACGAGCACGAGCGCCACCAGCGTGCCGAGGAGCGCAGCGACGCTCTTCCGGTTGAATCCGTGGACGACAAAGACAGCGACCAGGAGGACGCCGACCGAACCGACAAGGGTCGCGAGGAGGGGGTCCTCTCCGTTTCGGACCGCCGGCAGGACGGCGAGGAGGAACACGGCGATGCTCGCGCCGAGCCCCGCGAGCGACGCGACGCCTTTCCACCGCCCGACGACGACGAGCGCGACGGCGAGAAGAACGACGAACGGCCAGAGCGACGGAAGCCGAACGATCTCGGAGATCGTGTAGGTGCGCGTGTTGCCCTCACGGCTGAGCGTCAGAAGGACGCGGTCGCCCGGCGCGAGAAAGCCGTTCTCGTTCAGCGCGCGGCGCCCGTCCCACTCGAGCTGGACTACCTCGCCGCGATACAGCGACTCGTCGAGCTGGACAGCGAGGCGTTGGTACTTCGCACCGTCGCGATCACCTGAGTCGACCACCCTCACCACGTGCGCGTCGATGACCTCGATGCCCACGCCCGCGTTCGGGTTGGCGCATGCCGCGATAGCCGCGAGGGCCACGACGGCCACGACGCGACGCAGCACGATCAGCGGACCTGCAAGGTCGCGCCGACCGGCGTCGTGCGCCCCGCGTCATCGATCACGCTGAAGACCAGGCTGTAGTCGTCGCCGCCCACGACCTGTCCAGAGTCGTCGCGCATGTCCCACACGATCGGCACCTCGATGGACCCCGCGGTGACACTGACCGAATCGACGGCGAGATGCCGCACCGTCGCGGTCCCGTGGAAGCCACTCGCCTGGATGAAGGGATCGAGCGGCCCGCGCAACGTCCCGGTCCTCGGGATGAGTCGGATGGTCGCCCGCACCGGCTGGCCGACCGGGTAGGTGGGCTTCACGACGACCTCGACCTTCCCATTCGGCACGGTTGTCGGGATCACGAGGTCGGTCATCGGCGGCGCCGTCACCGGCTGCGGCGTCGACGAACAGGAGGCGACCACGAGGGCTGCGAAAACCGCCGCGAAGAACCGCACGCGTTGAGGCTATTAGGTGTGGACGCCGAAGAGGACCTCCTGCAGGTCCGGGAGGGCGGTTCCGAGCCCGCTGATGAAAAGGATGCCGATCACGAGGCTGCCAAGTCCCGCGACGAAGCCGACGACAACGTAGACGGTCCGCAGCCGCTGTGCCCCGATGAATCCTGATGCGCTGACCACAGCGACCAGCGTGTTCGAAGCGAGGAGTCCGACCAAGAACGCGAGCAGGATCACGATACCGGTCACACCGGTTACGCCGGCGATGCCGGCGAGGAGCAGCGCCTGCGAGCCGGTCTCGGCCCCGACGCCGTGGATCATCCCGACGCCGAACGCCGTCTTCGGTCCGTACTGCGTCGCGTGGACCGAGGGGGTGTGCTCGTGGCCGTGGATCCGCGCCTGCAGAGCGCCCCAGCCGTAGCGCACGAAGTCGAAAACGAGCATCCACCGGCTGCGCAGGCGGAACTCACCCTTGCCTCGCAGGTACTGGTAGACGGAGAAGAGCACCCACACGCCGAGAAGCACGAGCGTGACCCCGACCACCCTTTCGAGGATGGGGTCGACCCACGCGGGTAGGACGGCCCCCACGACGAGCGCGGCGATCCCGAGGATCAGCACGACGAAGGCGTGCCCCAGCGCGTAGAGCGTCGCCAACCCGATGGCGTGGCGTTCCTCATGCGCGAATCGGGACTCACCGAGCACGTGGATGGCCCCGGGTCCCTGCGGCGAGTGCTCGTGCTCGTGGCCGCGCAGCTCGTCCGGCTCGTGCCCGTGCGATGGCATCGGCGCGCTGGCGGGAACGTTCGCCTCGGTATGGCTCGCGCTCGTTGTGCTCGTTATGTCGGTGATCGCGGCGATGTGATCCCAATCAAAGCCATGCCGAAATCCGAGCGCGGCCATCCCCAGGAGAAGGACGACGATGCTGAGATCCACGGACGGAGGTTATCGCAAGTCGTCGCAATAGTGGCTCTTGCAAGACGCTTGCGATTACCGCACTCTCGCAGCGTGAGCGTGGCGGACGAGATCCGCTCGAAAGGCAAGCGGATGACGGTGCAGCGCCGGCTGGTCCTCGACGCCCTCCAGCGCGCGCGCCACCACACGACGGCTGAAGAGATCGCGCGCCAGGTCCGCTTGCGCCACCCGCAGATCGATCCGTCGACCGTCTACCGGAACCTCGAGGCGCTCGAGGAGCTCGGGTACGTAACCCATACGCACCTCGACGATCGCGTGACGCGCTGGCACCGAGCGAATGTGGAGCGTCACGGCCATCTCGTGTGCCGCCGCTGCGGCTCGGAGCAGGAGATCCCGCTGCGTACGCTCGAGCCGCTCGGTCGGCGCTTGCGCAGTGAGCAGGGCTTCCGCGCCGACCTGGCCCACTCGGCGATCGTGGGGATCTGCCGCGAGTGCGCGCCCTAGTTCGCACGATCCCGCGCCGCGCGGCGCTCGCGGCATTCGCCGGTCTGCTCGCGGGCCTCGTCCTGCTCGCGATCGCAGCGCCACGGCTCGCCGACCAACATGACGCCGAGACCCTCGGGGCGTGGCTCGGGAGCGACGCGCGGCTCGCGGGCGACCTTGCGCGAGATGGACTTCGCGCGCGGGACGCGAATGTCCTGGACCCCCTCGCCCACCGCATCGCCACCAGCGCGGGGGTGCGCGTGACCTTCATCGACCCGACCGGCGTAGTCCTCGGCGAGTCGGATGAGAACCGGCTCACCATGGACAATCACGCATCGCGGCCCGAGGTGGCCGCGGCGCTCGCGGGGAACGAGGGACGCGCGATCCGCGTTTCCGCGACCGTCCAGCGGGACCTGCTCTATGTCGCGGTCCCGGTCCGCGATGGAAGCCAGATCGTCGGCGTCGCCCGCACCGCGCTGCCGGTGACGACGCTCGAATCATTCGCGTCGCGGCTCGGCGGCACGATCGCCCTCGCCGGCGCACTCGCCACCGCCGTCGCGCTCGCCGTGGTCATCCTTCTCGCGCGCGCGGTCACCGGGCCGATCGGCGCGTTGACGCGGAGCGCGGAGACGGTCGCTGGTGGCGGCTCCGCGCGTTTTGAGGCCGGCGGTCCCGACGAGACGCGACGCCTCGGAGATGCGCTCCGGACGATGTCCGATCGGATCACCGGCGAGCGTCGTCACGCCGAGACCGAGCGCGATCGCCTGGCGGTCCTGATCGACGAGCTCGGCGACGCGATCGTCATCGCGAACGCCGACGGCCGGATCGAGCGCGCGAACCGGGCGGCGACCGAGCTCTTCGGCGCGCCGCTCGCCGGTCGCCGTCTTATGGACGTCGTGCGCGACCACGAGGTGATCGATGCCATCGCGGGGGCGCGGTCAGATGCCGACAGCGTCGCGCACGTCGAGCGGACCGAGCCTCCGCGGTTTCAACGCGCCGTTGCGCGACGCCTAGCGGAGGGCGAGCTCCTCCTCGTCGTCCAGGACCTCACCAACCTGCGGCGCCTACAGACGGTGCGCCGCGACTTCGTCGCGAACGTCTCGCACGAGCTGCGCACGCCACTCGCGGCACTGAAAGCGATGGCCGAGACGCTGGAGGCGGGTGCGATCGACGACCCCACCGCTGCCCGAGATTTCGTCCGGCGAATGATCGGAGAGATCGACCGTCTCACCGAGCTCGTCGAGGAACTGCTTCTCATCTCGCGACTCGAGTCCGGGCAGCCAGTGATCGCGCCCGGCGTCGTGTCGCCTGCGGACTTGCTCGAGGAGGCTCGCGATCGCCTGGGAGCGCTCGTCCAGCGCGCGGGCCTTCGGCTCGTCGTCGATGCCGCGGACCGTCTGCCAACCGTCGCGGCCGACCGCGAGCGCGTGGCGCAGGTATTTGCGAACCTCGTGCACAACGCTACAAAACACACCGGCCCGGGAGGTGAGATTCGAATCTCCGCTGCACGCGACGGAAACGCCGTGGTGTTCGCGGTACGCGACACGGGCATCGGCATCCCGGAAGCGGAGCTCGAGCGGATCTTCGAGCGCTTCTACAAGAGCGACCGGTCGCGCGCTGACGGCGGCTCGGGACTCGGCCTCTCGATCAGCAAACACCTCGTCGAGGCACACGGCGGGACGATCCGCGCCGCGAGCGCGGGACCCGGAGGCGGCACGACGTTTACGTTCACGCTGCCGGTTTCGACCAGGCGATGACGCGGATCCTTGTCGTCGACGACGAGACGAACCTTCGGCACACCGTCGCTTACGCGCTGCGGCACGAGGGCTATGAGGTCGCGAGCGCCGAAGACGGCGAGAAGGGACTCGAGCTTTTTCGCTCGAGCCGGCCGGATCTCGTCGTGCTCGATGTGATGCTGCCGCGAATGGACGGCCTCGCGGTGTGCCGCGCGATCCGCCGCGAGAGCGACGTCCCCGTGATCATGCTGACCGCGAGAGACAGCGAGCTCGACACCGTGGTCGGTCTCGAGGTCGGCGCGGACGACTACCTGACGAAGCCGTTCTCGATGGTCGAGCTCGTCGCGCGCATCCGGGCGATGCTTCGCCGCGCGGCTCCGCGCCACGGCGCGCCGCCGGAACGCGTGGAGCTTCGCGGGCTCGCGATCGACGTTGCGCGCCGTCGCGTCACGGTCGAAGGCGTTGAGGTCGAGCTCAAGCCGCGCGAGTTCGACCTCCTCGCGCATCTCGCAGGCTCACCAGGGCGCGTCTTTACGCGCGAACAGCTCCTCGCGTCGGTCTGGGGTCTCGACTACGCGGGCGATCCCCGCACCGTAGACACGCACGTGAAGACCATCCGCGAGCGCCTGTCCGACGAAGCTGAGCGGCCGCGGTGGATCGAGACCGTGCGCGGGGTCGGCTACCGGTTCCGCGAAGACACGAACTGAGTCCGCTCCAGATCGCGTGAGAGGTCGGCAACGTGGGTCCAGAGCTCGTCGCGGGCCTCACGGAACGCCTCGAGCCTCGTCTGCTCGTCGCCCTGGACAGCAGCCGGATCGGCGATGCCCCAGTGGAGGACCTCGAACGCGCCCGGAAAGAGCGGGCACGCTTCTTTCGCTTCATCGCACGTCGTGACGACGACGTCGAAGCGCTCGCCGGCGAGAGCGTCGACGGATTTGCTCCGCTGAGCGGAGATATCGAGACCGAGCTCGGCCATCACCGCGCCCGCCTCCGGCCGAAGATGCCCCGCCTCGAGCCCCGCGCTCCGTACGACGACAACGTCACCGGCCATCGACCGAAGGAGGCCTTCGGCCATCTGGGATCGTGCCGAGTTATGCACGCAGAGGAAGAGGACCCTGGGTCGTTCCACGCCACCGATGATGCGTTAGGACACGCTCTTTTAGACGCCTTCCCCACGTGCTTCACCGTCCCGACACATGCGCGACACACCCCGCACAACTGCGGCCGTGATGCTCGACGCAGGATGTTGGGAGAAAAAAGAAGATGAAGTTCCGACTCGCGGCGAGTGCGCTCGCCATCGCCACACTCATCGCGGCATGTGGTGGCGCGTCAAATACACCGACGCCGTCCACGACCGCGAACGCCTGCTTTCCCGTGAAGGGGAAGTGCCCCGGCGAAGCCACCGCGCTTAGTGGCGCCGGCGCGACCTTCCCCGCGGTGATCTACTCGAAGTGGATCGACGAATACAACCGGCTGACCGGGGTCCAGATCAATTACCAGTCGATCGGCTCAGGTGGCGGCATCAAGTCGATCAGTGACAAGACGGTCGACTTCGGAGCGACCGACGGTCCGATGACCGATCAACAGCTCGCCGATGCCAAAGCGTCGATCCTCCATATTCCGATGGTCATGGGCGCCGTCGTCCCGACGTACAACGTGCCGGGCGTGACGCAACAGCTCAGGCTCACGCCAGAGGCGCTCAGCGGGATCTTCCTCGGCACGATTACAAGGTGGAACGATCCGAAGATCACTGGAAGCAACGCGGGCGTCTCGTTGCCTGACCAGGCGATCACGACCGTGCACCGTTCGGACGGGTCGGGAACGACGAACATCTTCACGGACTACCTCTCCAAGGTCAGCGCCGACTGGAAGTCCAAGGTTGGCGCCGGCAACTCGGTGAACTGGCCGAGCGGCGTGGGCGGCAAGGGCAATGAAGGCGTTGCGGGCTCGGTGAAGCAACAGCCTTACTCGATCGGTTACGTCGAGCTTATCTACGCGATCCAGAACAAGCTTGGCTACGCCCAGATGCAGAACGCGAAGGGCAAGTTCGTCGAGCCGAACCTAGATAGCGTCTCGAAGGCGGCGCAGGGGATCACCCTCGCGCCCGACCTCCGCGTGTCGATCACGAACTCGGACAACGCCGATGCGTATCCGATCTCCGGTTTCACCTGGATCCTCGCGTACCAGGAGATGGCCGACCAGCCCAAGGCGCTGGCGCTGACCAGGTATCTGTGGTGGAGCGTGACTGACGGTCAGGCCTTCGCGAAGGAGCTCGGCTACGCGCCGCTCCCGACAGAAGTGGTCGGCAAGGCCGAGGACAAGATCCGCTCGATAACGAGCGGAGGCACAGCGGTACTTCCGAAGGGCTAAGTCCGTGCGATCTCGCGGCGACCGGATCTTCGCCGGGAGCGTGGGGGGGCTAGCGATGCTGGTCCCCGCCACGCTCCTCTTGATCACCGCGCTCCTGCTCATCGACGCGTTCCCGGCAATCCGCGAGTACGGCCTCTCGTTCCTGACAACCACGACGTGGGATCCCGTCAAACTTGTCTTCGGTGCCGGCGCCTACGTCTTCGGGACACTGGTCACGACGGCGATCGCCGTCGTTCTCGCGGCGCCTGTGGCGATCGGAGCCGCAATTTTTCTGACGGAATACGCCCCCCGGCCCACGCGCGCGCCGCTCGGTTTCCTCATCGAGGTGCTGGCCTACATACCGAGCATCGTGTACGGGCTCTGGGGTTTCTTCGTCGTCGTTCCGCTAATGCGATCGGCTATCGAACCGGGCCTGCAGACGGCCCTTGGTGGCGTCCCCATCATCGGATCGCTCTTCTCGGGCCCGATCATCGGCCTCGATCTGCTCATGGGTGGCGTGATCCTCGCGATCATGATCCTGCCGATCCTGCTCACGGTGACTCGCGAGGTGCTTGCGGCTGTGCCGGCAACGCAGCGCGAAGGAATGCTCGGACTCGGAGCCACACGCTGGGAGACGGTCACGCGCGTCGTGTTGCCGTATGCCCGCGCCGGCATCGCTGGGGCGATCATCCTCGGGATAGCCCGCGCCTTCGGCGAGACGATGGCGGTCACCCTCGTTGTCGGGAACAGCTCGACCGCGATCTCGCCATCACTGTTCACGCCCGGCTACACCATGGCCTCAGCGATCGCAAACCAATTCACGGAGGCCGACAGTGACCTGTATTTCAGTGCGATCGTCGAGATCGCGGTCGTTCTTCTGCTAGTGGCGATCTTGGTGAACGCCGCCGCCCGGCTTCTCATCCGCCGCACCGGCGCCGCGCGCGAAGGGCTGGTTCTGTGAACGGCGCAGCGACGATGCGGGCGGGCGTCGACCGGAATCGTGTTCTGCGGCGCCGTCACGTGCTCGAGCGAACCATGATCATTCTCATCGGGACGGCGACCCTCCTCGCCGCAGGCCTGCTGGTCGCGATCCTGGGTTATGTGTTGGTGCGCGGATTGCCCGCCCTTGACCTTGCCTTCTTCACCGAGCGGCCACGCCCGTTCGGCGTGACCGGTGGCGGTATCGCTCCCGCGCTCATCGGCACGCTGATCATCGGCATAGTCGGCGGTCTCATAGCGGTCCCGATAGGGATAAGCGCGGCGATCTTCGTGGTGGAGTACCGGAGTGGGCGATGGGCCGAAGTCGTCCGCTTCGCCGCAGAACTGATGGCGGGACTACCGTCGATCGTAGTCGGCGTCTTCGTCTGGGCCTTCCTCGTACGCGGCGTCATCGGCAACTACGCCGGCATCGCCGGTTCGGTCGCCCTCGCGGTGATCATGATCCCGATCGTTGGAAGGACAGCCGAGGAGGTCCTACGGCTCGTGCCAAATTCGTTGCGCGAGGCTGCGCTCGCGCTCGGCGCGCCGCGATGGCGCGTCGTTCTCAACGTCGTTCTCCCCACCGCACGCGCCGGCCTCGCGACGGCCGTCGTTCTGTCGATCGCCCGCGCCGCCGGCGAGACCGCGCCGCTGCTACTGACCGCACTTGGGAACGTCTTCTTCAGCACCGACTTGTTCAAGCCAATGGCGGCGCTGCCTCTCCAGATCTACCAGTACGCCGTCGCCCCGTACGACGATTGGCACACCAAGGCGTGGGGTGCATCGCTCGTTCTGGTGGCGTTGATCGCGGTGGTGAGCCTGCTTCTGCGGCTGGTGATCCGCCGTGGGGCGGCCTCATGATCGGCGTGAAGGAGCGGACTCCATTGGCTGAGCGCGCAGTTTCCGAGCCCCCGAGGCCTGCCGACGCCGCGCCCGACGCCGCAGTACAGGTTGAGCGGCTGAACGCCTACTACGGGTCGACGCACGCCGTCGGGGACATGACGCTCGAGCTGCACACCCGCGCGGTGACCGCGATCATCGGACCGTCCGGCTGCGGCAAGTCGACGTTCCTGAGATGTCTGAACCGGATGCACGAGATCACGCCAGGGGCCTGCGTCACCGGCCAGGTCTTCCTAGGCCACGAGGACATCTACTGGCAGGGCGTCGACCCCGTCGAAGTCCGTGGGAAGGTCGGGATGGTGTTCCAGAAACCGAATCCCTTCCCGATGATGTCCATCTACGACAACGTCGCGGCGGGACCGCGTCTGCGCGGATGGAAACTGTCGAAGAGCGACATGGACGCTCTCGTCGAGCGCAATCTTCGACGAGCGGCGCTTTGGGACGAAGTGAAGGACAGACTGCGTCGCTCCGGCGCGACGCTCTCGGGTGGCCAGCAGCAGCGCTTGTGCATCGCGCGCGCGCTCGCGACCGATCCGGCGATCGTACTGATGGATGAGCCGTGCTCGGCCTTGGATCCGATCGCAACCTATCGGATCGAGGAGCTCATTTCGGAGCTCTCCGCCGATGTGACGATCGTCGTGGTCACGCACAACATGCAGCAGGCCTCACGTGTCTCGTCGCGCACGGCGTTCATGCTCGCCGCCGACGACGGCGTTGGGCGGCTCGTCGAATACGGCAAGACCGACGAGCTGTTCACCACACCGCGCGACGAGCGAACCGAGGCCTACATCACCGGGCGGTTCGGATGAGCGCCGCCCAGCACAGCGGGCGCTCCCGCGCATCGCTCGACGACAGCATGGAACGCCTGCGGACGGACCTGCGGCGTCTCGCGAGCCTCGTCGACGTGGCGATCGACCGAAGCGTCGCGTCCCTGGCACGCCTTGACGAGCGCGCCGCCCGGCAGGTCATGGCGGACGACGCATCGATAAACCAGCTCCGCTACTCGATCGAGCAGGACGCCGTACACCTGATCGCGACGCAACAGCCGATCGCGTCCGATCTGCGTTTCATCATCGCGGTGCTCGCCGTTGTAAGCGAGCTCGAGCGCATCGGCGATTACTGCGTCGGTATCGGCAAGATCGTCCTCCTGCACGAAGGACGACCCCTTCTCAAGCCGCTCGTCGACATCCCTCGAATGGCAACGCTCGTCCGCCAGGGTCTCCGCGCCGGTCTCGACGCGTTGATCACGAAGAATGAGTTCCTCGCCCGCGCGATTGCATCGCAGGACGATGAGATCGATCGGCTCTACGACCAGATCTATCGCGAGCTCCTCACTTACATGCTGAACGACCCGGGGACGATCGACCGCGCGACCTGGCTGCTCTGGGCGGCGCACAACCTCGAGCGGATGGGCGATCGCATCCAGAACATCTGCGAGCGGGCGGTCTACGAGGTGACCGGCAAGGTGGTGGAGTTCAGCGGCACGCCGCCGACGAGCGCGGCCGACCGAAAGGCGGCGACCGAGCTCTAGGCCTGACACCCTCTGGACGCAAAGCCGAGCCGTATCCTTTGGAGAGGTGCGCCGCCTTCTCGCAATAGCGGTCTTCTCGCTCGCGGCGACCGGTTCGACCCTCGCGGGTGCCGGCCTGCTCGTGGCGCCGCACGTCGATCCGCCGGGCACGCCTGCTTTCCACGACCACGTCCTCGCGGCCTACCGCTTCCCCATTTTCCTGATGCAGCTCCAGCAGCTGTACGCCCGCACTCCCAAGCTTTTGATGGTTTCGCCCCTCGAGGCGAGCCTCGCTGTGGTCGCGATGGGACTCCTCATCTTCGCGTGGCCGCGACTTCCGCGGCCGACGCGGCGGCCCACCGCCGACGTTCCTATCCCGCTAATCTCGCGCGCGCTCTGGAGCGCGCCCCTTCTGCTCGGACCTCCCCGGCCCTAGACCCTCCTCCGCCGCGACCGAAGAAAAAGACCTAGGAGGGTCGCATGTCGCGTGTTCTCGCGGCGATGGCAACGTTCGCCATCGTCGTGTCGAGCTTCGCCATTACGTCAAACGTCGCGCTCGGTCACGAACGCCGCATCGTCGGTCCCTATACGTTCGTGGTCGGCTGGATCAACGAGCCTGCGTACGTGAACCTATTGAACTCGCTCGACCTGACCGTGACCGAGACGAACGGCGGGAAGGCAGTCGAGGGGCTCGAGAAGACGCTCAAAGCCGACCTCACGTACGGCGGGCTCACGACCGCCCAGCCGCTCGCGATCGCGGCACGCTTCGGCCTGCCCGGCAAATACTCGGGCTACGTGGTCCCCACGAAGACCGGCGACTACACGTTCCACATCACCGGAGCGATCGGGGCGATGAACGTCGATGAGAATTTCCAGTCCGGGCCTGGTCGGTTCGGCTCCATCGAGTCGACCGACACGCTTCAGTACCCGGCGAAGGTCGTCTCGAACGCGGACCTCGCTTCGCGTCTCGATCAGCTGCAACTGCTGGCGATCGCCGGCATCGTTCTCGGCGGACTTGCGCTTTTGGCCTCGGCCGCGGGTTTTCTAACTCGGCGGCGCTGATGCGGCCTCTGGCGCTCACTCTCCCGTGTCTTCTCGGCGGGGCCGTCCTCCTGGGCGGCGCCGCAGAGGGCCACGCGAACTACGTTCGGTCGAACCCCGCCTCGGACGCGCGGCTCGTGAAGGCGCCGTCGGAGGTACGGATCGAGTTCAGCGAGCCACCTGATCCCAAGGGCAGCGAGATCCAGGTGCTCGACACGAACCGGAAGCGGCACGACAAAGGTGATGTGGCGGCGTCCGGGGACCCGAACGGCCTGAAGGTCTCGCTCGGGCCGACCACCGACGGCGGCTACACGGTCGCCTGGACTGCGATGAGCGCGGTCGACGGTCACACGACCAAAGGCAGCTTCGCGTTCGTCGTCGGAAACGGCCCGATTCCCGCGCCACCGCCTGTCCCCGAAGCCGCCCCGCCACCCACGCCGTCGGAGATCGCCGGCCGGGCTCTTTCCTACGCCGGCATCGCCCTCGGCCTCGGCACCGCGTTCTTCGTCCTGTTCGTCGCTCCCGAGGGGGTGGATCCGCGACGCGAGTCGTCGTTGCTCTTTCTCGCCGGTGCACTGATCGTCGCGGGATCGCTCGCGCTCATCGCCGATCAAGGCGCGAGCTTGCCTCCGCGGCTCGGCGTCATGCTCGCGGTGCGGGCGTTCGCGGGGCTTGTGCTCGCGGCGGTCTCGATAACGCCGCGCCTCGCGCTGATGCGCCCGGTCGGTGCCTTCGCGGGCGGAGGCGTCATCACGATCGGTCCGCTCGCGACGTTCCGTCCGCGTCGCATCATCGCGCTCGCCGCGGGCATCGCCGCCGCGATGACCGCGACGCTCGTGTCGCACGCGACCGCGCTCGGGAGTCTAAAGAGCATGGCGCTCGACTTCGTGCACGTCCTTTCGGTCTCGGTGTGGACGGGCGGCGTCGTAGCGCTCCTCTGGTGCGTGCTCCTCGCCCGGCGCGACCAGACCGCGGAAGACGCGCGAGCGCTCGGCGCCACGGTCTGGCGGTTCTCGGTGGCCGCTCTCGTCGCGACCGGGCTGCTGATCACCGCAGGTGTGCTCCAGGCCTTCGACCGCCTCGTGCTGATCAACGACCTGTATGAGACGCCCTACGGGATCGCGCTCGCGGTCAAGATCGTCCTGGTGCTCGTTGCCCTCGCGATCGGCGCCTTCAACCTGCTGCGGTGGGGTCCACGGCTTCGCGCCGGGATACGCGCGCGGACCGCGCTCATCCGGGACACGCTTGCCGAGAGCGCGATCTTCGTCGTGATCATCATCGCCGCGTCGTTCCTCACCGCGTTCGCGCCACCGGCGCAGCCGTCCGCCGCGGCCTATGACCAGACGCAGCATGTCTCGGGCCTTCGGCTCGAGATGCTTGTCGCGAGCGGTGGCCCCGGGCGCAACACCTACGTGTTGCGCGTGCATCAAGGCCTCGCGGCGGTCACCGGCGCGGAGAAGGTCGCCTTCCGATTCACGATGGTCGAGCACGACATGGGCGAGCAGGAGCTCGTCGCGACGGAACGGGCGGCCGGCGAGTACGTCGCGAATGGCAGCCCCACCGCGATGTACGGCACCTGGAAGATCCAGACGATCGTCCGGCTCACCGGTCGCGAGGACGTGAGCACCATCTTCACGTTGCCGGTGGGTGCACCGACCGGCGGCGGGTCGACGACATCGCAGGTGCTCATCGTCAATCCCTACACGATGATCGTCTTCACCGATCCCGCGTCCGTGCAATCCGGCGCACCGATCACGATGTTCGCGGTCGTGATCGGAGCGGACGGGAACCCGGTCTCGGGGAAGCAGCTGCGCGCGGCGTTGTCCGGTCCGTCGACGCAAGCGCCGATCGACGCCACGGAGGATGCCGCCACGTTAGGCCCGGGCCGCTACAAGTTCGCGATCGCGGGGCTCGACGCTGGCACGTGGAAGGTCACGATCGCGATAGGGAACGAAGGAACGGGTACGTATAGCCTCGACGTATCTCGATGATCTTCGCGTCTGTATCGGCGCACGGCGCGACGGGCACCTGGCTCGACGAAATACTCGAGCTCGGCGTGCCGCTCCTTCTCTTTATCGGCCTCTGGTGGTGGTCGACGCGAAAGGAAAAGAAGAAGAACAAGTCCACGGCTGGGGCCCCCGCCCCATCAGGGGACCCTACGCGTGAGGCCGACGCCGAGAAGTGACGTTCCCAATCTCGCGCCAGGGCCTGGAGCAGATCGCGATCGCCCTCGCGATCGGTGCCGCCGTCTTCGGCCTCTTCGCGCTCGTCCGGTGGCGGCGCGGAAGCGAGTGGCAGCGCTTCGCTCAGAGCGCGGGATTCCTCGGCGTGTTGATCATCGTCTCGCTCGGGATCGCGTATACGGTCGCGCCGAACATCCCGACGCCCGCCGTTCCGATCACAGCGCGGTTCGCACAAAACCCGACCCCGGACAACCCCGCCACGGTCGCCGCGGGCCGAGCCCTTTATCAGCAGAACTGCGCCGTCTGCCACGGCCCCAAAGGCCTCGGCGACGGCGCGGCGGCTCAGACGCTCAACCCAAAGCCGTTCAACCTTCAGGTGCACGTCCCGCAGCACGCGCCGGGCGAGCTCTACTACTGGATCAGCGAGGGCATCCCCTTGACCGCTATGCCCGCGTGGAAGGACAAGCTCGGCGAGACCGAACGCTGGGAGATCGTCCGCTACCTGCAGGCGCTCGCCGCGGGACAAGACCCCTAGCGCGACCGGTACGCGGGCGAATGGCTCCGAAGAAAGGATCCCGCTCGCGCTGACTACAGCGGGCTTGATCCGGTGATGGTGGCGCGGCGCACCTTTATCGGCGGCACCAGGCAGATGACCGAGCCCATCCCGTTCGAGCTCCACCAGTCGCGCGCAAGGCGCTGCGGGCCGAGGAGATCGATACCGGAGAAGAGGTCGAGCGCGCTCATCGTATAGCGCACATTGGCGAGAGCCCGCGTGATCTTGCCACCTTCGATGAGAAAGGTGCCGTCGCGGGTCGTTCCCGTCATCGTCGCCGCGCGCGGGTCGGGCGTGTTCGTGTAGTGGAAGCGCGTGACGAGGACCCCGTGCCACACCGATCCGATCAGCTGCTCGCGCGTCGCTGGGCCGCCAGCCATCGCGAGGTGCCCGGCGTGCCCGCCTGCGGGATAGCGCGAGGGGTCCGCCGCATGACCGGTGGAGCGCGAACCCATCGCCTTCGCCGAGGTGCGGTCGTATACCGGCCCGCGTGCGACGCCCCGCTCGACGAGCGTGACCTTCTTCTTCGGGGTCCCCTCGACGTCGAAAGGGACGGCGATGGTGCGCGCGTCCATCGCGTGATCGAGGAGCGTGAAATTCTCGCCGGTGACCCTCTCGCCGATGCGGCCGGCCATGAACGACCGGCCTTCGCGCACCGACTGCCCGCCGAGACCGGTGAGCGACATGATGCGAAGTACTTCGGCCACGGCGAGCTCTTCGAACACGGCCTCGTAATCGCCGGGCGCGAGCTGGGTGCGGTCGCGGTCGAGCGCGCACTTCTCGGCGGCGCGCGCCGCGATCGCCTTTGGATGCAGCGCGTCGGAGCGCATCGACAGCTCCTCGGCGTAGCCCGATCCGATGTAGCTCTCGCTCAGAACGAGCGCGCGGAGGTATGCCATGGTGGCGGGCGCGTAGGCCCCGACGCCGCGCGTGTTCGCGACGGCATCCTCCGTCACCTCGATCTGCGACGTGCCCGCGGCGCGCATTCCCTTCGGGATAGTTGCGCACACCGCTCCGATCCACTCCGCCTGTGCCTGCGCGGACGTGGCGGCGGTCTCCTCATGGAAAGACGAGGTCACGGCGATCGGCTCGGGCTCGGCGACGCCGGGCCACTCGTCGTCGGGACGGCTTGCGCGAGCGAGGGAGGCCGCATCAGCGAGCGCGCGGCGCAGGTCCGACGGTGCGAGCGAGTTCGTCGTCACTATTCCGACGGCTTTTCCGACGATCGCCCGGACGGTCGCATGCGTTTCGTCAGAGACCGCGTTCTGATGGATCGAGCTGTGTGAATACCGCGTGATCGCGGCACGTCGGCGGTGGACGTGAATGTCGGCTTCGTCGGCCGGCGCGCCGCGCAGCGCCTCGCGTGCTGGCGCGAGCAGCTGGTCCGCGCCGAGGACGCTCACTCGCGCACCTCGATCGGCACGTCGCGGAAGCGCGCGTGCGCCGCACCGTGACCGACGCGCATCAGTTGGAGCGGCTCGCCCTTCGCGCAGGACAGGAAGCCGTGGAGCTCCCAGTCGTCCGCCACGAGATCGCAGCGGCCCCAGAAGTCAGGCGTGAGCGATTGAAAGGCGACGCCGCTCACGTATCCCTGGAGCTGACCGTTGCGGATCACGCGCGCCGACTGCGTCGAGAAGTGGAAGTTCTGGCGCTTGTCGTCGAGCGAGTACGAGGCTGGTGCCTCCATCAAGAGGCCGGACTCGACCCCGCGGAGCAGGTCCGGGTATGGGGTCGTCCCCGGATCGAGGCTCACGTTCACCATGCGGACGATCGGGAAGTGCTGCCAGCCCTCCGCGCGGGCAGAGCCGATCGCCACCGGCACGCCGAGCGCGCCCGCGATCTCGCGCGACGTGAGATAGCCGACGAAAGTCCCTTTGTCGACGAGCTTCGTCCGCATCGCGGGCACGCCGTCGTCGTCCCAGCCGAACGTGCCCATGCCGCCGGGAACCGTCGCGTCCGCGGTCATCGAGACGTGCGGCGATCCGTAGCGCAGCTTGCCGAGATCTTCGGGCCACATGAACGTGGTCCCGGCGAAGGCCACCTCGTGCTCGAGGAGGCGATCGGCCTCGGTCGGATGCCCGCACGACTCGTGGACCAGGAGCGCGAGGAACTCGGGCGCGAAGACGAGCGTCGTCGGTCGTTCGTCGGCGAGGGGCGCGTCCAGCATGGCTTCCGCGTCGTCGCGATACCGGCGGGCGCGAGCGACAAGATCCAGATGCTCGACGTACTCCCACCCGGCCTGCCGCACGAGGCGCGAGTCGTAGCGGCTCGCGGGCTTGCGACCAGCCTTCACGGCAAGCACTGACAGCCCGGCGCCCGCCTCGACGATCTCCTGCGACACATCCGTGCCTTCACTCGTGACCAGGCGCTTGCGGGTCCGATACGCCGCGACGGACGACCGGCGTGTCTTGATGCTGGGACCGACCGATGCACCATCGATCTCGCGAAGGTGATCGATGCGCTCGGCGAGGGGCACGGCGAACGGGTCGCGCTTGAGGCTCGTTCGGTATTCGCCGCGTTGCGCGGGGCTAGTCGCCAACGTGACTCTCCGCCGCTGTATCGAGGCGGCGGCCTCCGCTCGGCGGAAGGCCTCGTCCACTAATCCGCGGATCGCTGACTCGTCGGTCTGATCGGTCGCCGCAAAACCCCACGCGCCTCGGTGGATCACTCGAAAGCCAAAGCCGCGATCGGCGGAGCGGGTCACGGATTCAACCGCGCCGTCTTTGACGCTCACCGCTTCGTGTTCGCGCTCGACCGCCCGCACGTCGGCGTAGGTCGCGCCGCGGGAGGACGCGATATCTACGAGATCGGCCAAAGCCGAGCTGGTCATGGTCACGGGGCGATTTAGAGGCTAGAGTTATTCAAAACGGCGCGCGCGACGACTGAAGCGTTCGTGACGAACGCGCTCACGGCCGAGCCTCGAGAGTTTCGGGGTAGCGGACGAGGGAGAGCAACAGCGCGAGACCGCGGTGGAATTCCGCGATCCGCGGACGAGTCAGGCGGCGTGCGAAGCCCATACGGAGAAAGTTATTGCCTGACGTTGCTCTCCTAATCGACTGGGAGAACGTCTACTACACCCTTCGCCAGCACACGACGGGCCCGCTGCCGTCAACACTTTCGATCCTGCAGGCGATCCTACAAAAAGCCGCGGAATTCGGCCCCGTCCGAGTCAAGCTCGCGATCTTCGGTCAGGAGGTCGCGACCCAGGACGAGACCCTTCTCATGGCGCTCGAGTTCACGGGGATGGAACCCATCGCCGTCGCGCAGCGCATGAGCGGCCGGCTCCTCAAGGGCCGGTCCGACGCGGTCCTGATCACCCGCGCGCTGAAGCTCCTCTACAAGGACCGCCAGGACATCGATTACTGGTTCATAGTCTCGGGCGATCGCGACCTCAACGCGCTCTGCAAGGCGATCAAGGACGAGGACAAGCACGTGTACCTGATCGCCGGCGACAAGTCGCTGGCCAATGAGCTGCGCGACTCGCCGTACCTGCGCGACGACGTCTTCCTCCTCGAAGACCTCATCCCGCAGGCACGCTGGACCCGCACCGCCCTGCGGGCCGACGACACACAGGTCGACAAACCCCAGCTTCCGGCGGACGCGCTTCGGCGGACGCCGCAACGGCGGGGTCGTCTGCCCGTGCGAGCGAGGACCGAGCCACACGTTCCGGCCGTAGTTCCGACGGCTTCGCCTGAGTCCGACAAGGAGCAACGGCGTCTCGCAGTACTCCTCCTCGATCAGCTCGTGGCCCTGCACGCCCACGCGATGCCGCGCGGCGATTTCGTCACGAGCGTGGTCCCGCTCTCACAGAAAGAGGCATCGAGCGTCCTCGAACAGCGCATCGACGCGGGCATCGAGCAAGGCACCGTCCTCGCGAAGCTCGAGGGCCGCGCCCGCGCGAAGGCCAAGCAGATGCTCGGACCGAACATGTCATCGCCGCTTGTCGCGGAGACGATCTTCCACCTCGTCAGGGTGCTGCGCCGCATCGACACCGTGACGAGCAAGGACACGCGGCGCATCCCCGCGGTCGAGGCGGTCCTCGATCCGCTCTCGCGCGCCGATCAGCCCGGCGGTCTCGCACGAGGCCGCTCGCAACGCCGTCTTCTCCTCGAGACCCTCTTCAGCATCGCTGAGGAGCGCGGCGCGATTCAGACCGAGCAGGTGGAGCGCGACGGCCGGCAGATAACGATGTGCTGGCTCGCAGAAGGTCATCCCCTCGTCGTGTACGCGCGCCAGCCCGCGGCCTCGATCATCCATCTCTTCAACTTCGTCGCATCGACGCGCGCGAAGGGCGAGCGGATCGACTGGGTGAACCAGGCGCTCTTCGCCGAACTCCTCTCGCGCGTCGAGGGTGACGCGCTCGAGTCGACGATGCGGCGCGCGGTTGAGCGCGGCGTGATGCGCCCCGAGGAGCACGGAAAGAAGTCCGGGTTCGTGATCGACCAGACGCACGACGAGGTGCGCACGATCCTGGGTGAGTTCGACCGCCTCAATGGCGAGGTGCGGCCGGCCGCGGCGTCGCCGTCAGGCGAGGCGTTACCGGCGCCGGGCGTGGGCTCGGGCGAGCTCGAAGCGCTTCCCGCCCCCACCGAGACGACGCC
>JALYSZ010000361.1 GCA_030854525.1 Chloroflexota bacterium | reverse complement strand
GGTGATGATCAGGCAGGCGCTCTCGCCAACGCTGAACCTCTGACTCTCGACCCCTACAAGGCTAAGTTGAGCCCGCACAGTATTTCCTACGAAGATCCGTCGCCCGACCCCGCGGCCATCGTGCTTTCGATGACCGGCCTCGATCCATGGCTAGAGATTCCCGTCGGGACGGCCATAAGGCTGCCTAAGGACTCGACCGTGGTCGTTGAGATTGAAGTGCAGACAAGGATTCCGGGCGAGTACCAGGTGTTCTTCGGCATCGATGACAGGCCCTTCACTGAACCGAAATCCCGACGCTTTAAGGTCCGTCCCACTCCCGGATGGAATCGTCTCACGATTGAAGCGCCCGGGATGGGACCCGGACTGCTTACGCGGCTGCGGTTTGATCCTCCGAACGAGGCGACCACGGGTCGAATCGAACTGCGAAACGTCCGAGTCGGAGTTAAGAACTGGCTAGACCCCTCGTCGAACATTGACTCCCGTCTCGAACTCCGATACTTGCCGGATCTCTGGGCGCGCCGTGACCCTTTTCAGGCGCTCAGTCAGAGCGTCGTCCTTCGTGACCTAACGAACGAGGTCCGAAGAGCTGCGTCGGTCGGGGCCGATGCGCCTATCACGATGACTCCTGGGCAACAGCTCATCGTGCCGATTGCGCCTCTCTATACGACAGGGCCAACGTATCTAGATGTGACCGCGTCGGCCGACCGCGAGGCGACTCTTTCTATCTCCTACCAGAAGGCCGCCATCGCTGCGACGGGAAACGAGTTCCTATCATTCATAGTGACTGGAAACGGCGCCGTGCGCGATTTCCTCCTGCGGCCGAGCATCCAACGAGCCTGGATCGGGAACGCGAGTCCAGTTACGAGTTTCATGATTGCAAATGATTCCGATACGACTATCACGCTTCACCAGTTGACAGTGCGATCTGGTGATTAGACAAGCCCGGAGACTAGAGAAGACGAAGACATGCTCACGGTGTCGGGCGGACTCGCGCTGCCCCTGCCAATGTAAGTCCCGACGTCGGTGCGGGAGCTGCCATAAGTCGCGCTCCCAAGAAGCGTGGCGACCTCCGGACCGCCGTCGGGATACACCGTGACCGTCGCGCCCCGGGCGTGCTGGCGGTGGAGTTGCGATCGATCGACCAGCCCGAGACAGTGGTCGGCGCGCTCACCGAGCCGCCGGCCGCGGGCACGTCGATGTAGCTCAATGGATCACCCCAGCTTCGAGACGCCCAGGCCACCGGAGACTGTGGAACGAAGCGCGTCACCGTCCAGCAACTCAGCTCCGTGTCCGCGCGCGCGGAGAATGTGAGTCACGCGCTCGGCGATGGTCGTCTGTCCGGAGTCTGGAACTCCAGTGATCCCATACGGTGAACGCGGTGCCGGCCGACATGTTCATCGCCTCGAAGGTATCTCAGCCCAGCCGGCAAGCTGCGGGACAAACAGTGTTTCGCTTTCCGGGACGACAAACGAGCACCTAGAGCGCGGGAGAGCTCTCGAGCCGAAGTTTCATATCCTTGGGCTTGACCATCAAAATCGGACGAACAGCCAAGCTGATGAGTCCGCGGTATGGGGGAGTAGGTCTGTGACCAAAGAGGGAAATGAGTCCCGGCCCTTCCGTGAGTGGCTTCGTTCGCGGGTCGAAGCTGAACAGTACTGGTTTCATCGGATCGAACTCGCCCCTGGTCTTGTCACGCCCGGTTGGTCGAACCCCGAAGCCGAGAAACTGCACTACTTCGGACTACCCAAAGACATGAGAGGAATGCGTGTCCTAGATGTCGGAACCGCCGAAGGGTTCTTCGCATTCGAGGCGGAGCGCCGTGGGGCGGAAGAGGTCGTAGCCGTCGACTCCTTTCCCGACTCCGTTAGGCGGTTCAATATCTGCCGCGACGCTCTCGGCTCGAAGGCGAATGCCTATCTTTGCAACGTCTACGACCTTACTCCGAAGCTCTTTGGAACATTCGATATGGTCTTCTTCTTCGGAGTGTTGTACCACCTTCGACATCCACTGCTCGCCTTGGAGAAGCTTCTCAATGTGTGCTGCGGCACGATGCTCATGCAGACAGCGACGTACGAGCATCCGGCCGTAGCAGAGACGCCGATGGCGAAATTTCATCCATTCGGTTCGAGCTCGACGGACAAAGAAGGCAAAGTTCACGTGGATCCCACGATCTTTTGGCTGCCGAATCGACAGTGCGTGCTCGCGATGGTCGAGTCAGTCGGCTTCGTCAGCGTTGCAACGATTTCGACTGAGCCGTTCGTCTCGCTGGTAGTGCGCGCGCAGGTGCCAGTAAAGGGACCCGTGACGCGGCCGGACCAAAGCAAAGCTCCCTGGTCTTAATGGCACGGTCAGTCAGTCACTCGCATTCTGAATCGGATCGGCCCTCATTCCCGCGATCCTGACGCCGCGGTCGATTCCACTCGCCGGAGCTGCTCGTTAGGCCGGCCTAATTCGTCGAGGGCATCGAGGGCTCGAATCAGATTACCGACGAACTTGTCATTGGAGCAGTCGCGCGAGACTGCTCTCGCGGCGCCGGAACTTATGCGATTCCATAACTCCTCGTCGCTATAGAGGTCCACCACTTTGCGGGCGAACTCCTCAGGGCCGCTTGCAACCAAAAGCTCCTCGCCGTCCCGCCAACCAACCTGCTCCGCGATTAGTGGCGTGACGACGGCCGGTACGCCGAACGCCGAAGCTTCGTAGAGCTTGAAAGGGAGGCCCGCCGCGTATCTTGTGGGGACGACAAAAACCCTCGCTCGACTGTATATGGGCGCGAGGTCCTCGACCCTGCCGGTAACAACTATCTGATCGGATGCATGCATCCTCACGGCGTGGGATTCGTTCGTACCCACAATATGCAGCCGGCAATCCATCCTCTTCAGGATCTTGGGGAAGATTGCATCGATGAAGTGCAGAATCGCCTCCTCGTTCGGTGATGGTGAACTCAAAATCGCGCCCACAAAGAGCAAGTCGGATGTTTTGGGATAACTGGACCGCGCTTGCTGAGGGGCCGTGAGCGAGAAACCGACGGTGTGCACATTCCGCGCGCCGTGATCCTCAAAGATCTGTCGATCGCGATCGGAGATCGCCAAGACACAGTCAGCGTCGCGTGTCAGCTCAATCTCCTCCGCCACCAAGCGCCTGGCCGTCGCTGAATCGACAGGAGTGCCGTTGAGCCTGGCGCGGGCGAGGTCGCGCTCGGCAAAAATCGCCTCGGCGTCATAGATCAGCTTCGGTTTCGGCTCAAGACCGTCCAGTACGGGACGCACCTGCCTCATGTTGTGCGGACGACTGACAAAGATCATGTCGTAGTAGCCGCGACGCTCCGCAAGGTGCCGCGATAGGTCAAGAGTCCGGTCCGCGGCGGCGTGCAAGACCTCGACACCCTGTTGCTGCAGCTCGGTCCGCACCGGCTCGGTCGGATCGGGAAACTGCAGAGGGAAAAACGTTACGCCATAGCCTGCCTGCATCAGGGTCGTCACCAGGCTGTAGCACCGTGGATAGCCGGATCCCAAAGCAGGATCGGGGATCCTGTCGTCGACGAACAGAGCCCGTCCCTTCGGCCGGCCGAGGTCTCTCGCCGCAAGCACATATCTTCGGTCGGGAGGCATGAAGGTCGCGAGCCGATCGGACCACTTCGCGACGAAGGCACTTTGGTGTTTCCTTTGAAGGTCGATTGCTGACTGTGCACGGTCGGAGCTTCCAAATTCCCGATGGATGATCGTCGCCAGAGGCTGATAGACGACACGGAAACCGGCTGCGTGCACCGCCATGCAGTAATCGACGTCTTCGTAGTACGCCGGCTCATACCGACGATCGAATTGTCCCAAATTGAGGAACAGATCCCGCCGCGTAAGCAGCAGTGCAGCCGAGCAGAAGTGCACATCTCGCGCGAAGCAGTACTCGGGTCGGAATGGATCATCGCCGCGGCCATAACCGAGGCACGACCCGTCGTTCCATACGATGCTGCCGGCCTCCTGGAGACTGCCGTCCATGAGGATCAGGCGGCCCCCGACGGCCCCGACCTGTGCATCAGATTCGATCGTCCGTAACAGCTCGCGAACCGCCCCATCGAGTACGTAGGTGTCATTGTTGAGAAAGAGAAGGTACTTGCCCCGAGCCGCCGCAGCGCCTTGGTTACAGGCGCGCACGAACCCCAAGTTTGATTCGTTTCGTATCAGACGAACGTTCTCGATAAGCCGGAGCATCTCCGGCGTTCGATCTGAGCTTCCGTTGTCGACGACGAGCAATTCGCAGTCGACCTCGTCGAAAGTCGCTTTGAGGGTTTGGATACACCGGTACGTCAGTGGGGCCCGGTTCCAGACCGGAATGACGACCGATACGGTTGGTTCTGATACCGCTCGCAACGCTAAAGGCGAAAAATCGTGAGACTCGGACCCTCTGGCCGGATCTCGCAGCGCTAAGCGGACTTCGCGTTCGAGGTCGTACTCACCAATAGAGCGGCCTCCCTGCATCTCAGCCGGCCTCGCGAGCTGACGCGCGACCGCCGCGCGCAGCCCACCGATCCCCTCTCGGCGCACACGGTTCACCGCCTTGCGACAGATCGCGGCCCAACCCTCGCGGGCAGGGGCCTTCGCGCGGTACGCGCTGAGCGCACGCATGACTACTCTCAGCGTGCCCAGCCGCCTGAGAGTGAACGACTCGATTGAGATGTAACCCTCTGCGTGTGAGGGATCCAGGCGTAGACCTCGACAATGCTTGAGATTGACCACCGAAACGAGCTCGATGCCGCCGTCTGGAACCAGGACTCCCGGCCGACATACCGTCGCCTCGCTCATCCCGATACCCGTGTCGAAGTAGACCTTCACCACAGCCGGTGGGTCGGCACGGCCTCGTATCCGAAGCTCGACCCAGCCCCATGGGTGAGGCGGCTCAACCCGGAACTGTGGATCGTCGCCCACACTTTCCCACTGATAGTCAGGACGAGAGGACGGCCGTAGATGAAGGGTGGGCTCGAGCGCGGGCTCGTACAAACGCTGCACCATCGCGTCCAGCCACTGCTTCGGCAACGCTAGAAGGTCGCGCAGGCCGGCGCGGATTCTCGCGGGGAAATCACGCTGGCGAATTCGCTCGGCCAACTGCGCCGAGATAACCGACTGAACGCCGATCAGCTCGCGAACTTGATCGTCGCGTTGGCGCAGCGCCGAGCGAAGGGAAGCGATCTCATTTTCCAGTTGCGCGCGTCGGTCGTCGTTCAGTCGTTCGAGTGCACTAACGGACGACTCCAACTGTTTGATCTGTCCGTTTGCGGCCCCTAGTTGAGCCGTCAGACCATCTACGCGCGCGCGTGCGATCGCCGGTCCAGCCGCAAGTTGCACCGCCTCTAATCGAGCTATCTCCGAGCCAAGACGCTTCAATTCGGTTCTCTCGGATGCAGGGAGCGCCTTGACGATTAATTGATAAGTAACGGCTTCGTCGTGTTCGGCATATCGAATCAGCTCTGGGCCAAATTCCGTGAGCGGCTGCGCTATTTCCGTAATGTGCGGCGCGGCGTAGGTCCGATCAATCTCGCTGAGCCAGTAGCCTGCGCGCTCGAAAAGGTGGACAACGCCGCGCTTCGAGAAGAACTGTCTGTGTGTCTCATCTAAGAGCCCAAGGGGCCTATAGTCGAAATTTCCCTTAAGCAGCTCGATCGCAACAGTTACGTGCGTTATCAAAGGGAGCGACGCCGCAACGAAGCCATCAGCCGTCAGAAGTGGTCGCAACTGCTCAAGCGTGCGTGCGGGATCGACTAAGTGCTCGAGGACATCCGCGCATACGATAGCGTCGAACGACTCACCTTGAAGCTCTTTAGACAGGTCGAGTTTGTCCAAGTCGCCAACAATGAGCCGGCGGCAGTATGGCCTCGCGTTCTCGGCGAGTTCCGGATCAATCTCGACAGCAACTACTGATGCTCCAGAAGACGCGAACAATTGCGTCATGTAGCCAGAAGCGCAGCCGAGCTCCAGAATTGATCGCGCGCCCTTAACGAGCGCGACTATCTTCGCGTGCGCCGTATTGCCGTCGCTTAGGTTCAGTTCTCGTTTGTACTTGGACGCAGACCCGGAACTATCTTCGAACACGTCTCACTCGTTGCGTCGTGCGCGATCGATCTCGCAGAGGGACACAATACACATCTCACACCACCTGCGACTCTCTGATGGGCTTTGCGAAGGCTCGTCACCAGGTAGAGGTCGGGCGTCATCCAACAACCGCGGCACCTCGGTATGCGTCTACGACCTCGGCCGCCGGTCCGGATGCACCGACTATGCCACGATCAAGCCAGATGGCTTGCTCACACGTTCGAGTGATCATCGTGAGATCATGCGATACGAGTAATAGTGTGACGCTCGCGCTTCGGAAAGTTTCGATGCGTTCCACACATCTCCGCTGGAACGCTTCATCTCCTACGGCCAACAACTCATCGACAAGCAGGACATCCGGTTCCCACGCTGTTGCCACTGCAAAGCCCAGACGTGTCGCCATACCCGACGAATAGGTCCGCAGCGGTGAGTCAATGAACTCACCCAGTTCAGCAAATGCGACGATCTGACTGAACCGTTCTTCAATGTCCCGCCTTGTATGGCCGAGCAGCGTGCCATTCAAGAATACGTTCTCACGCCCGGTCAATTCCGGATGGAAGCCGGCACCCACCTCAAGCAGGGGGGCGACAGATCCACGGACAATCACCCTTCCGGTTGTCGGTTTGAGCACTCGCGCAATCACGCGCAGCAGCGTGCTCTTACCAGCCCCGTTACGACCTATGATCGCTATCGCTTCGCCCGGACCCACATTAAGATTGATGCCTTTGAGTGCCCAGAAGTCCTCAAAAACGATGCGCCGCTGCAGTCGCCGGATCGCGTACTCCTTGAATGACGTGATGCGCTCGTGGGGGACGCGGTACCGCACTGACACGCCCTGAACGTCGATCCTCGGCTCATTAACTCGCATCACAGCCTAGATCCGGTAGGAGATGCGATCCGCACGCATTGTGAAGACGATCCACCCAACCGCAAGGGTTGCCACGGCCGAGACGGTCGCAGCGATGATCGTTAGTGGCCCCGCCGCGGAACCCCAGTACACCGGGTGGCGGAATACCTCAAGGATGTGATAGGCGGGATTGAGGTCGAGCGCCCAACGATATGCCTCGGGGAAAATCTGTTGGGGGTAGAGGATCGGCGTGAGGAAGTACCACGCCGAAATCGCGATCTGGTACATGTCGACGATGTCCGGGAACTCGAGTGCGAGAGTCGACAGGAGCAGACCGACCCCTAGTGCGAACGCGGCAGCGAGCAGCATCGCAAAGGGAACCCAGATGAGAGAAACGTCTGGCCGGATTCCCTCTACTACTGTGATCGCGAAAAGCGGCACGAGGGACACGGCGAAGTTGATAAGCCCCGTTCCTGCCGCCGAGAGCGCGAAAACGGTCCGCGGAACATAAATGCGACTGAGAAGCGTGCCGCCCCACAAGAGATGGCTGGTCACGGCGATCGAGGTCTGCGCGAAGAATGTCCAAAAGACAATGCCGGCCAGCAGATATACCGGGTAGTTGGGCAGATCGAAGCGGAATAGGTTGGAAAAGACCACGGTAAGAACGACCAGCATTCCGAGCGGATTGAGAAGCGTCCAGGCCACTCCGAGAACCGACCGCTTGTAGCGCGTCTTCAGGTCTCGCGAGACGAGCTGGACGAGGAGATCCCGGTACCGCCATACCTGGACGAGCTCCTCCCAGAAGGGCGGCGGGAGACTCGCGGTGTCGTAGACCGGCGACGAATCAGTGCGCGTTTGTGCCGCCTTCATGCTCCGAGTATCCGGTTAGTCCGACAGAGCCATCTCGTACGCATCTTCCGTGAGTCGCGCAGTTGTCGACCACGAGAATGCCTCGGCCCGTCGGCGCCCGCGCGCGGCTAGCTCCGTCCGCAAGACATCGTCATCGAGCAGCCGCGCCAGTGCGGCTCGCAGCGCGTCCGAGTCGTGCGAGTCAAAACTCAGTGCGGCTCCCGCGGTCGTTTCGCGGAGCGCCGGAATGTCAGAGACGATTACTGGAACTCCATGCGCCATCGCCTCCAAAGCTGTGAGGCCGAAACCTTCCGCGAAGGAAGGCAGCACGACGAACAGGGCGCCAGCATAGAGTGCAGAAAGGCGCGAGTCCTCAACGTGCCCAGCGAACACAACGTTTCCAGCGACGCCAAGCGAACGCGCCCGCTCCTGCAGACGCTTCTTCTCAGGACCATCTCCTACGACGACGAGGCGCACACGTCTTCGGAACTGTGGCGCCAGTCCGGAATACGCGCGGAGCAGCGTCCCGAGGTTCTTGTGAGGCTTGAGGTCGCCGACGAAGAGGATGAAGCCGCCAGCGGGGTTGTCGCTCCTCGCCGGTCCGACGAGAAGCGGTGGGCCAGGAGGCGTGACGACGATCCGATCACGCAGCGTAAGACCATGCTGGACTAGGGCATCCCCGGTCGCGTTCGAGGGCACGAGAACTCGTAAGGCCCGAGCGCACGCCAGCCGCACCAAAAGCGGATACAGCCGCCGGGCAAACGGCGAGGCGATCGACTGGGGGTAGTCCAGGGGAATGACGTCATGGATGGTCACTACGAGCGGGCCGCGCCAGAGAATGGGCACGAGAAAATGGGGACAGTGGAACAGCTGCGGATGAAGCCGACGCAAGATCAGCGCGAGCCGGAATTGATCCGCAGCAGCGAACGGGCGACCGCGGACAGGGATATCCGTCGATCTTGCCGCGCTGTATTCCCGTAGAAATCGATATCGCAGACGTCCGTGGCCCTCTAGTTGCCGAGCCAGTTGTATGACGTAACGGCCGACACCGGTCTCGCCCGAGTAGCGCGCGTCAAAGAAAACGGTCACCGATCGGGAATCTGCGAGCCGCTCAGGTGATACAGGGTCCTCCGAAGGCCGAACCTGGCGTAGATCGGTCGTACCAGCCGCAGCGCCCAGGATTCCCACCTTGGCCGATGCTTTCGGAAATACCGGTCTTCGCTCGACCGGAACACCGCAAGGCGTGACCTCCAATCCCCTCCGAAGCTCGCCCCGCTCTCATGAACCGCCCGAGCCGCAGGGACTAGGTA
>JALYSZ010000282.1 GCA_030854525.1 Chloroflexota bacterium | reverse complement strand
CGCAGCGCGAGGTTGTCGGCCTCCGTGCCACCGCTCGTGAAGACGATCTCGCCGGGGTCGGCGTTGATCGCCGCCGCGACCTCGTCGCGCGCGCGGTCGACGGCCTTTCGCGCCGCGCGGCCCTCGGCGTAGATGCTCGAGGGGTTGCCGTGCGTTTCGCCGAGGACGCGGGCCATCGCCTCGGCGACCTCCGGGTCGACGGGCGTGGTGGCGGCGTGGTCGAGATAGACGCGGTCCATTGGTGAAAGTCTAAGTCGCTCCTACACTCGAAAACGATGCGGATCCTGTTGTGGGCCGCTCCTCTCCGGCCGACGCTCCTGTGCCCGCATCTCCTGTCTTCATGGCTGCGTGCGCGAGCAGCGCGCGGCCGCAGACCGAGCTCGACTGGGCCGGTCTTCCACCGCTCGTCCCGACATCGCCCTCGATGCAGTGCCTGCTGAACGCCGTCAGCGGAGCGACGAGCTACGACGGGGGCTACGACTTCGCGATCCAGTTGGCGGACCGACGGGTCCTCCACCTGTACGAGCGCCGCGGTTCGCGCCCGGTCAAGGAGGGCGCGTCGCAATCGCTGCGAAACGGCGAGCGGGACGTGAACGGCGTGAAGTGGGAGTGGGCCACGCTCGCCAACGGCGCGACGATCCTCGCCACGACGCACGACGGCGTCTACACGGAGCTCTCTCTTCCGGGCGACGAGTCGCAACTCGACACGCTCGTTGAGGTCGCAAGCAGCCTCCGGCCGGCCGAGACACTTCGCCGTGCGAGCGCGCGCGACATCTGCGCCTCGTTGCCGATCGGCCCCACGCCGTACGTCGTCGCCGCGGCCTTCGACAGCACTGCGGCGTCCGTCGTGAAGTGGCATGAGACGCCGTTGTCGCCGGGCGGGCCGCGTCCCGTCTCGCAGTGGCGCGATCACCCCGCGACCGAGCGGGTCGCCGTCTGCTATCTCGACGGCGACTTTGGCTCAGCAAAGGGTCCGCCGCCGATGGCCGGCAACAGTGCGACGCCGCTCCCCAACTGGAATCGCGTCGTCTATCTCGTCGGAGCCGACCGCCGTCCGATCGGCGTGGTCTTCGGCTGGCAGGACCGCATCCCGATCCGCGACCCCGGTCCATAGCGGGGGCGTTGATAGCACAACGTCGTGCCGTGCTATCATCGTCGCCGATGCGCCAGCTCATCACCAGGATCGACGAGGATCTCCACCGCCGCCTGAAGCGACGCGCAGCAGCCGAGGGTCGGTCTGTGAACGCGATGGTCAGCGATCTCCTGCGCGGCGCCGTGGCTGGGCGTGACGGTCCGGATCTCCTGCGAGCGCGCCTCCGTGCCCTGGGGCGGCTTGCCGATATCCCCCGCCCCCGGAAGGCGCTCTCGCGGGATGCGGCAATCGCGTTGACGCGCGGCTCTGGTGATGCCGTGAGCCGGGCGCTGGCCGAGGATCGTCGTCGCCAGTGACGCTCTTCTACGCGGATACGAGTGCGCTCGCCCGCGCTTATCTGGCAGACGAGGCGGACCACGTGGAGCTCCGATCGCTCCTCCTGGAAGGGCGAAACTTCGTCGTCACAAGCGAGATCACGCGGCTCGAGCTCGCAAGCGCGGTCCGTGCCGCGTCGGCAGGCGGCAGGCTCTCGCGATGGCGCGAGCTCCTCACGACGATGGATGCCGATCTCGCGGATGGTGGCGCCGTCAGTCCCCTCGATCTTCGTCCGAGCCAGATCCTTCCGACCGCCTACCGCTACGTACTCGACCATCGCTTACGACCGCTCGACGCCATCCATCTCGCCGTGTGCTCCGAGGAGTGCCCGCCGCTCGCGGGCGATAACGAGGTCGTCTTCGTGACAAGAGACGATGTTCAGGCTGGCGCGGCGCGCGCCATCGGCTTTCGAGTCGGCTAGGCTCGTTTTTCCGGCTTCGCCACGACCCGCAGACCGAGCTCCTCGAGCAGCTTCGAATCGGCCGGCGCGGGCGCGTCAAGAAGCGGGTCGTACCCGGTCTGCGTCTTCGGGAACGCCTGCACTTCGCGAATGTTCTCGGTCCCGGCGAGCGTCATGACCAGACGGTCGATGCCCGGCGCGATGCCGCCGTGCGGCGGCGCCCCGTAGTCGAGCGCATCGAGGAGCGCGCCGAAGCGCTCCTGCGCTTCCTCTTTGGAGACGCCCATCTGCGCGAAGATCCGTTCCTGCGCGGCGCGCGTGTGGTTTCGCACGCTCCCGCCGCCAAGTTCGCGGCCGTCCATGGTGAGGTCGTACTGCATGCTCCTCGCTTTTTCCGGTTCGGTGTCGAGGAGCTCGAGGTCGTGTGGCGTCAGCGGCCCGCAGAAGGGGTTGTGGGCGAATGTCCAGCCGCCCTCCGGCGTGCGCTGCACCAGGGGGAACTCGTGCACCCACAGCGCGTAGTGCGCGCTCGTGTCCGCAAGCCCGAGCGCGTGCCCAAGATGCTCGCGGAGCACACCGAGCGATTCGCTCGCGACGAGGTACTGGTCCGCGACCGCGAGCACGAGATCACCGTCCTTCGCTCCGGTCAGGCGACGGATCCCCGCGAGCTCTTCTGCCGATAGAAACTTCGCGACCTGCGACTCGATCGTGTCGCCGACGAGGGCGAACTGGGCCAGGCCCTTCGCGCCCTTTCGCTTGGCGATGGCGGTCAGGTCGTCGATCTCCTTGCGCGTCGCCTTCGCCTTCCCCGGCACGACTACCGCGCGCACGACGCCCTTCTGGTCGATCGTCTCGCGGAAGACCTTGAACCCACTCGAGCGGAAGACATCGGTGAGATCGATGATCTCCATCCCGAATCTGAGATCCGGGCGGTCGATCCCGAATCGTCGCATGGCGTCGTCGAACGTCATGCGCGGCCAGGGCACCTGCTTCAGCGGCCTGCGTCCGTATTTCTGGAAGATCGCGGTGTACAGCTCCTCGCCGAGCGCCATCACGTCTTCTTTGTCGACGAAGCTCATCTCCAGGTCGAGCTGGCTGTGCTCGAGGGTGCGGTCGGCACGCGGGTCCTCATCCCGGAAGTTCCGCGCGATCTGGAAGTAGCGGTCGATCCCGCCGACCATGAGGATCTGCTTGAGTTGCTGCGGCGACTGCGGCAGCGCCCAGAACTTTCCCGGGTAATACCGTGACGGGACGACGAGGTCGCGCGCACCCGTCGGGTCCGATCGAATGAGATAGGTGGTCTCGATCTCCCAGAAGCCGCGCTCGACCATGAAGTTGCGGATGAAGTCGACGACCTCATGCCGGAGGCGCATCAGCTCGCGGGACCGCTCGCGGCGAAGATCGACGTAGCGGTATTTCCACCGGAGATTCTCGTCGACCTCCGTTTCCTCGTTCACGTAGAAGGGCGGGGTCTTCGATTCGTTGAGGACCTCGATCTCGGTCGCCGCGACTTCGACTTCGCCGGTCGGCAGCTTCGGGTTCTTCGTCCCCTCGGGGCGCGGGCGCACCGTCCCGCGGACGCGCAGCACCCATTCGTTGCGCGCCTTGCCGAGCGCCTTGTGCGCGGCCGGGTTCTCCTTGGCG
>JALYSZ010000320.1 GCA_030854525.1 Chloroflexota bacterium | reverse complement strand
GGCGTGACGTCAGCTTCGCGAGCATCTCCATCGCCGCGACTCGGTCGATGCCAGGCTCGCCACCGGCCGCGACCTGGCTAGTGAGGCGCTGCTCAAAGCGCAGTCGCCATCGACTTCGACGAGCGGCACGTAGGCCGACGCGGTAGAGCCACGCGTCGGGCCGATCGATTTGTTCGCGGACACCCGGCTTCCAAGCCGCGACGAGTGCGTCCTGGAGGCCGTCTTCGGCGCGCTCGAGCGAACCGCAGGCACCCGCGAGTGCTCGTAGCACCCGCGCGTAGCACTCCTCGAGTGCCACGTCCCACTGCTCATCGTTCATCCGCACCCATGAGTGGCGTGACCATGCCGTTTTGCGTATGGGAAGTCCGGATATTCGTCGATTCCGCCGTCCTGCGCCCCTCCGCCACACTCGCGGACCTGGAAGCCGGTGGATGCCGCAGGGGGTACGGCGAACGACAGAAGTCTGCAGCGCAAGAAGCGCATGTTTCGCCTCGCTGACCCAGGACGGATGTTTTGCAGACTTCTCGCTTGTTTTTCGAATCGACGCGCGAATTCCTCAGCAAATTCGCAAAAGTGCGCTCTCGGCTGACCAACTCTTACGCCGCAGACTTCTGCCGTTCACCGATCGGCTGTCGCGTGAGGGCGCCCACGCCTTCGCGAGCGCTCGGCGCGCCTCTTGTAGTCGCAGCCGCATCGCTATGCGGAGGCTAACCCTCGTCTTGGAAAGAGAACGGCGCCGAGGCACAACGTCCCCGCCGCAGCGATCAGTGCAAGGCTGGCAAATGAATGGAGAAGGATGAGCGCGATCGCTCCAACAGTGCCAGCCAATCCGAGGGAAGCCAACATGGGCTGGCGGCCCAGCCCGGCCAAACCGAGGCATAGGTTGACGGCGCCCAGCATGATCCAGACTGCGATAGAGCTGATCGGTTCACCACCAAACAGGGCCCCGAGCCCGGCAACAATCGCCGCAAGTTGCAGGGCGATTGCCAACCCGACGGGGAGATCCGCCCGTCGCCGCTGAAGTTGAACAACGAACGCTAAGTCGAGAACGCTCGCGAAACCTACCAGGGCAACAATTAACGGATTCACGGCGGACCTCCCAGGATGAGTGAGAACGCTAGCGGGTGCCCGAAGTTGAATCGGTATGGATCCAACCCTGGCAGATGAACCCGGTGCCGCCTGAGCCCGAGTATGCCGAGCTTCGGGTCCAGATACCGTCTCGATAAGAACGGACCTCAGAATACAGCGAGTGGTCACACGGCTGACATCCACCCGGACACGGGAACGTCGTGTTATTGAAACTCGCCCAGCCCGCGGAAACTGGCGAGCCGAAGAGGAACGTCCCGCTCCCGCGACGACTCGCCTGTCATAAGAGACGCGCTCTCGAAGCCCGACTAGTCACCGCTGGTTCTTTCGAGTTCTCGCCTGATTCGAGCCCTCGGATGTAGGGCGACGACAACCGCGGTACAGCGCGACGCACACACCGGCGAAGGTCATCAGGACTACCGACCGACGTCATGGCCGCGTTCTGAGGCCGACGCGAGCATCAGAGCGTGGCTCCGCCGATGGGGCAAGCGCGGCCTGGAGGTCGCCATCGACGACCCGGACCTCACGACCGAAGCGTCTCAGCGAAGTGGCCCGCGCTTCCGCCGCGATCCCTACGTCCTTCACCCGCGGCGACGGAAGCGTCCTCAGCGTGAAGGGCTGCGAGGTTTGGCCGGCGATCGAGATGCGCGCTGCCATCTCGAACCTCGGAAGCGACATCAGCGCCGTCGCATCCAGCGGGGCAAACTCCCGCGCGAGATAGGAGGCGTCGTCCTGCCCGCATTGGAAGACGAGACGGCTCCGCGCATTTGAGCCGATCGCCTCACGGATCTCGCGCGGCAGCTGCCCGAGGTGCTGATTCGCGATCGTCAGCGATAGCCCGAGGCTGCGTGCTTCTGCGAGCGCGTCACCGAACTGCCCAGGCATGCCGAGGAAGTGCTGGAACTCGTCGATATACAGATAGAACGGTCGTCGGTTCTCCTCCTCGAGGCTCGAGCGCGCTAGGACTGCCTGCCAGATCCTTGCGACGAGGAACGATCCGATGAGTGACGCGGTCGTCTCGCCCCAGAGCCCAACCGAGAGATCCGCGAGAAGTATCTGGCCGGAATTCACTAGCTCGCGCGGGTCGACGGTCGAGCGGAGCTGACAAAGAACTCTTCTGAGTCGTGGACGGACGAGAAAGTCGCGAAGCTTGTTGAGAACCGGACCGATCGCCTCGTTGCGCTGGTGCTCCGAAAGCTTGCCGAACCAAACCCAGAAGCTATCGAGGCCGAGGGGGTCGCGCAGATCCCGGATCGTCCGGAGCCGAAACACAGCGTCGGTGAGCAGAAGCGGTATGTGCGCGAGCGTTGGGTCAGGGCGGCGGAGCAGCGTGAGGAGCGCGGCCTTCAGGATGTCATCGGTCCGCATACCCCATGACCGCTCGTAGATCCGTTTGAAGATGCTCAGCGTGTTTTCCACCACGAGATCGCGATCGTCGCCGGGGTAGATCTCGAGCGGATTGATCCCGACCGCGATCGCGCCGTCGTCCGGCGCGATCAGAATCACGTCCTCCAGGCGTTCGCGCGGGATGCGCGCGAGGATGCCGCGGACGAGGTCTCCCTTCGGATCGAGGACCGCGACGCCGCGCCCCGCGTTGATGTCCTGTGTCGCGAGGTTGAGCAACGCGGTCGTCTTGCCCGTGCCTGTCGAGCCCAGCAGATGCAGGTGATGCCGCGAGTCGGCGGCCGAGAGTCCGATCGAAGCTGCATCCTCGCCCCAATTCGACAGGCCGAGGACTCGGTCGCCTCCGCTCGCGCC